>CAZVLY010000007.1:5288-34958 GCA_964628175.1 uncultured Piscinibacter sp. | reverse complement strand
GATGGGCCAGTCGTCCAACGTGATCGCCGTGGTGATCACCGCCGACAACAAGGTGTTCTTCGCGCAGAAGGAAATCAAGGTCACCCTGGGTGGTTGCGGCGGCTGATCGTTCAGCACCCCGCCACGCCCCCACCTGAATCGAAGGAGATACAACATGGCAGATCCGATGCGCATTCGCGCCCAAGCCGCCGGTGACAAGACCACCGTTCGCGTGCTGATGAGCCACGAGATGGAAACCGGGCAGCGCAAGGACGCGGCCGGCAAGGTGATCCCCGCCTGGTTCATCCAGGAAGTCACCGCCAACCACAACGGCAAGCCGGTGATGACGGCCCAGTGGGGCCCGTCCGTCGCGAAGAACCCGTTCCTGCAGTTCGTCATCAAGGGCGCCAAGGCCGGCGACAAGGTCGCGATCACCTGGAAGGACAACAAGGGTGACACGCGCACCGACGAAGCCACGGTGAGCTGAGCACCATGCGCCGACTCCTTGCCACCACCTTCCTGGCCGCTGTCTCGGCGGCCGCCTTCGGCCAGAAGAGCGCCGCCGACGGCATCGCCGAGTACCGCGCGATGCTGGCCGACGGCAACCCGGCCGAACTGTTCGAGGCCAAGGGCGAAGACCTCTGGAAACAGAAGCGTGGCCCGAAGAACGTGTCGCTCGAGAAGTGCGACCTCGGCAAGGGCCCGGGTGTCGTCAAGGGCGCCTTCGTCGAACTGCCGCGCTACTTCGCCGACACGAAGAAGGTGCAGGACCTGGAGACGCGCCTGGTCACCTGCATGGAAACGCTGCAGGGCTTCGACGGCGCGGCGATCGCCAAGACGCCGTTCGGCAAGGGCGAGCAGAACAACGTGACCGCGCTGGCGACCTGGATCGCTGCCGAGTCGCGCGGCATGCGCTTCAACCTGCCGCAGGGGCACGGCGAAGAGAAGAAGATGTACGAGGTCGGCAAGCGGGTGTTCTTCTACCGCGGCGGGCCGATGGACTTCTCCTGCGCGTCCTGCCACGGCGAGGACGGCAAGCGCATCCGCCTGCAGGATCTGCCCAACCTCACGAAGAACCCGGGTGACGGCATCGGTTTCGCCGCCTGGCCGGCCTACCGCGTGAGCAACGGCCAGATGTGGGGCATGCAACTGCGCCTGAACGACTGCTACCGCCAGCAGCGCTTCCCGTTCCCCGGCTTCGGCAGCGAGCCGACCGTCGCGCTCGGGGTGTACATGGGCGTGAACGCCAAGGGGGCCGAGTCCATCGCCCCGGCCATCAAGCGCTGAGACCGGAATGAACACCACGATGAACAAGACTCTCCTCGTCGCCGCGACCTGCGTTGCCGCCGCCATCGTCGCCGGGTGCGCTTCCACGCCCTCCGCGCAGGACCTCGACAAGCTCACGCTGGACCTGATGAAGGCCTCGTTCCGCGACGAGGGCATCGCCAAGGCCGACCGCCTCAACCAGGACCTCGGCCAGCGCGCCTGCTCGTCCGACAAGGCGCCCGCGGAGGCGGTCGCCAAGCAGATCGAGGCCGAGGCCCTGGCCAGCATCCAGTGGCCCGCCGGCGGCCAGTACCTGGGCGACTGGCGCGAGGGCGAGAAGCTCGCGCAGAGCGGCCGCGGCATGACCTGGACCGACGCCTCCGCCGACCCCAAGGCCAACGGCGCCAACTGCTACAACTGCCACCAGATCGACAAGAAGGAGATCTCCTACGGCACCATCGGCCCGAGCCTCTACAACTACGGCAAGAACCGCGGCGTGAAGGACGTGGCCGACCCGGCCAGCGCCGCGATCGTGCAGTACACCTGGGGCAAGATGTGGAACAGCAAGGCCTACGCGGCCTGCTCGAACATGCCGCGCTTCGGCCATGCGAAGCTGCTCACCGAAGAACAGCTGCGCCACGTGATGGCCCTTCTGCTCGACCCGAAATCCCCCGTCAACCAGTGACGGCCGAAGAGCCCGCAGCCGCGGGCTTTTTGCGATCCAAAACATAAGTCAACACTTATCATGAGCCTGAGCAAGCGAGAGTTCCTGCAGGTGCTGGGCGCCGCCGGCGTGGCCGGCATGGGCCTGGCGCGCCACGCCGATGCGGATGCCGCCACCGCCGAGCAGGCGCTGTACGACCTGCCGAAGTTCGGCCAGGTGTCGTTGCTGCACATGACCGACTGCCACGCGCAGTTGCTGCCGATCCGCTTCCGCGAGCCCAGCGTGAACCTGGGGCTGGGCAGCATGGCCGGCGAACTGCCGCACCTGGTGGGCGAGCACCTGCTCAAGAAGGCCGGGCTGCGGCCCGGCACCCCGCAGGCGCACGCCTACACCTTCCTCGATTTCGAGACCGCCTCGCAGCGCTATGGCAAGGTCGGCGGCTTCGCCGAACTCGCCACGCTGGTCAAGCGACTGAAGGCCAGCCGCCCGGGCGCGCTGCTGCTCGACGGCGGCGACACCTGGCAGGGCTCGGCCACTTCGTTGTGGACGAACGCGCAGGACATGGTCGACGCCTGCAAGCTGCTCGGCGTGGACGTGATGACCGGCCACTGGGAGTTCACCTACGGCATGGAGCGGGTGAAGGAGATCGTCGAGAAGGACTTCAAGGGCAAGGTCGACTTCGTCGCCCAGAACGTGAAGACCACCGACTTCGGCGACCCGGTGTTCGCGCCCTACGTGATCCGCCCGATCAACGGCGTGCCGGTGGCGATCATCGGCCAGGCCTTCCCCTACACGCCGATCGCGAATCCGCGCTACATGGTGGCCGACTGGAGCTTCGGCATCCAGGACGAAAACCTGCAGAAGATGGTCGACGAAGCGCGCGGCAAGGGCGCGCAGGTGGTCGTGGTGCTGTCGCACAACGGCATGGACGTCGACTTGAAGATGGCCTCGCGCGTGCGCGGCATCGACGCCATCCTGGGTGGCCACACGCACGACGGCATGCCCGTGCCGGTGCTGGTGAAGAACGCCGGCGGCACGACGATCGTCACCAACGCCGGCAGCAACAGCAAGTTCCTCGGCGTGATCGACTTCGACGTGAAGAACGGCAAGGTGGCCGACTTCCGCTACACGCTGCTGCCGGTGTTCGCCAACCAGATCCAGCCCGATGCCGAGATGGCCGCGCTGATCCGGAAGATCCGCGCGCCCTACGAGAGCAAGCTGGCCGAGAAGCTGGCCGTGACCGACGGCACGCTGTACCGCCGCGGCAACTTCAACGGCAGCTGGGACCAGCTCGTCTGCGACGCACTGATGGAAGTCCAGGGCGCACCGATCGCCTTCTCGCCGGGCTTCCGCTGGGGCACCAGCCTGCTGCCCGGCGAGGCGATCACGCGCGAGCTGATGATGGACCAGCTGGCCACCACCTACTCGTACGCCACCGTCACGCCGATGAGCGGCGAGATGATCAAGACCGTGCTCGAGGACGTGGCCGACAACCTCTTCAACCCCGACCCCTACTACCAGCAGGGCGGCGACATGGTGCGCGTGGGCGGCCTGACCTATGCCATCGAGCCGGGTGCGAAGATGGGCGCGCGCATCACCGACATGCGCCTGGACGGCAAGGCGATCGACGCGGCCAAGACCTACAAGGTGGCCGGCTGGGCACCGGTGGCCGAAGAAGCGAAGACGGCCGGCAACAAGCCCGTCTGGGACGTCGTGGAACAGTGGCTCAAGGCCAAGGGCCGCGTAGCGCCGCGGCGCATCAACACGCCGCGACTGATCGGCGTGCAGGGCAACCCGGGGCTCGTCTGAGCTCCAGCATCCAACAGGAGACGACCATGCTGATCCGCCGACTCTTCATCGCCCTCGCGCTGTCGCTTGCCGCCGCTGGCGCGATGGCGCAGGACAAGGTCGTCTACCACTTCGACGACGCCGCCGCGCAGGCGCTCAAGGGCCTGCGCAACATCAAGAACCATCTCGACGTGGACCCGTCCGCGAAGATCACCGCGGTGACGCATGCCAACGGCGTCGACTTCCTGATGAAGGACGCCAAGGACCGCAACGGCAACCCCTACGAGGTGGCGGTGCAGGAGCTGGTGGCGCGCGGCGTGAAGTTCGAGGTCTGCGAGATCACCTTGAAGAACCGCAGCCTCAAGCGCGAGCAGTTCATCGAGGAGGCCGCCTTCACGCCCTCGGGCGTGGTGCGGGTGGCCAAGCTGCAGCGCGAGGGCGCGGCCTACATCAAGCCCTGACCGGCACGCCACGGCGATGAGCCTCGAAGCCCTGCTCGAACGGTTCGGCCAGGCGCCCTTGCTGGCGGCGGGTGGGCTGTTCATCGGCTTCGTGTTCGGCTTCTTCGCGCAGCGCTCGCGCTTCTGCCTGCGCTCGGCGGTGATCGAGTTCGCGCGCGGCATGCCCGGCGGCAAGCTCACCGTGTGGCTGTTCGCCTTCGCGATCGCGCTGCTGGCCACGCAGTCGCTCATCGCGTTCGGCGCGATGGACGTGAGCACGGCACGCCAGCTCGCAGCGCGCGGCAGCCTGTCGGGCGCGGCGATCGGCGGCGCCCTCTTCGGCATCGGCATGATCCTCGCGCGCGGCTGCTCGAGCCGGCTGCTGGTGCTGGCCGCCCAGGGCAACCTGCGCTCGGTGCTCTCGGGCCTGGTGTTCGCCGTCACCGCGCAGGCCGCCTGGCAGGGCGCGCTGGCGCCGTGGCGCGAGCACATTTCCGCGTGGTGGACGGTGGAAGGCGGCGCCTCGCGCGACCTCACCGTGCTCACCGGCCTGGGCCGCGGTGGCGCGCTGATCTTCGCTGCCGTGTGGCTGGTCGCCGCCGTCGTCTGGGCTCGCCGCCAGAAGGTCGCACCCTGGGGCTGGGCCGGTGCCAGCGCCGTCGGCCTGGCGATCGCCGGGGCGTGGTGGTTCACCGCGTCGGTGGCCGCCACCTCGATGGAAGCGGGCCTGGCGCCGATCCAGGCGCTGAGTTTCACCGGCCCGTCGGCCGAGGTGCTCAGCCGCGTGCTGTTCGCGCCCGATCGGCCGCCGACCTTCGACTTCGGCCTGGTGCCCGGCGTGTTTCTCGGCGCCTTCGTCGCCGCCGCGCTGTTCGGCGAGTTGAAGCTCGAGGGCTTCTCCGGCGCCGCGTCGATGCGGCGCTACCTCGTCGGTGCCGTGCTGATGGGCTTCGGCGGCATGACGGCCGGCGGCTGCGCGGTCGGGGCCGGCCTGTCGGGGGCTGCGGTGTTCACCATCACGTCCTGGGTCACGCTGAGCGCGATGTGGGCGGCCGCCGCACTCACCGACCGCTTCATCGACCAGCGCGGCCTCGAGGCCGCCCAGCCGCACCTGGGCGACCAACCCGTGCCACGCAGCCGCGCCTTCGGCTGAGCCACCCTTTCGCACCACGCACCACGCCGCTCGAGACACCGCCATGCGACGACACCTGCTCACCTTGACCCTGACCACCCTGTTCGGCGCCGCGCAGGCCGCCGACCTGTCGCGCGCCGTCGAGATCGTCGAAGGCAAGTGTTTCGTCTGCCACGGACTCGAAGGCGAGAGCTCCAGCCCGGTGTTCCCGCGCCTGGCCGGCCAGCACGCCGGCTACGTGGCGCGCCAGCTGGCCGACTACCGGGCCGGCAAGCGCAAGAACGACACCATGCAGGCCATGGTCGCCGACCTGTCGGCCGACGACTTCCGGCTGCTGGGCATGTACTTCGAGTCGAAGCCCGCGCACAAGCACACGGTGGCCGACGCCGATCTCGCGCAGATGGGCCGCTTCATCTACCAGCGCGGCAACCCGTACTCCGGCGTGGCGCCGTGCGCCGATTGCCACGGCGCTGCCGGCCACGGCACCGAGAAGATGCCGCGCCTGGGCGGCCAGCACGCGCAGTACGTCGAGAACCAGCTCAAGGCCTTCAGCCGCCGCGAACGCACCAACGACAACGCGGTGATGCACTCGGTGGCCTCCAAGCTCACCGAGCTGGAACTGAAGGCGGTGTCGTCCTACGTCAGCGGGCTGCAGTAGCCCGCCGGCGAATCAGGCCCCGAGGGCATCGGCCCAGATGTTGTCGGCCCAGGACAGCGCGTAGCGCCCTTCCACCTGGTTGGCCGCGGCCGACACGCCGCCCGCGCCCTGCACCGGCAGGAAGGTCTTCTGCTCGGCGTTGTACTGGTGCACCGAGGCCACGTGGATCACATCGCGGCCGGTCACGAAGCTGTAGCAGGTGTTCATCACCACCGGCGTCGCGTTGACCGCCTCGCCCCTGAGCAGCTGGATGATCGCCGCCGCCGCCACCTTGGCATGCTGGTTGGCCATGTGGCCCGACTTCGGCATGGTCGGCGCCGGAAAGGTGGCATCGCCCAGCACATGCACGCCCGGTACGGCGGTGGACTCCATGGTCAGCCAGTTCACGCCGACCCAGCGATTGTTCACGTTGATCAGGCCGGCCGCCTTGGCGATGTCGCCGGCGCGCTGCGGCGGGATCACGTTGAGCACGTCGGCCTTCACGTCCTCGAATTCGAGGCGGGCGGTGCCGCTGTTGGCATCGACTTCCTTCAGTTCGGCATTGGGCCGGTACTCGAGGACGCCGTCGTAGCGTTCCTTGAAGGCCTTCTCGAACAGCGCCTTCTTCGACTGCACTTCCGGGTTGGCGTCGAGCACCAGCACCTTCGACTTCGGCTTGGCCTGCTTCAGGTACGAGGCCACCACGCAGGCGCGCTCGTACGGCCCGGGCGGGCAGCGGTACGGCACCTTCGGGATCGAGATCGCGAACACGCCGCCGTCGCGCATCGATTCGAGCTGCTGGCGCAGCGCCACCGTCTGCGGCCCGGCCTTCCAGCCGTGCAGGATCTTCGATTGCGCCGCCGTCGTGGCCAGCCCGCCCACGGCCTCGGTCATGAAGTCGACCCCGGGCGAGACGATCAGCCGGTCGTAGGGCAGCGTGCTGCCGTCGGCCAGGCGCACGGTCTTGCCGGCGGCGTCGATCGCGACCACCTCGCCCTGCACGACCTTCACGCCGGCGGCCTTCAGGCCCTCGTAGCCGCGGGTGATCTCGCCGATCTGCTTGTAGCCGCCGACCACCAGGTTGGAGATCGGGCACGACACGAAGCTGGCATTGCGCTCCACCAGCGTCACGTCGACGTTGCCGCCCCACAGGCGCAGGTAACGCGCGGCGGTGGCGCCGCCGAAGCCGCCACCGACCACCACCACGCGGCCGATCGACGGGCCGCCGGTGGTGGCGCAGCCGGCCAGCGAGAGCGCGCCGAGGGCGGCGCCGGTGCCGAGCAGACGCCGGCGCGAGAACATCGTTGCATTCATGGCGCGGCTCCTCAGGGGGCGGGTTTCTGGGCGGCGAAGTAGGCGGCGATCAGCTTGAGCTGCTCGTCGGTGTAGCCCTTGCTGATCTGGTGCATGATCGTCGCGGGCTGCGCCCCGCTCTTGAAGTCGGCGATCTGCGCGAGGATCTTCTCGGCGGCCACCCCGGCCAGCGGCTTGACGTCCTTGCCGCGCACGTTGCCATTGGTGCCATGGCAGTTGGCGCAGGTGGCCGCGAGATTGCGCGCCAGGTGGGCGTCCTGGGCCTGGGCCCAGGGAGCGGCCAGCGCCAGCACGGCGGCGGCCAGGGACAGTCGGATGGGCATCGGGAGTCTCCTCGGCGGGTGGGTGGCGCGCATTGTGGTCCAAGCACAGCCCGCCGGAGGCTGCGGGTTTATGCACTTGCCAAAGACGCTTCTGCGGGATTCAAATATCACTCGATGCGAATGTACTGTTACTTGCCGCCGACGGCGATCGTGAAAACCCTGGCCGCCTGCTTGATGTTCCTCGTGCTGCCGTACGCCGCGCCGGCCCACGCGCAGGACACGCCTGTGCCCGTGCCGGTGGCGCCCGGCGCGTGGATGGTGCAGGGCGGATCGGCACTGGGTTCGTCGGCCAACCGCAACTACATCTCCAACGCCGGCTTCGTGGTCACCGGCGACAGCGTGGTGGTGATCGACGCCCTCGGCTCGCCCGCGCTCGCCGAGGAACTGCTGGCACAGATCCGCCGCATCACGCCGCTGCCGGTGCGCCACGTGATCGTCACCCACTACCACGCCGACCACATCTACGGTCTGCAGGCCTTCAAGGCGGCAGGCGCCTCGGTGATCGCGCAGCGTGCGGCCGGCAGCTACCTCAACTCCGACACCGCGGTGCAGCGGCTGAAGGCGAGCCGCGAGGAGCTGTTCCCGTGGATCGACGAGACCACCCGGCTGATCCCGGCCGACCGCTGGATCGACGGACCGACCACGCTGAGCATCGGCGGCGTGGAGTTCCGTCTGCAACCCGTCGGCCCCTCGCACACGCCCGAGGACCTGGTGGTCTACGTGCCGAAGCTGCGCACGCTGTTCGCCGGCGACCTGGTGTTCCGCGGCCGCGTGCCCTTCGTCGGCCAGGCCGACAGCGGCCACTGGATCACCGCGCTCGATGCCCTGCTGGCCTTCCCGATCGACGTGGTCGTGCCCGGCCACGGCCCGGCCTCGACCACGGCTCGCGCCGACCTGGAGATGACACGCGACTACCTGATGCACCTGCGCCGCACGATGGGCGAGGCCGCGCGTAACATGGAGCCCTTCGAGGAGGCGTACGCGAAGACCGACTGGTCGCGATTCGACCAGCTGCCGCTGTTTCGCGCCGCCAACCGCATCAACGCCTACAACACCTACCTGCTGATGGAGCACGAGGCGAAATGACGCTCACCCGCCGACACCTGCTGGGCAGCCTGGCTGCCGTGGCCGCTGCGCCGCTGCAGGCCGCGCCGGCGGCACCGGGCGAGCCCGTGCGCTGGCCCGAGGTGACGCTGCTGGACGGCGCACGCTGGGCACCCGCAGCCGACCGCGCCCAGGTGGTGGTGTTCTGGTCGGTCACCTGCCCGTTCTGCAAGCGCCACAACGCCCATGTCGACAAGCTGTACCGTGCCGCTGGCGACGGCGGGCCGCAGGTGCTGACGGTGTCGCGCGACCGCGATGCCGCCGCGGTGCGCCGCTACCTCGCCGCCAACGGCTATGCGTTCCCGGTGAGCCTGGACCAGGATGCGATGGCGGCCGCGCTCAGCACGCGCCGCATCATCCCGCTGACGCTGCTGGTCGACCGCCGCGGTCGGCTCAAGCAGGCCATTCCGGGCGAGATGTTCGAGGAAGACGTGATGGAGCTGCTGCAGCTCGGCTGAACGAGCGCGAAGGAGTCGACATGAAGTACCTGAGATGCGTATCGCTCGCACTGTGGCTCGCCGCACCGTCGTTCGCCATGGCGCAGGGCGCGCCGATCTTTCGCGACGCCGACCTGCCGCTCGGTGAGAAGCTGATCAAGGAACACCAGTGCAGCGCCTGCCATGTGCGCAGGGTGGGCGGCGACGGCAGCGCGATCTACCGGCCCAAGGGGCGCATCAACAATGCCGGCGCGCTGCGCGGCATGGTCGAGTACTGCAGCACCGAGCTGAATCTGAGCCTGTTCCCGGAGGAGGTGACGGCGATGGCGGCCGTGCTCGACCGCGACCACTACCACTTCGAGGCGCGGCCCCGTTGAGGGGCGGCGCTAGACTCGCCCGATGTCCACCGCCGAGCCCACCACCGAGAGCCCCGCAGCCGACGACGTGTTCGAGTCGGCCGCCGAGTTGTTCTCGCTGCTGTCGACGCCGATCCGGCTGAAGCTGCTGTCGGCGCTGTGCCACGGCGAGCGCAATGTGTCGGATCTGCTCGCGCAGATCGACACCACGCAGCCCAACCTGTCGCAGCACCTGGGCACGCTGTACCGGGCGCAGATCCTCGGCCGGCGCCGCGAAGGCACGCAGATCTACTACCGCATCGCCAACCAGCGCGCCGTGACGCTGTGCCGCGCCGTCTGCACGCAGATGGCGCTCGAGATGGACGGCGACGCCGACCTGCCCGAGCAGGAACGCCTGCTGCCAGCCCGGCGCCGCGCCGCCGGCTGAGCCACCGCGGACGCGGGATGCACCCGGGGCCGGCCGGGAGCAGAATCGCAGGCTTGCATTCCCGCCCGGCGCCATGACGACCCCCTCCCTCTTCACGCCGCGCCCTGCAGCGCTGGCCCTGCTGGCGGCGCTGTCTGTGGCCAGCCTGGCCGCGGGGAGTTCGGCCGAGCAGATCGTCGGCGGCATCGAGGCGATGGTGTTCGTCTGCCTGCCGATCGATGCCAAGAGCGTCAAGCCGGGGCAGGAGATCCTGCAGCGCGCCGTCGAGCAGCGCAAGCTCGACCTGCCGGCGATCCGCAAGACCGAGGCCTACCGCAACACCTACAACTCCGAGGTGAACCGGATGCTTTCGCTGCCCCAGCGCGAGCGCGTGACGGCCTGCCAGACCGCCTGGTAAGGGCGATCCCGGTCCACCCGAAGCGCGGGATTGCCGGGCCCCGCAGTGGCGGCGACGATGCCGCCAACAGCACTCGGGACCTTCTCGCCATGCCTGCCGCACCCGACCCCCATCCGCAGCGCCCACCTTCCAGCGCCGACGCGCAGGAGATGCGCTGGCACGAACTCCTGCAGCGACTGCAGTCGCTCAACGCACAGCTCGAGTACCTCAAGCTGATGATGAAACTCGGCGTTCACTGAACGCCGGGCTCCACGTCTTCACTCGTCAGTCGTCAGTCGTCAGTCGTCGCCGTCGTCGTCGCGGTCGCGGCTTTTGCGCGGCTTCAGGCCGATCACCGTGCCTTCGCGGCGCGGGTCGGCGCCGCCGTACTGCCGGCCGCTGCGCAGGTCGATCACCACGCCCTGCACCGAACCGATCGGGTTGATGCAGCCGTTGCCACCCGCCGCGCCCAGGCCCAGGTGGCCGAGGCTGCGCAGCGCGTCCTGCGTGGCGATGCTGAACTTGGGCTGCATGAAGGCCTCGGTCCCTTCGCAGGAGATCGTGCCGGTGGCGCTGGTCACCGACAGCCGCGGCGCGTTGATGGCCTGCTGCATCGACATGCCGTGGTCGATCAGGTTGAGCGTCACGTTGAACACCGAGTTGATGATCGTGGCACCTCCCGGCGAACCGTAGGCCGCCACCGGCTCGCGGCCGCGGAAGACGATGGCCGGCGCCATCGAACTGCGCGGGCGCTTGGCCGGCGCCACGTCGTTCGCGCCGGGGTTGCCCGTCGCAGGATTGGCGGTCGGATCGAAGTTGAAGTCGGTCAGTTCGTTGTTGAGCAGGAAGCCGTAGCCCGGCACGGTGATGCCGGTGCCCCAGGTGGCCTCGATCGTCGTCGTGTAGCTGACCACGTTGCCCCACTTGTCCACCACCGAGAAGTGCGTGGTGTGCGAGGGCCGATGTTCGCTGTCTTCCTTCTCGGGCGCGAAGCGGGTGGCCTTGTTGCCATGCACCAGCGTGTCGTAGGGCAGCGGGTTGCCGGCGGCCGGCGTGGCCATGCGCGCGGTGGTGTTGATCATCGCCGAGCGGGTGGCCACGTAGCCGGGGTCGAGCAGGCCGACCTTGGGCACGGGCACGAAGTCCTCGTCGCCCATCCACACCGCGCGGTCGGCGAAGGCCAGGCGCATCGCCTCGGCCATCACGTGCAGCGTGGTCGGGCTGCCGAAGCCGAAGCCCTGCGCCGCGTCGCCGAGCGGGAAACGCTCGACCATCTCGAGCATCTGCCCGACGGTCAGGCCGCCGGAGGACGGCGGCGACATCGCGGCGACCGTCCAGCCGCGGTAGTTCACGCTCACCGGCTCGCGGATGACGACGCGGTAGTCGGCCAGGTCCTGCATCGTCATGCGGCCGGTTCCTTCGGCCGGCACCGGCGTGCGGCTGCGCTGCTGGGCGGCGACGATGGCGCGGCCGATCTCGCCGCGGTAGAACACATCGGGGCCCTTCTTGGCGATCATCCGGAAGGTCTTCGCCAGATCCGGGTTCTTCAGCACGGCGCCGGTCGCCAGCGGAACGCCGCCCGGGCGGTACAGCGCCGCGGTCTCGGGCTGGAAACCGGTGCGTCCGCCGTCGGCCGCGATGTTGGCGGCCAGGAAGCGGTTGATCGCGAAGCCGTTCTCGGCGACGTCGATCGCCGGTTCGATGGCCTCGGACAGGCGGATCGTTCCCCAGCGCTTGAGCGCGGTATCCAGCGCCGCGAGCGTGCCCGGCACGCCCACCGCCAGGCCGCTGGTGGAGGCGATGGCGAAACGCTGCGCCGCGGGCACGTCGGTCAGCACGAACTGCGTCGGCGTGGCCGCGGCCGGCGCCTTCTCGCGCGCGTCGATCGCGAAGGTCCGGTTGTGGCGCGCCAGGTGGACCATCATGAAGCCGCCGCCGCCGATGCCGGAGAACTGCGGCTCCACCACGTTGAGCATGAACTGGATGGCGGCGGCCGCGTCGATGGCATTGCCGCCACGTGCGAGCACGTCGGCACCGGCCTGCGCGGCCAGCGGGTGCGACACCGACACCACCCCGCCCTTGTAGGCCTGGCCGTCCCAGGCCGGTGCCGGGGGCACCGTCTCGGTGGTGGGCGGCAGCGTGATGCCAGGCGGCGTGCCGATGGTGCGCAGGCTGTCGTGTGCCAGCGCCGGCACCGCGATGGCGGCGGCCAGGCTGACGGCGAGCAGACCCAGGCGCCAGGGCGCCGGGCGGTTCGATGCGGTCATGGGAAGTCTCCTCTTGTTATGGGGAGACCATCATGCGGGGAGAAGCCCGACCCTGGCAACCAAGTGGGCCGGGCCGGGCCGCCACCCGGTGGGCGCGCCTAGACGCCGGTGAGCACGCGCAGGTGGGCCGCGACGCTGCGCGCCAGCGCGCTGAGGTTGTAGCCGCCTTCCAGGCAGGAGACGATGCGGCCCTTGGCATGGCGCTCGGCCATCGCCTTGATGCGCAGCGTGATCCACTCGTAGTCGGCCTCGACCAGGCCGAGCTGGCCGAGGTCGTCCTCGCGGTGGGCGTCGAAGCCGGCCGAGATGAAGATCATCTCCGGCTTGAAGGCCTCCAGCGCCGGCATCCACTGCGCGTCGATCATCTCGCGCAGTTCGCCGCCTCGGGTGTAGGGCGGGATCGGCAGGTTGACCATGTTGGTGCCCTTGGGCACCGCGCCGCTGTAGGGGTACAGCGGGTGCTGGAAGAAGCTGACCATCAGCACGCGGTCGTCGCCGGCGAGGATGTCTTCGGTGCCGTTGCCGTGGTGCACGTCGAAGTCGATCACCGCCACGCGCTTGAGGCCACGCACGTCCAGCGCGTGGCGCGCCGCCACCGCCACGTTGTTGAAGAAGCAGAAGCCCATGGTCTCGTCGCGCGTGGCGTGGTGGCCGGGCGGGCGCACCGAGCAGAAGGCGTTCTCGGCGCGACCGTCGATGACGTCGTCGGTGGCCGCCACCGCCGCGCCGGCGGCGCGCAGCGCGGCCTTCCAGGTGCCGGGGTTGGCGGCGGTGTCCGGGTCCAGCGCCTTCGAGACGCCGCTGGCCTCGACCTGCTCGAGCAGGTCCTTCAGCTCCGAGACGTAGTGGTGGGTGTGCGCCAGCTCCACGTCCTTCAGGTCGACCAGCGGCGCGTCATGCCGCGTCAGCGCGATGTCCAGGCCGATGGCGAGCAGGTGGTCGTCGATCGCGTCCAGCCGCTGCGGGCACTCCGGGTGGCCGGCGCCCATGTCGTGTCGGCGGCAATCGGGGTGGCTGTAGAACGCTGTGCTCATGTCTCGGGGTCTTCTTGTTTCGGTTATGGTCTTGCCATGAAATCAGCTCTTGCCGCACAGATCGACCGCCTCATAGATCAGATTAGCACGATCATCGTCGGCAAGCGGCCGCAGATCGAGGACTGCGTGGCCTGCCTGCTGGCCGGCGGCCACCTGCTGATCGAGGACGTCCCCGGTGTCGGCAAGACCACCCTGGCCCATGCGCTGGCGGTCTCGCTGGGCCTGCGCTTCTCGCGCAGCCAGTTCACCGCCGACCTGATGCCGTCGGACCTCATCGGAGTCAGTGTCTACGAGCGCAGCAAGGAGGCATTTGTCTTCCATCAAGGCCCGGTCTTCGCCCAGGTGCTGCTGGCCGACGAGATCAACCGCGCCGGCCCGAAGACGCAGAGCGCGCTGCTCGAGGCGATGGAAGAGCACCAGGCCAGCGTCGAGGGCGAGACACGCGCGCTGCCGGAGCCCTTCTTCGTGATCGCCACGCAGAACCCGCCCGACCAGCTCGGCACCTACCCGCTGCCCGAGTCGCAGCTCGACCGCTTCCTCATGTGCATCACGCTCGGTTATCCCGACGCCAAGAGCGAGCGCGCGCTGCTGGCCGGCCAGGATCGGCGCGAGGCGATCCATGCCCTGCCCACGGTGATGACACCCGAGGAACTGGTGGCCGCGCAGAAGGTGGTGCAGGCGGTGCACGCCTCCGATGCACTGCTCGACTACCTGCAGGCCGTGATCGCCGCCACGCGCTCGGGCCGCTGGTTCGTCGACGGGCTGTCGCCGCGCGCCGGCATCGCCCTGCTGCGCGCCGCCAAGGCGCGCGCGCTGATCAACCAGCGCGACTACGTCGCCCCCGACGACGTGCAGTCGGTGCTGCCGCAGACCGTGGCGCACCGGATGGTGCCGGTGGCCGGCGCCGGGCGCGGCAGCGTCGAGCAGGTGCGCGCCATGATCGACGCGGTGCCGGTGCCGTGACCGCCGCGACGGCCGCACCGCCGCGACGCCGCGCCTGGCCCGGCGTCGCCGAGCTGGTGCGCGGGCGCTTCCGCCGCTGGTGGCAGGCGCGCCTGCCGCGCAGCGACACGGTGCTGCTCACGCAGCGCAACGTCTACATCCTGCCCACGCCCGCCGGGCTGATGTTCGCCGCCACGCTGATGGTGCTGCTGCTCGCCTCGATCAACTACCAGCTCAACCTCGGCTACCTGCTGACCTTCCTGCTCGCCGGCAGCGGGCTGGTGTCGATGCACGTCACGCACAACACGCTGCGTGCGCTGACGCTGCGCCTGCGCGCCCCTGCACCGGTGTTCGCCGGCGAGCCGGCGCTGCTCGAGACGGTGCTGACCAGCCCGGGCACGGCGCGCTACGGCATCGGCATCAGGCTGCTCGACGCCGACGCATCCACGCTGACCTGGATCGACGTGCCTGCGCAGGGCCAGGCGAGCGCCCACGTGGGCTTCGTGCCGGGGCGGCGCGGCCTGCACGAACTGCCCACGCTGAGCATCGAGACCCGTTTTCCGCTCGGCCTGTTCCGCGCCTGGGCGATCTGGCGCCCGGCCTCGCAGCTGCTGGTCTACCCCGCGCCCGAGCAGCCGGCCGCACCCTTGCCGGCAGCGCGCGCGCTGCCCGGCGGTGCCCTGCGCGGCCGGGCCACAGACGGCGGCGAGGTCGAGGGCGTGCGCGCCTACCGGCGCGGCGACCCGCTCAAGCTCGTCTACTGGAAGAAGGCCGCCAAGTCGCTGGCCAGCGGCGGCGAGCTGGTCAGCCGCGACACCGCGAGCGCGGTGCAACAGCAGCTGTGGCTCGACTGGCAGGCCTGCACCAGCCTCGCTCCCGAGGAGCGCCTGTCGCGCCTGGCCGCCTGGGTGGTGGCGGCGCAGCGCGCCGGCGCCGCCTACGGCCTGGCGCTGCCCGGGTCGAGCATCGCACCCGGCGAGGGCGATGCCCACCGCCGCGACTGCCTGGAGGCGCTGGCACTGTGGCGCTGAGCATGCCGAACCTGCCGAAACTGCCCGAGGGCCCGGGCTGGCGGCTGCCGCGCTGGCCGGGCTGGTCGCGGCTGCCGCGCGAGGGGCGCGACACGCTGTTCCTGCTCGGCGTGATCGCCTGGACGGTGCTGCCTCACCTGTCGCACCTGCCGGCCTGGTGCGTCGCGCTGACCACCGTCGTGCTGGCCTGGCGCGCCGCCCTGGCGGTCGGCAACGGCGCGCTGCCCAGCCGCTGGCTGCTGGTCGTGGTGCTGGCGGTGGCGGCCGGGCTCACCTACATGAGCTTCCGCACCCTGCTCGGCAAGGAGCCCGGCGTCACCATGGCCGTGGTGCTGATGGCGCTGAAGACGCTGGAGCTGCGCGCACGGCGCGACGCCTTCGTGGTCTTCTTCCTCGGCTTCTTCCTCGTGCTGACGCACTTCCTCTATTCGCAGTCGCTGCTGGTGGCGGCGGCGATGCTGGTGTCGGTGTGGGGCCTGCTGACGGCGCTGGTGCTGGCGCACATGCCGGTGGGCCAGCCCAGCCTGCGGCAGGCCGGGCGCCTGGCCGGCCGCACCGCTGCGCTGGGCGCGCCGATCATGCTGCTGATGTTTCTGCTGTTCCCGCGCATCGGCCCGCTGTGGGGCGTGCCGCAGGACGGACTGTCCAGCACCGGGCTGTCCGACCGCATGCGCATGGGCACGGTGGCCGAGATCGCGCAGGACGACCGCATCGCACTGCGCGTCCGCTTCGACGGCGAGGCGCCGCGTCCCGAGTCGCTGTATTTCCGCGGCCCGGTGCTGTCGCGTTTCGACGGCACGGAATGGCGCACGCTGACCCCGAGCTTCCCGCCGCGCCTGCAGCCGCAGGCGGAGCTGCGCGTCTTCGGCGCGCCGCTGCGCTACGAGATGACGATCGAGCCGCTGCGTCTGCCCACGCTGCCGCTGCTCGAGGCGAGCCCGGGCACTCCGCAGATCGAGGGATTCCGGGTGCGCGGCACGCCAGACCTGCAATGGCTGATCGACCGGCCGGTGGTCGAACGCCTGCGCTTTCGCGCCGAGGCGCACCCGCGCTTCCAGCATGGCCCGCTGCAGCCGGTGCTGGGTCTGCAGGACTACGTCGACCTGCCCCCGGGCTTCAATCCGCGCACGCTGGCCTGGGCGGCCGAACTGCGCCGCGAACCCGGCCTGGCGCGCGCCGGCGCGCAAGAGCTGGCGCAGCACCTGATGAAGCACATCCGCCAGGGCGGCTTCAGCTACACGCTGGCGCCGGGCGAATACGGCCGCGACGCCATCGACGAGTTCTGGTTCGACCGCAAGGAAGGCTTCTGCGAGCATTTCGCGGCGGCCTTCGTGGTGCTGATGCGGGCCCTGGACGTGCCGGCGCGCGTGGTGACCGGCTACCAGGGCGCCGACCCGCTGCCGATGGACGGCTTCTACATCGTGCGGCAGAGCGCGGCGCATGCCTGGGCCGAGTACTGGCAGGCCGGCGTCGGCTGGGTGCGGGCCGACCCGACGGCCGCCGTGGCGCCCGACCGCATCTCGCGCAGCCTGCGCCTGCTGCCTGCGCCGGGCCTGGTGGCTGGCGCGCTCGACACCATGAGCCCGGCGCTGCTGCAGCAGCTGCGCGGCGCCTGGGAGGGCCTGAACAACCGCTGGAACCAGTGGGTGCTCAACTACTCGCGCGGCCAGCAGTTCGACGTGCTCAAGGAGCTCGGCTTCGAGTCGCCGAACTGGCAGGACCTGGCCAAGCTGCTGGTGATCTCGCTGAGCACGCTGGCGCTGGCCGGCGCGGCCTGGGCCTGGTGGGACCGCCACCGCATCGACCCCTGGATGCGCCAGCGCGAGTCGCTGCTGCGCACCCTGCGCCGCCTGGGCGTGCCGGCCACCGCGCAGGATGCGCCGGGCACCCTGGCCCGGCGCGTGCGCGAGCGCCACGGCACGGCGGGCGAGCCGCTCGCCGCGTTGCTCGACAGGCTGCAGGCGCAGCGTTACGGCCGCCAGGCGCGGCGCCACCCCGATGCCTCGCTGACGCGCTCCTTCGCGGCCGCCGCGCGCGGCCTGACTCCGGTTCCCGATCGATGACGACGCCCCCACCCTTCACGCTGCGCCGTGCCACCCTGCTCTCGCTGGCGCTGGCCCTGACGACTCCGACAGCCCTGCACGCCCGCGGCAAGCCCCGCCGCGCCGCGCTGCACGCCGCCGACAGCGCGCCCGAACCCACCGCCTACGGCAGCCGCGACGACGTGATGCGCTTCGCCGACGAGGCCGCGTCGCGCCAGGGACTCGAGGCCGACTGGGTGCGCGAATCGCTGGCGCGGGCGCGCTTCGTGCCCGCGGTCGCCCGGCTCATCATGCCGCCGCCGGCCGGCACCGCGAAGAACTGGGCGGCCTACCGCGGCCGCTTCGTCGAGCCCCGGCGCATCCGCGCCGGCCTCGCCTTCTGGCAGGACAACGAACGCTGGCTGCAACTCGCCGAGGAACGGTTCGGCGTGCCACCGGCCATCATCGTGGGCATCGTCGGCGTGGAGACGATCTACGGCCAGCAGACCGGCGGCTTCCGCGTGCTCGACGCGCTGGCCACGCTGTCCTTCGACTTCCCCACCGGCCGGCGTGACCGCAGTGCCTTCTTCCGCAGCGAGCTGGAGAGCTTCCTGCTGATGTGCCGCAGGGAGTCGCTCGACCCGGCCCTGCCGCTGGGCAGCTACGCCGGCGCGATGGGCCTGCCGCAGTTCATGCCCTCGAGCGTGCTGAAGTACGGCATCGACTTCGACGGCGACGGCCACGTCGACCTGCATGCGAGCACGGCCGACGTGATCGGCAGCGTGGCAAACTACCTCGCCGCCTTCGGCTGGGAGCGCGGCGGCCCGACGCACTTCGGCGTGGCCGCGCCGGTGGAGGTGCGCGATCGCGCGCTGCTGCTGGTGCCCGACATCCTGCCGAGCTTCAGCCGCGACGAGTTCGCCGAACGCGGCGCCGTGCTCGACGAGCCCGGGCGCGCGTGGGACGGCAAGCTGGCCCTGGTGGAACTCGGCAACGGCGACGCCGCCCCGAGCTACGTGGCCGGCACCGGCAACTTCTACGCCATCACGCGCTACAACTGGTCGAGCTACTACGCGATGGCCGTCATCGAACTCGGCGAAGCCGTGCGGCGCCAGCGCCGCTGAACCCCGGCGCCGCATGCCTCACGAAATCTCCCTGATCACCACCATCGCCGCCGCGCTCGGCCTGGCGCTGGTGCTGGGCTTCGTCGCCGCGCGGCTGAAGCTGCCGGCGCTGGTGGGCTACCTCGCCGCGGGCATCGTCATCGGCCCGTTCACGCCGGGCTTCGTGGCCGACAGCGCGCTGGCCGCGCAGCTCGCCGAGATCGGCGTGATGCTGCTGATGTTCGGCGTGGGCCTGCACTTCTCGCTCGACGACCTGATGGCGGTGAAGCGCGTGGCCGTGCCCGGCGCCGTGGTGCAGATGGCCGCGGCCACGGCGCTCGGCGCCGCGCTGGCCACCGCCTGGGGCTGGGGCCTGGGCGCGGCGCTGGTGTTCGGGCTGGCGCTGTCGGTGGCCAGCACGGTGGTGCTGCTCAAGGCGCTCGAGGCGCGCGGCGCGATCGATTCGGTCAACGGCCGCATCGCGGTCGGCTGGCTGGTGGTGGAAGACCTGGCCATGGTGCTGGTGCTGGTGCTGCTGCCGGCGCTGGCCCCGATGCTCGGCGGCACCGATGGCGGTGCCGCGGGTGAGCGCGGGCTGTGGACGACGCTGGCCATCACGCTGGCCCAGGTGGCGGCCTTCGTGGCGCTGATGCTCGTGGTCGGGCGGCGCCTGTTCCCCTGGCTGCTCTGGCAGGTGGCGAAGACCGGCTCGCGCGAGCTGTTCACGCTGTGCGTGGTGGCCGCGGCGGTGAGCATCGCCTACGGCGCGGCCGGCCTGTTCGGCGTGTCCTTCGCGCTGGGCGCCTTCTTCGCCGGCATGGTGCTGCGCGAGTCGGAGTTCAGCCACCGCGCCGCCGAGGAGGCGCGGGCGGTGCGCGACGCCCTCGCCGTGCTCTTCTTCGTGTCGGTGGGCATGCTGTTCGACCCGCTCGTGCTGGTCGAGCGGCCGCTGCAGGTGCTGTCGGTGGTGGCGATCATCGTGGTGGGCAAGTCGATCGCCGCCTTCGCGCTGGTGCTGCTGCTGCGCTACCCGCTGAACACCGCGCTGACGGTATCGGCCAGCCTGGCGCAGATCGGCGAGTTCTCGTTCATCCTGGCCGCGCTGGGCGTGTCGCTGAAGCTGCTGCCGCCCGAGGGCCAGAGCCTGATCGTGGCCGGCGCGCTGATCTCGATCGCGCTCAACCCGCTGCTGTTCTCGCTGGCCGAGCCGGCGCAGCGCTGGATCCTGGCGCGATCGGCCGCCGCGCGGCGGCACGCGCAGCGCGACGACCCGCTGGCCGAGCTGCCGGCCAGCACCGAAGCGCGCTACCTCGCGCGACAGGTGGTGCTGGTGGGCCACGGCCGCGTCGGCCGGCGCCTGGCCGCCGCGCTGCGCGAGCAGGGCATCGCCTGCGTGGTGGTCGATCGCAATCGCGAGCGGGTCGAGGAACTGCGTACGCAGGGCCGGCCGGCGGTGATCGGCGACGCCGCCGAGCCCGCCGTGCTGATCCAGGCGCACATCGCGCAGGCGGCCATGCTGCTGATCGCCACGGCCGACGCCGTCGGCGTGCGGCAGATGATCGACACCGCGCGCCAGCTCAATCCGCAGGTGCAGGTGGCGGTGCGCACGCACAGCGACGACGAGGCGCAATGGCTGCGTGCCGAAGGCGCCAGCACCTTCGGCGGCGAGGACGAACTCGCGCAGGCGATGCTGCGCCACGTGCTCCTCACCGTGCAGCCCCGGCCCGCCTGACCCGCTGGCCGCGCGGAGTGCCTACACTGCGCGACAAACACAAGAAGAAGTCAGCCGGGGAGGCCCGTTCCCATCGACCGAGGTATCCCATGAAAGTCCGAGACGTCGTGATCTTCTCCGGCGAGCGTTTCGCGGTGCCGCAAGGCATCCAGCGCATCGACCACCGCGCCACCCACGGCTGGCAACTGCGCTACGGCGGCACCAAGCTGTTCTCCGACGGCTCGCCCGACGGCAGCGGCGCCAGCGGTGCGCTGGCGCATGCGACGCGCGAGCTGCTCGCGCGCATCGCCCGGCTGCCCGCGCCCTCGCGGCTGCAGCGCACGCCCAACGAGAACAAGCGCTCCGACCTGCCGGTGGGCATCTCCGGCCCGATCGTGCGGCTGCGCCGCGAGGCCGGCGTGCGCGACTGCAGCCTGGCGGTGTCGCTGCCGCGCTTCGGCGATTCGCCGCGCCGCCGCAGCGTCTACATCGGCACCGAGAACACCTACACCCCCGAGAAGTACGAAGCGGCGCTGGCCAAGGCGATCAAGCTGCGCCTGCAGGCCGAGACGGCCTACCAGCGCGCGGCCACGCGCGCCAAGCGCGCCGCGGCCAGCGAGCTGGCCGCGCCCGGCCCGCGGCGTCGCCCGAAGCGTTAGGCTTGGCGGGCCGCTCCCGCATTCGGGACGCTCCTGCGCGGGCGGCTGCCCTGAGCAGCGTCCGATCGTCCGGGAGAAGTACATGAAACATCCGCTCCGCCTGGCTGCCGTGGCGGCCGTCGCCCTGGCCGGCGTGGCCGCCCTCGTCGTGCCGCCGCTGGCGCGTTCGCAGGTGCAGGTCCAGGCCACGCCGGTCTACCTGCCCATCGGCGTGGCCTCGGCCGGCAACGCCAGCATGGTCTGGTTTCACGAGCCCTCGTCGGGCCGCCTGCTGGCCTGCCAGGCTTCGGCCGGCGCAGGCGGCGCGGTGTCGCCCATCCAGTGCTCGACCGCGAAGATGCCGTGATCGGCTGACGGCCCCGGCGAGGCGGCGGCGGTCCTGGTGCTGGCTTCGCGCCGGCCCGCTCAGCGGGTCGGCGCGCTGAAGCGCCGCGTCTCCGCCCACAGCGCCTGGCATTGCTGCTCCAGCGGGCTGCTGGCCGCGCTCGCGGCGGCGGCCGGCGCCTTGGCCGACAGCGCCGCCTTGCGCTCCTTCTGGTACTCGGGCGTGCGGCGCAGCGCCGCCAGGCGCGCCAGCGCCTTCTCGTCGGCCTTGACGCGGTACACCGCCAGATAGGCCTCGTCGCGGTGGCCCTTCATCTGGGCGAACTTCGCTTCGCAGCGTGCGTAACCGACGTCGAAGCGCGCCACGCCCCGGCTGTCGAACGACACCGCGTGCGCCATGCCGGCCTGCAGCGCGGCAGCGGCGACGAGCAGGGCGGCCCACCTCATGCTGCGGGCACCGAAGAAGCCGCAGGCGCCGGGGCCGCGGGCGCGGCCGGCGCCGGGCAGCCGCGGGCCTGCCCGAGGCCCTTGAGGTAGGCGCGGCGCACGGTGCCGGCGGCGATGGCCGCGGACACTTCGCGCGAGTAACGCTCCGCGCCGCTGAGCTTGCGCACCCAGCCGCGGAACGGGATCACGCCTTCGGCCGCGCCCCGCAGGGCGCCGACCGCCGCATCGCCGACGGCGCCGCTGCCGCGCTCGATCAGGCTGGGCCGCGACGCCGAGGGCGGCACGTCCAGGTCGGCACCGAGCACGGCCTCGAGCGGCACCACCTCCGCTGCCAGGGCGGCGCAGCCCGGATCGGCCGGCGGCTTGTAGGGGCCCTTCTGTGCCTCCAGCAGGACCGGCGGGATGCTGGCGCGCACCACGTTCAGGTCGGACAGCGGCGTGGTCGCGGCATCGCTCACGCGCGCCGTGCCCGGGGCCGCGCCGCCATCGGTCTTCGAAGCGCAGGCGGTCAGCCCGAGGGCAAGCAGCAGCAGGGGCAGTTTCATGGGCGGCGAGGATAGCAGCCCGGTCGTGCATCGCCGCTGATACGGACGGACACAATCCCACGAACCGATTACGCGCTGCGGCGGGCGTGATTTAAGGTGGCGCAAGGATGCCCGCCAACAATGGCAGTGGCATGCAACCTGCCCGCCCATCCGCCATGACGACGCAGCCCGAGCACGACGCTCCCGAATGGGCCCATGCCTCGGGCTGGGCACAGCTGTCGGGGGCGCGCCAGACGGTGTCGTGCGTGCTGCCCTGCGAGAACCGCGCCCGCACGCTGTCGATGCTGCTGCCGATCCTCAGCGACACGCTCACCGAGTGCGGCTACCCCTGGGAGCTGATCGTCGTCGACGGCGCCAGCACCGACGGCACCGACGGGCTGATGCAGGCCTGGTGCGAGCTGCCGGGCTTCCGCTACCGGCCGCTGGGCCGCACGGCGAGCCTGGTCGCCGGCTTCGAGGCCGGCATCCTCGCCGCACGCGGCGATGCCGTGGTCCTGCTCGACCCGGCCCTGCGCCACTCGCCGGAGCTGATCCCGCAGATGATCCTGCTGTGGGAGTCGGACGCCCGCCTCGTCTACGCGCAGCCGGGCGGCGAGCCGGGTCGCAGCACCCTGCGGCAGTGGGACGACACGCAGATGCGCCAGCAGTTGTCGCGGCCGGACTTCGTGCTGCCGCCGCAGTGCCTGGAGCTCGGCCTGCTCGACCGCCGCCTGGTCGACGGCCTGCTTCAGGCGGGCTGACGGCGCAGGCCGCGCAGCGCCGCCAGCGCCGGTTCGTAGTCGAAGCGGCCGAGGCTGGCTTCGACCTCGTCGATCACCGCACCGTACTGCCGGCGCAGCCGCGGCGCGAGGCGGCGCAGCAGCGGCAAGGCCTCGTAGTCGGCCTCGGCCAGCAGTTCCAGCAGGCGGTCCAGCGTCTGCTCGTGCACGTCGCCACCGTCCAGCGCCATGGGCTGCGTATCGCCGCTGGCCAGCCCCTCGCGGATGGCCTGCACCAGCATCTCGAGCTCGCGCTGCACGGCGCGCTGCGCCGCGTGCACTTCCTCGTCGCCGCGCCGCTCGGCGATCGCCGCCTCCAGCGCTGCCGCCAGCGCGGGCAGGCGCAGCGCGCCGATCGAGGCCGACGCGCCCTTCACCGAATGGGCCAGCTCGCGCATCGGCTGCCGGTCCTCGCGCCCCACCGGAATGCCCAGCACCTCGACGTCGTCGCCGTGGTGCTGGGTGAACTGGCGCAGCACGCGGCGGTACAGCGCCACCTGGCCGCCGAGGTAGCGCATGGCCAGCGCGGCGTCCAGGCCGTCGATGTGCGGAAGCTCGGCCATGTCGGGGGCTTCCCGCGACAGTCGGGGCTCGGGCGCCGTGACCGGCGGCGCCACGGCCTCGCCGCGCGACAGCCAGCGCAGCAGGGCCGCGTACAGGCTCGGCGGATCGACCGGCTTGGCGACATGGTCGTCCATGCCTGCCGCGAGGCAGGCGGCGCGGTCCTCGCCGAAGGCATTGGCGGTCATCGCCACGATCGGCGTGGCCGCCAGGGCGGGCATCATGCGCAGCCGCCGCGTCGCCTCCAGGCCATCCATCACCGGCATCTGCACGTCCATCAGGATCAGGTCGTGGCGGCCGGCCTGCGCGCGCTCCAGCGCCTGGCGCCCGTCGCCCGCCACCTCGACGTGCAGCCCCGCGGCATGCAGCAGCTCGACCACGACCTCCTGGTTGACCGCGTTGTCCTCGACCAGCAGCACGCGCGCGCCGGCGTGCTGGCGCCGCAGCACCACGTCCGCCGGGCCGGTGTGCGGTGCCAGCTCGGCCGACACCGGCCGGCCCGCCTCGAGCCGCGCGGTGAACCAGAACTCGCTGCCCGCACCCGGCTCGCTGCGCACGCCGACCTCGCCGCCCATCAAGGCCGCCAGCCGATGGGTGATCGCCAGACCCAGGCCGGTACCGCCGAAGCGGCGCGTCATCGAGGTGTCGGCCTGCACGAAGGCACTGAACAGTTGCGGCAGCTTGTCGGCCGCGATGCCGATACCGGTGTCGCTGACGGCGAAACGCAGGCGCAGGCCGGCGTCGTCGTGTTCGAGCAGCGACACCCGCACGGCGATGGTGCCGCGCTCGGTGAACTTGACCGCATTGCTCAGCAGGTTCAGCAGGGCTTGCGACAGCCGGGTCGGGTCACCACGCAAGGCGTCGGGCACCTCGTCGTCCACGGTGACGGTCAGCGGCAGCCCCTTGGCCTGCGCGCGCTGGGCCACCAGCGAGCGCGTGCGCTCCAGCAGCCGCGCGAGCGAGAAATCGGTGCCTTCCAGCTCGAGCTTGCCGGACTCGATCTTCGACAGGTCGAGGATGTCGTTGATCACCTGCAGCAGGTGGCCCGCGGCCTCGGAGACCTTCTCCAGCCGCTCCAGCTCGACCGGGTCTTCGGCGTCGCGGTGCAGCAGGTGCGTCAGGCCGATGATGGCGTTCATCGGCGTGCGGATCTCGTGGCTCATGTTGGCCAGGAAGGCGCTCTTGGCCCGGTTGGCGGCCTCGGCGCGGTCGCGTGCCAGCACCAGCTCGGCATTCGTTTCCTGCAGACGACGCTCGGTCTGCTTGATCTCGGTGACGTCGGAGACGAGCACCAGGAAGCCGCGCACCACGCCATCCTCCAGGTCCGGGATCCAGCTGGCCAGGCCATGCATGCTTCGGCCCGTGCTGCCGCGCAGCTCGCTCGTGTAGAGCTGGGTCCGCCCGCGCAGCACCTCGCCGACATGGGCCTGCAGCGCCTGCATCCGCTCGGGGCCGATCAGCTCGAGCAGCGCGATGCCGTCCATCTCGGCCTCGCTGCGGCCAAACCACTCTCGGTACGCGCGGTTGGCGAAGCGGCAGCGCAGTTCGGCGTCCCAGTAGGCCAGCAGGTTGGGCTGGTTGTCGGCAATGGTGCGGATGAAGCGCTCGCTCTCGAGCAGCGCCCGGTTCAGCTCGCGCAGCTGGCCGGTGCCCTCGTCCACCAGCTCCTGCAGTCGGTGGCGGTGACGGTCGAGTTCGGCGCCCACGCGCTTCTTCTCGGTGACGTCCTCGCCGATCGACAGGTAGTGCGTGATGCGGCCGTCGGGCTGGCGGATCGGCGCCGCGTGCACGAACTCCTCGTAGACCGAGCCGTCCTTGCGCGTGCTGCTGAACTCGCCCGTCCAGATCTCGCCACGCGACAGCGCCTCGAGCATCTCGGCCTCGCGCGCCGCCGGGCCGCGAAGCGGCTGCAGCACTTGGCGGTCCTGCCCGATCACCTCGTCCTTGGAGAAGCCGCTGATGCGCGTGAACGCGTCGTTGACGTATTCGATGCGCCCGCCGATGTCGCGGATGAGAATGCCGATCGGGCACTGCTCGACCGCCATCGACAGCTTGCGCAGCTGCTCCTGCGCGGCATGGCGCTCGGTGATGTCGCTGAACGAGACCACCACCGCGTTGAGCACGCCGCTGGCCGCGTCGTGCACCGGCTGCGCATTCACCATGACCCAGCGCAGCGCGCCGCCCGGCGGCACCAGGCCGATCAGCTCGTCGCGGCAGGGCTGGCCGGTGCGCAAGGTGCGCGAGGCCGGCAGGTCGGCGTAGCGCAACATCGAGCCGTCCGGCTTGACCGGACTCCAGCCGCGCAGCACCTGCGGGTCCTGCAGCAGGGCGAAGTCCAGCCCGAAGAAGCGCTCGGCGCGGGGGTTGCACGCCTTCAGGGCACCGTGGGTGTCGAACACGAGGATGCTCTCGTCCAGCGCGGCCACCACCGACCGGTACTGCGCCTCGCTCTCGCGAACGGCGTCCTCGGCGCGGCGCCGTTGCGTGACGTCGGCATGCACGACCACCACGCCGCCTGACTGCGTGCGCAGCGGCAGCACGCTCATGTGGAACCAGCGCCTGCCCAGTGACCCGTCGCAGGCGTACTCCAGCGTGTAGAGCTCGCTGCGGCCGGCGAGGATCGCCGCGATGCCTTCGGCGGCCTGCCACGCGGTCTCGGCGCCCTGGCCGGTCGCCGCCCGGCACACCTCGAGGTAATTGGTGCCGATGTCGCTGCGCGCGGGCCCGCCGGCGGCGCTGCCGCCGTGGTCGGCGGCAAAGCGCTGCCAGGCCGCGTTCACGTTGAGCACCACGCCATCGCGATCGAGCACGGCCATGTGGTCGAGCACCGAGTCCTCCACCGCCTGGACCAGCTCCGACACCTCGCGCAGCGCCTGCTCGTTGCGGCGCCGTTCGGTGATGTCGCGCACCAGGCCCAGCACGGCGGGCCGGCCGCGGTACTGCGAACGGCTCGCCCGCAGCTCCACCCAGATCGAGCTGCCGTCCCGGCGCAGAAAGCGCACCTCGTAATGGCCTTCGGGCTCGGGCCCGTCGCCGACGCGCTGATCGAACCGCTGCGTCCACAGCGCCAGGAACTCCGGCGCCAGCACGGCCTCGAAGGGCAGGCCGATGAAGTCGTCGTCGGTGTGGCCGAGCAGTCGCGGCAGCGCCGCATTGGCGAACACGAAGCGGTGATCCTGCGCGACGAACATGCCGTCGGCCATGGAGCCGATCAGCGTGCGCACCGTGGCTTCGCTCTCGCGCAGCGCGAGTTCCGAACGCTTGCGCTCGGTGATGTCACGCGAGATGCCGAACATGCCGACCACCTGCCCCTGGTCGTCGTGCAGCGGTCCCTTGGTGGCCAGCACGGTGATCATGTGCTCGCCCGAGCCGACCTGCTCCTCGTAGGTGCTCAGCCGGTCCTGCGCCATCACCTGCGCATCGTTGGCCATCAGCACGACGGCCTGCGCGGGCTCGAACAGCGCGCGGTCGTCGCGGCCGAGCACCTGATCGACCGGCTTGCCGATGATCTCGCTGGCGGCGCGGTTGCACAGCAGGTAGCGGCCCTCGCGGTCCTTGGCGAAGATGGCGTCGTTCGAGCCTTCGGAGATCGCCTGCATCAGTGCCAGCGACTGCAGGCGCTGGCGCTGCTCGGCCTGCTCGCTGCGGGAGCGCTCCAGCGCACGGTGCTCGCGCTGCACGAAGGCGGTCACGAAGGCGCCGAGCAGGGCCAGCACGCCGGCTGCGACGATCCAGATCGCGTTCTTCAGCGACTCGGCGCGCAGCTCGGCGCGGTCGATCTTGGCCACCAGGTACCAGGTGGTGCCGGGCACCGGCTGCACGGTGCCGAGCACGTCCCGGCCGCGGAAGTCGACGCCGGTGGCGATGGCCCCGAACGGCACCTGCCCGGCGACGAACTTCGCCGCCAGCAGCTCCGGCGTGGTCAGCGGCACGGCGTTGCGGCCGAACGCGCCGGCCAGCTGGTCGCCCTGGCGCTCCACCAGCAGCGTGGCGGCAGTGCTCGGCGCCGAAGGCCAGCCCTGCAGGGCCGTCTGCAAGAATTCCTTCGAGTCGATGCGCAGCACCACCGCCGCCTGCGCGCTCGACCCGCCACCGACCAGTGGTGCGATCACGTCGAACCACAGCGTGCCGGTCGCCTCGCCGGCGCTGAAGCCGCCGGTGTGCATCGCGTCGCCGCTGGCCATGGCGCGCAGCGCCGCAGCACGCAGCGCCGGCGAGATCGTCACGTCGTGGCCCGGCTCGCCGAGCGCGAGCTCGCCCCGGTCATCCAGCACCATCACGCTGCTGTCGCCGAAGGCCTTGCGCAGTTCGACCAGCCGGTCCATCAGCTGGTCGCGCGCCTGCGCGTCGGCGGCTTCCGTCCAGCGCCGGAACAGGTTGGCCCAAAGCACGCTGCTGCGCGCGAAGCGGGCCTGGGACAGGCGGTCCTGCATCCAGGCGCCGACCTGCTTGGCCCGGACGTCGGCCGTCGCCTGCAGCTGCCGCGACTGGTAGCCGACCCGATCCTGGTGCTCGTACCACAGCGCCGAGCCGGTGAGCAGAACGATCCCCAGCGCAGCCAGCAGCAGCGGGCTGCTCAGCAGCCGCCCCGCTTCGGCCGCCGGTGGCGCGGCGATGGCGTCGCCCGTGCTCGACGGCGCGAGGCGGCCCACGAGCAGGTACAGCAGCACGGCCGTCACGCCGACGAAGGCCCAGCCCTTGAAGGCGCCGACGCGCACCAGCCACTGGGGGTCGGTGACCAGCACGCCGAGCAGCCAGTCGGAGCCGAGGATCCACAGCGCGGCGAACAGCGCGTACACCAGCGCGACGTGCATCGCGCCACGGTTCGGCGTTCTTGCCGGCGTGGCGGCTGCGGCCGGTTCACGCATGCGCGCGGTCTCTCGCGGGCTCGCTCAAGCGGCCTGTCGCTGCCCCGCAGGCAGCGCCGGCGCGCCCTCGTCGGGATAGCGCCGCGCGATCGCGCAGAAGTCGTCGATGCCTTCGAGGAAGATGTCGAGCAGGTCGGGATCGAAGTGGCGGCCGCGCTGCGCGGACATGATGGCCACCGCTTCGGCGGTCGCCATCGGCTCCTTGTAGACGCGGCGCGAGATCAACGCGTCGAACACGTCGGCCAGCGCCATCAGGCGGGCGGACAGCGGGATGGCCTCGCCGGCCAGGGCGTCCGGATAGCCGCTGCCGTCCCAGCGTTCGTGGTGGTGCAGCGCGATCTGCCGCGCATAGGCGAGGAACTCGACCGGCTGGTGGGTGTCTTCGACCGCGCGCGCGATGGCATCGGCACCCAGCCGCGCGTGCGTCTTCATGACCTCCCACTCGTCGGGCGTCAGCTTGCCCGGCTTGAGCAGCACGTGGTCGGGGATGCCGACCTTGCCGATGTCGTGCAGCGGCGCGGACTTGGCGATCAGCGCGATGGCGTGCTCGTCCAGCGCCAGCGTGAAGCGCGGGTGCCGGCAGGCGCGCCGCGCCAGCGTCTCGACGTATTCCTGCGTGCGCAGGATGTGGTTGCCGGTCTCGTTGTCGCGCGTCTCGGCCAGGCGGGCCAGCGCGCGGATGGTGACGTCCTGGATGACCTGGTTCTCGCGCATGCGCCGCACGATCTCGGCCTCGAGCGAGGCGTTGTCGCGCTGCAGCCGGTCACGCGCCCGCTTTAGCTCGAGGTGCGTGTGCACGCGCGCCAGCACGATGGCCGGCTTCAGCGGCTTGGTCAGGTAGTCGACCGCGCCGAGCACCAGCCCGTGCTGCTCGTCGTCGGTGCCGCTCATCGCGGTGGTGATGATCACCGGGATGTCGCGCGTCAGTGTCTCGGAGCGCAACTGCTCGAGCACCTCGAAGCCGCTCATGCCGGGCATCATGATGTCCAGCAGGATGAGGTCGGGCATCGGCGACTGCAGAACCAGCTGCAGGGCGCGCGGCCCGGAGTTCGCGGCGCGAACCTTGTAGCGCTCGCGCAGCAACTCGCCGAGCAAGGTCAGGTTCTCGGGGTTGTCGTCGACGATCAGGATGGTGGGCTGTGGCAAGGATGTCCCC
>CAZVLY010000007.1:0-5188 GCA_964628175.1 uncultured Piscinibacter sp. | reverse complement strand
GTCCACAGGTCGACGCTGTACTGGCGTCGCGGGTCCAGCGGAAAGCTGGTGCCGCCGACCCGCGCTGTCGGCTGGATGTCGGCGGCGGCCTGCATGGTGGGGTCCGCATCGGCCACGCAGACCAGGCGCACGGCGTCGTCGCTCAGGCCGCAGACCCACGAGACCTGCGCGGCACAGTACGGGGCAGCCAGGGCCAGCAGGCCGGACAGGGCAACACGCGGAACGAGGGGCATGGGGCGTCTCCAGACGCCTTGCCTTCGGCCAGCGGCCGCCGAACCTGAGACGCACGCCGCGCTGCGGCGTGACTCAGTGCACGCTGCGCCTCAGACCGTGGCGATGCGCGCGCGCCAGTCGCGGCTGGCGAACTGCAGGCGCGGCGCCAGCGCCGCGCTGGCGATGCCGCGGCCATCCGGCCCGATCGCCAGCACCTGCGTCACGCCCAGCCGCTGCGCCACGCCGCGCCAGCGCTGCGGACCGGCCACCAGCAGCGCGGTGGCCGCCGCGTCGGCCAGCGCAGCCGAGCGATGCAGCACCGTCACGCTGACCAGCCCCTGGGCCGGTGCGGTACGGAACGGGTCGAGGATGTGCGTGCAGCGTTCGCCATCGAGCACCCGGAAGCGTTCGTAGCTGCCCGAGGTGACCACCGCCTCGCGCCCGAGTGTCGCGAGGCTCGCCACCAGGCCCTCGCCGAAGGGATCGCGGATGCCGATCTGCCAGGCTCCCGGCCCCATCGCGCCGAGGTTGCCGCCGAGATTGACGAGCGCCTCGCGGTGGCCGCGCGCTGCGAACTCGTCGAGCGCACGATCGATCGCCACGCCCTTGGCATAGGCGCCGAAGTCGAGCTGCAGGCGCGGGTTGCGGCTGGCCAGCAGCTCGCCGTGCCACTCGATCTGCGCCAGGCTGGGGGCCGCGTCGCGCCAGGCGGCCAGCTCGGCCGCCGCGGGCCGGGCGCCGGGGCGCATCACGTCGTCGTGGAAGCCCCAGGCCTGCACCGCACCGCCGATGCCGGGGTTGAAGCAGCCGGCCGAGGCCTGTTCGAGCCGGGCCGCCGAGCGGATCATCGCGCGCAGTGCCGGCGAGGCACGGGCGCTTCGCCCCGCGCGGAAAGCCTGGTTGATGCGGCCCAGCTCGCCCGGCTTCCACGCGTTCCATTCACGATGGATGTGCTGCAGGCCGCGCATCACCCGCTCGAGCGGCAAGCGCACCGCTGCGCCCGGCGCGTGCCGCAGCATCACGTCCACCGGCGAGCCGAACAGGAAGTGCTGCTCGTGGCGAACCGAGGCGGCGAGCGGACCCGACAGCGGCAGCAGCACCGCGCCGGCCAGTGCGGCCAGCGCATCGCGGCGGCTGCAGGACGTGGCGACCTGAACCATGCTCAGTAGCGCATGCGCACCGCCAGCAGCGCGGCGCTGACACGCTCGTGCTCCTGCGCCAGCGCGTCGGTGAGCTCGCCGACGCGGTCGATATCGCCGAGCCGGCACAGCCGCTCGATCTCGATGCACAGCGCGGACATGCGCGGCGCGCCGATGTTCTGCGTCACCGACAGCAGCCGGTGCGCGACACGGCCCAGGCGCGGCGCGTCGGCCGCGACCAGCGCCTCGACGAGCGCGCCCAGATGGCCCGGCGTGTCGGCGACGAACAGGTCGATCAGCTCGCGCACCAGGCTCGGCTGGTTGTCCTGCTGCATGCCGCGCAGGTGCTCGAGCCGGGCGGCGTCGAGCACCTCGTGTTCGTCGACCGGGTGCGGTGCCGTGCCGCCGCGCGCGATCATCGCCACCCGCGTCATCGCCGCGGCGAGGTCGCCCATCTCGATCGGCTTGGCCACGTAGCCGTCCATGCCGGCGGCCATGTAGGCCTCGCGGTCGCCGGGCATCGCATTGGCGGTCATCGCGATCACGCGCGGCAGGCCGCCGGCGCCGCGCCGCTGCACGATCCAGCGCGCCGCCTGCAAGCCGTCCATCTCGGGCATCTGGATGTCCATCAGCACCACGTCGTAGTGCTGGCGCTCGACCGCGTCGATCACCTCCAGGCCGTTGGCCGCGACGTCGGCGCGGTAGCCCAGGCGCTGCAGCAGGCGCAGCGCGACCCGCTGGTTGATCGCGTTGTCCTCGGCCACCAGCACGCGCAGCGGCAGGCTCGCGGCCAGCACCGGGATCTGCGGCGCCGGCACCGGCGCGGGCGGCTGCAGTGCCGTGCGCTGGCCCTGCACCACGGCCACCAGCGTGGCGAACAGCTGGCTCGCCTTGATCGGCTTGGCGAGATAGGCCGCCAGGCCGGCGCCATGTTCGCCCTGCAGGGCCTGGCGCTGGCCGAGCGAGGTCAGCATGACGATGGGCAGTTCGTCGGGGCTGCGCCGGCGGCGGATCTCCACCGCCAGCTCGAGCCCGTCGATGCCGGGCATGCTCATGTCGAGCACGGCCACGTCGTAGCACTCGCCGTGGCGGATGCGGTCCAGCGCCTCCAGCGCCGAAGGCAGCGTCGACGGCACCATGCCCCACAACAGCGCCATGCGCGTGAGGATGCGGCGGTTGGTCAGGTTGTCGTCGACGATGAGCAGCCGCTTGCCGGCCAGCGCCGGCGCATTGCGCTGCAGGAACTCCGCCGGCGCCGCCTGCTCGGCCACCGTGGCCAGCACCGTCACCTGGAACAGCGAGCCCTGCCCCGGCTCGCTGTGCACGCTGACCGTGCCGCCCATCAGCTCGGCCAGCCGCTTGCTGATCGCCAGGCCCAGGCCGGTGCCGCCGTACTTGCGCGTGGTCGAGGCATCGACCTGCGTGAACGACTGGAACAGCCGCGGCAGGTGCTCGGCCGAGATGCCGATGCCCGAGTCCTGCACCGAGAAGCGGATGCGGCAGCTGTGCTCGTCCACCGGCTCGCTGTCCACCGACACGAAGACCTCGCCCTGGTGCGTGAACTTCACGGCGTTGGACAGCAGGTTGACGAGGATCTGGCGGATGCGCGTGGCATCGCCCACCAGCGACTCGGGCGTGCCGTCCTCGATCAGGTAGGCGAGGTTGAGGTGCTTCTCGAGCGCGCGCGGCGCCACCAGGTCGAGCGAGTCCTCGACACAGCGGCGCAGGTCGAAGGCCTGCTGCTCGATCTCGAGCTTGCCGACGTCGGCCTTCGAGTAGTCGAGGATGTCGTTGATGATCTCCAGCAGCGTCTCGCCGCTGGCGCGGATGGTGCGCGCGAAGTCGCGCTGGTCCTCCGACATCGGCGTGTCCAGCAGCAGCGTGGTCATGCCGATCACCGCATTGAGCGGCGTGCGGATCTCGTGGCTCATGTTGGCCAGGAACAGGCTCTTGGCGCGCGCCGCGATCTCGGCCTCCGACTTGGCGCGCTCCAGCGCCAGCGCCTGGTGGTGGCTCTCGGTCACGTCGGTCACGGTGCCGAGGTAGCCGCTGGTCGAGCCGTCGGTCTCGCGGCTCTTCACCGCGCGGCCGACCACCCAGGTCTCGGTGCCGTCGGGCCGCAGGAAGCGGTAGCGCAGGTCGAAGGGCGAATGGCCCTCCACGCCGGCCAGCCAGGCCTGCTGCACGCGGGCGCGGTCGCCGGGGTGCACGGCGCGCATCCAGCCGCTGCCCAGCGCCTCGGCAGGCGCCATGCCGGCCATCGCGCACCAGCGTTCGTTGACGTAGACGCACAGGCCGTGCGCGTCGGTCTGGAAGATGCCCACTGGCGCGGTGGTCGCCAGTTCGCGAAAGCGCGCCTCGCTGCGCGCCACGGCGCGTGCTGCCTCGCGCGACTCGCTGACGTCGCGCAGGATGGCGGCGAAGAACAGCGCGCCATCGAGTTCGACGTGCGAGATCGAGGCCTCGGCATCGAACAGGCTGCCGTCGGCGCGCCGGCCGTGGATGTCGCGCCGGTCGCCCATGCGCCGCGCCGCCAGCGGCGAGACGGCGAACTCGCGCAGGTGCCGCTCGTGCAGCGCGCGCGTCGTCTCGGGCAGCAGCATCGCCAGCGGCTGCCCCATCACCTGGGAGATGCGGTAGCCGAAGATGCGCTCGGCGCCGTCGTTGAAGAGCACGATGCGCTGCGCGGCATCGGCCACGATCACCGCGTCGTCGGCGATGGCGAGCAGCCGCGCGAGCAGCGGGCCGAAGTTCTCCGGCGCGAGTTCGTGCAGCAGCGAGCGGTCCATCGCGCCTATCGTCTCAGGAAGGCTTGATGCGCGCCACCCCGCCGAAGCTGCCCACCCACAGCGTGCCGTCGCGCGCGGTGGTCATCGAGAACACGGCGTTGTTGAACAGCCCGTCCTGCGTGGTGAGCACCTTGAACTTGCCGTCCTCCATCTTCGCCAGGCCGTTGTTGGTTCCGACCCACATCACGCCCTTCGGGTCGATGTGCAGCATGAACACGTGGTTGCCCGGCAGCCCCTGCGCCACCGTGTACTGCGTCCAGGCCTTGCCGTCGTAGCGCGACAGCCCGCCGCCCCAGGTGCCGGCCCACACGACGCCCTGCGCATCGACCGCCAGCGAGACGATGTAGTTCGGGTTGTAGGCGACGTCGATCTTGTCCAGCCCCATCTCCTGCTTCTGCTTGGCATGGTGCTCGGAGACCTTCGACGGGTCGTTCTTGTACTGGATGTCGTTCTTGACGCGCTCGTAGTCCGCGCCCAGGCCGCGCGCGTGGTTCCAGTTCTCCCAGCGGCCCTCCTTGAAGTGCGCCAGGCCGCCTTCGGTGCCGAGCCAGATCTCGCCGTTCCTGCCCTCGGCCAGGCCGTAGACCCAGTCGTTGGGCAAGCCGCCCTTCGTGCTCTCGACCGTGTGCAGTTCCCACTTCGAGCGGTCCTTCAGGTCGCCGCCCCGGATGCGGTTCACGCCCGACCAGGTGGCGATCCAGACGTCGCCGTTCTTCGCCTTCAGCACGTCGTAGACGAAGGCATCGCCCAGGCCCTCGGGGATGTTGTAGGTGTCCCATTGCTCGGTCTTCGGGTCGAGCAGCGACAGGCCGCCGCCGTAGGTCCCCACGGCGATGCGTTCGCCGAGCTTGCCGACGTGGAACACGCCGTTGGACAGCAGCCCGCTCTTGCTGTCGAACAGCTTGTACTCGTCGGTGCGCGTGTCGTAGCGCACCGCGCCGCCGGAGGTGCCCACCCACACGGTGTCGCCGTCGACGAACAGCCGCTTGACGTTCTTGTTGCCGACGCGGAAGTGGGTGAACTTCTGCGTCGGGTCGGGGGCGAGCT
>CAZVLY010000006.1:33472-35059 GCA_964628175.1 uncultured Piscinibacter sp. | reverse complement strand
TCGAGGAGATGCGCGCCGAGCGCATGGCGCTGCAGCAGGCCAGCTACGCCAAGCAACAGGAGCGCATGGCGCACCTGCAGAAGTTCATCGACCGCTTCAAGGCCAAGGCGAGCAAGGCCAAGCAGGCGCAAAGCCGCGTCAAGGCGCTGGCGCGCATGGAGAAGCTCGCGCCGGTGCTGACGGCCAGCGACTTCCAGTTCGAGTTCCGCGAGCCGCTCTCGCTGCCGAACCCGATGCTGGCCTTCAGCGACCTCGCCTGCGGCTACCGCGCGGAAGGCGGCCAGGAGACGCGCATCGTCTCCGGCATCGACCGCTCGGTGCTCGCCGGCCAGCGCATCGGCATCCTCGGTGCCAACGGTCAGGGCAAGTCGACCTTCGTGAAGACGATCTCGCACGAACTGCCGGCGCTCGCCGGCACGATGACCGAAGGCAAGGGCCTGGTGATCGGTTATTTCGCGCAGCAGGAACTCGACGTGCTCTCCCCCGCCGACGGCCCGCTGATGCACATGGTGCGGCTGGCGCGCGACGTCGGCCCGGCGGCGCGCGAGCAGGAGTTGCGCGACTTCCTCGGCTCCTTCCGCTTCGTCGGCGAGATGGTCACGCAGCCGGTGGGCACGCTGTCCGGCGGCGAGAAGGCGCGGCTGGTGCTGGCCATGCTGGTGTGGCAGCGCCCCAACCTGCTGCTCATGGACGAGCCGACCAACCACCTCGACCTGACCACCCGCGAGGCGCTGTCGATGGCGCTGAACGAGTTCGAGGGCACGGTGATGCTGGTCAGCCACGACCGCGCGCTGCTGCGCGAGGTCTGCGACGAGTTCTGGCTGGTCGCCGGCGGCGCGCTCAAGCCCTTCGACGGCGACCTCGACGACTACCAGAAGTGGCTGCTGGAGCAGTCGCGCGAGGCCTCCAAGGCGGCATCGGCCCAGTCGCGCAAGCTGCGCGAGGACGCGGCGCCCAGGCGCAAGGAAGACCGCAAGGCGGCGGCCGCGGCGCGGCAGGCCCGCGCCGACGAAGCCAAGCCGCTGAAGAAGGAGCTGACGCTGACCGACCACCGCATGCACGTGCTGTTCGGCGAACGCGACAAGCTCGAGGCCTCGCTCGCCGACGCCGCGTCGACGCCGGACAAGCTGGCCGAGGCCGGCAAGCGGCTGAAGGCCGTCAACGACGAGATCGAGCGGCTCGAGGCCCGCTGGCTCGAGCTGAGCACCCGCATCGACGAGATGACGGCGGCGGGCTGAACGCCGCGCTGCCATTCCCTGCACCGTGCAGGGTCATTTAATTGCCCACAATTCAATTGTCAGCTTTCAAATAGGATCCACCCATGGCTCGCGCAAACACCTCCGCCGACACCGCCCGCGCAACCGACTGGCTGCAGCTCGACAAGCAGCTGTGCTTCGCGCTGTACTCCGCCTCGCTGGCGATGACCAAGCTGTACAAGCCCCTGCTCGAGCCGCTGGGTCTGACCTACCCGCAGTACCTGGCCCTGCTGGTGCTGTGGGAGCGCGACGGCCTCGCCGTGAACGAACTCGGCGAGCGCCTGTTCCTCGACTCCGGCACGCTGACGCCGCTGCTCAAGCGCATGGAGGC
>CAZVLY010000006.1:25514-33372 GCA_964628175.1 uncultured Piscinibacter sp. | reverse complement strand
AGCGCCTGTTCCTCGACTCCGGCACGCTGACGCCGCTGCTCAAGCGCATGGAGGCGGCCGGCTGGCTGCAGCGCCGGCGCGCCAGCGACGACGAGCGCCGCGTGCTGGTGAGCCTCACCGCCGAGGGCCGCGCGCTCAAGCGCCAGGCCCAGGCGGTCCCACGTGCGCTCGGCGCCGCCACCGGCTGCAGCGCGGACGAACTCGTCGCCCTCACCCGCCGACTCCAGCAGCTGCGCACGCAACTGCTCGATGCCCAGGCCCCGTCCCCCACCCACTGACCCACAGAGAAGGAAGCACCATGGCCCTCGAGAAAGTCCTGTACACCGCCCGCGCCACCACCACCGGCGGCCGCGAAGGCACCTCCAAGTCCGACGACGGCAAGCTCAGCGTCACGCTCGCGCCGCCGAAGGAAATGGGCGGCAATGGCAACGGCACGAACCCCGAGCAGATGTTCGCCGCCGGCTACTCGGCCTGCTTCATGGGCGCGATGAAGTTCGTCGCCGGCACGCAGAAGAAGCTCGTCCCGGCCGACGCCAGCATCACCGCCGAAGTCGGCATCGGCCCGATCCCCGCCGGCTTCGGCATCCAGGTCGCGATGCAGATCAGCGTGCCGGGCTGGTCGAAGGCCGACACGCAGGCGCTGGTCGATGCGGCGCACAAGGTGTGCCCGTACTCGAACGCCACCCGCGGCAACATCGACGTGACGCTCACGGTGGTCTGAGCGCCTGCGCGACTCAGGCGCGCATCAGCTGGAGCATCAGCTCGATGCGCGCCTGCACCGGCGTGAGTGTGCCGGCGGACGGGAGCACGTCGCCGGCCTTCATCTGCACCGGTCCGTCCAGGCAGCGCGTGCTGCGCAGCACCGCCACCCCGGCGTGCTGCGCCTCGATCAGGGCCGCCTCGAGCGCGTGATGCACGCTGCCGTTGCCGGTGCCGGCCACCACCAGGCCTTGCACGCCCGCTGCCACCATCGCCTTCACGACTTCGCCACGCGCCGCGGCGTGGCTGGTGACGATCTCGACCCAGGGCCAGGGGCTGTCCAGCACCGCCAAGCCGATCGCCTCGCCCGCCGGCCAGCCGCGCAGGCGGCGCACCCAGCCTTCCTCGAAACGTGCGACCGGCCCTGCGTCGCCCGAGCCGAAGGCGTCGACACGGTAGCTGTGCACCTTGCGCACGTCCCAGGCCGAATGCACCGTGCCGGCCAGCACCGCCATCACGCCGCGGGCGCCGGACTCGCGCGCCAGCGTCACCGCATCGAGCAGGTTCTGCGGGCCGTCGCGCAACAGCGCGGTCGCCGGCCGCATCGCCGCCGCCAGCACCACGGGCTTGGCCGGCGCAAGCAGGCGCTGCAGCACATAGGCCGTTTCTTCCAGCGTGTCGGTGCCGTGGGTGATCACGATGCCGGCCACGGCATCGTCGGCCAGGTGATGCGCCACCCGCCGGGCCAGCGCGGCCCAGATCGCGAACTCCATGTCCTTGCTGTCGAGCTGCGCGACCTGCTCGGTGAGCAGCGGCACGTCGCGCAGCGCCGGCACGGCCTCGACGAGTTGCTGCACGCCGAGCTGCGCGGCGGTGTAGCCGATGTTGTCGCCGGGCTGCGCGGCGGTGCCGGCGATGGTGCCCCCGGTGGCCAGCACGGCCACGCTGCGTGCGTCGTTTTGCATTTTTGTGCGAACTGGATGAAAATACAGCCACTGGACATTCATCCAGCGACGTCGTCATTCCCGCCCAGGAGACCCCGTGCAGGAAAAGCCCAAACTCACCGACCGGCAGCAGCAGATCCTCGACCTGGTGCAAAGCGCCATCGAGCGCACCGGCGCCCCGCCCACGCGCGCCGAGATCGCCGCCGAGCTGGGCTTCAAGTCGGCCAATGCCGCCGAGGAGCACCTGCAGGCCCTGGCGCGCAAGGGCGTCATCGAACTGGTGGGCGGCACCTCGCGCGGCATCCGCTTGAAGTCTGACACATTGCGTGCGCTCAACGAGTCGCGCGGCAAACAGTTCAGCCTGCCGCTGCCCAGCCTCTCGCAACTGTCTCTGCCGCTGGTGGGCCGCGTGGCCGCCGGCAGCCCGATCCTCGCGCAGGAGCACATCGACCAGACCTACCTGCTCGAAGCCAGCATGTTCCCGCGCCGGCCCGACTACCTGCTGAAGGTGCGCGGCATGAGCATGCGCGACGCCGGCATCATGGACGGCGATCTGCTCGCCGTGCAGAAGGCGACCGACGCCAAGAACGGCCAGATCGTCGTGGCACGGCTGGGCGACGAGGTCACCGTCAAGCGCTTCAAGCGCACCCGCAACGGCATCGAGCTGATCCCCGAGAACCCCGACTTCCAGACCATCGTGGTGTCGGCCGACAGAAGCTCGGCCGAAGGCGATTTCGAGCTCGAGGGCCTGGCGGTGGGCCTGATCCGCAACAACATGATGATGTGAGATGGGCGCTGCGCAGACCATCAAGGCGCCGAAGGCGGCCAGCGCCGCCGAGTGCGAGACGCTGGAGCAACTGCCCAACATCGGCCCGGCGCTGGCCGCCGACCTGCGCCTGATCGGCATCCACACGCCGGCCGAACTGCGCGGCAAGGATGCCTTCGTGCTCTACCAGAAGCTGTGCGCCGCCACCGGCCAGCGCCAGGACCCATGCGTGCTCGACACCTTCATGGCCGCCACCGACTTCATGCGCGGCGCGCCGGCCGCGCCCTGGTGGAAGTACACGCCGCAACGCAAGGCCTTGTTCGGCCAGGTCTGAGCCACGCTCAGCGGCGCGGCTGCAGCACCAGCGTGTGCTCGGCGGCCCCGCCCCACACCGGCACGTAGTCCACCTTCGCCCAGCGCTCGACGAAGCTGCGGTACAGCGGCGACAAGGGGTTGCCCGACTGCCCGGTGGAATGCATGAAGCGCGACTGCGCCGGGTCGCCGAGGTCGTACAGCGCCCGCAGCGACGGGCCATGTTCGTCGAGGTAGAACTCGCCGGTGGTCGAGTCGGGCTTCAGTCCCACCCGTGACACGTTGACGGTGTAGGTGTCGCCGCCCATCGGCGCACGCAGTTCGAACCAGGGCGCCAGCGCCTTCACGCGGCTGAACGGCCGGTGCTCGGAACGTGCCTGGTGGGCACGGTCCCAGCGCCAGGTGGCGAGGTCCGGCCCTTGCAGCTGCTGCAGTTCGTCGAGCGCGCGGGTCAGCGCAGCCGCGTTCTGCTGCGCGCAGCTCTCTTCCGCCGGCGTCGTCTTGTCATCACACCACCAGGCACCGTTGCCTTCCATCACGGCCTCCAGCGCGTCGCGGTAGGCGCGTCCGCCGGCCGCCCAGGCTTCGGCGCCCATCTCGTCGGCGAACACAGCCTGCGCCAGTTGCCGCGCCCAGGCCCAGAAGATCAGCGGCGCGGGCTTGTCGCCGACCATGCGGCCATCGAAGTCGGCCAGTTCGCGCTGCGCCACGGCGGCCAGCGGATGCTCCGATCGGGCCAGGCGCAGCACCGGCAGCAGCCGCACGGTGGCCAGCGAGAGCACGTCGCCGTGCATCTCGCGCAGGTCGTCCATCGAGTGTTTCGGCCTGGCCTGCAGCATCTGCTCGATGCGCTGCATGCGGTAGGGCGCCGCCCATTCGTTGGTGATGTAGTGCGGGTAGTCCGCCGGGTGGATGCGCTGGTTGGCCGTGGCGATCCAGCCGCGCGGCGGGTCGAGTTCGCGCGGGGTCACCGTCGGGTCGAGGTAACCGGCCCAGTCGTAGCGGGCCTCCCAGCCCGGCGACGGCACCTGACCCTTCAGCTCGTTGTCGGGCTTGCGCAGCGGCACGCGGCCGGCAGAGACCACCCCGATGCGGCCCTCGCGGTCGGCCACCACCATGTTCTGCATCGGCGAGACGTAGCGCGCCGTCGCCTTGACGAACTCGGGCACCGAGCGGGCCTGCACCATGTCCAGGCTCGCCTCCAGCGTGCCGGGGTCGGGGTCCAGCGCCGTCCAGCGCATCGCCAGGGCGTAGCTGGGCATGCTCGCCGGGCCGGTGAGGCCGCCGGCCACGCCGGCGTCGGAGATGACCGGGCCGTGGCGCGTCGCGCGCACCGTCATCTGCACGTCGGGCTGGCCCTTGACCTTGATCGTCTCCTCGAAGGTCTCGAACTTCTCCCAGCCCTGCGGCGTCTGGTAGCGGGTCGGGTCACCGGGCTGGATGCGCTCGAGATAGAGGTCCTGCACGTCCGGCCCGGTGTTGGTGAAACCCCAGGCGATGTGCTCGTTCTGGCCGAGCACCACCGTCGCCTGGCCGGGCATGGTGGCCCCCGCCACCTTGAACGCGGGCGTCTCGATGCGAGCGAAGTACCACAGCGCCGGGGCGCTGAGCTTGAGGTGCGGGTCGTTGGCCAGCAAGGGCTTGCCGGTGGTGGTGGCCGATCCGGCCAGCACCCAGTTGTTCGAGCCCACGCCCTCGATGCCGGACTCGGGCGCGGCCCGCAGTGCCTGCGCGCCGAGCTTGCCGTCCACCTTGAGCGCGCGGTACATCGCGGCGTAGTCGGCCGTGGCCAGGGGCTTGTCGCCGGGGTATGGCGGGATCAGCTCGTTGATGCGATCGACCGGCAGGCGCAGCGACAGCCGCATGCGCTGCAGTTCGGTCCCCCAGTTGCCGCCGAGATCCCAGGCCATCATGATCGCCCAGGCCAGGCTGTCCTGCGGGGTCCAGGGCTCAGGCTGCAGCCCGAGGATGATGAACTCCGGCGGTCTCGCCTGCATGGCCTGCTGAACGTAGGCGTTGACCCCTTGGCTGTAGGCGACGAGCACGCTGCGCGCCTGCGGCTCGATGCGCGACCACTGCGCCGCGGCGGCGCGTTTCACGCCCAGCGCGCGAAGGAATCGGTCGGTCTCCAGCGCCGGCGCGCCGAAGGCCTCGGCCAGGCGACCAGAGGCGATGCGCCGGTGCGTCTCGAGTTGCCAGAGTCGATCCTGCGCATGCACGAAACCCAGGCCGAACGCGGCGTCTTCGGCGCTGCCGGCACGGATGGTCGGTATGCCCACGGCATCCCGGTCGATGCGCACCTCGCCAGCCGGGCCGCGCAGCTGCATGGCGCCATCGGTCTGCGGCAACACCCGCTGGCGGTAGACCAGGAAAGCGGCCGCCACCGCGATCGCCACCAGCAACAACAGCATCAAACCACGGCGAATCCATCGCATCGCGTTTTCCCCAAGGTCCTCGGAAACAGGCGCGCAGCTTACGCCAGAGCGTGAAATAGAGGCGGTCTTGGCCCCTTCTCGGTGCGCCACGCGGCCGCGCCCGGGTTCACACTGTTGCACATGCCGTCGCCCCCTGCGCACGGCTTGGCACCATGCTCACCAGCCTGCAAGAACGTCGCCCTCCCGCCAGCCGCACGCGCCCTGCGCGGCTGGAGATCTGCCCCCCTCAGCGCAGCTTCGCGAGCCAAGCCTGGTTGTCGCGGGTGCGGTCGTGGCTCTCGGCGGGCTGGAACGGCACGCCGATCCAGGAAGACGGTGTCGCCGACCGCTCGCTGGTGCTGGCCGCCGCCCGCCAGGACTTCTTCCAGTCCGTGGTCGACCTCACCCTGCCGGCCGCGGGCAAGCTGCTCGACCGCATCGAGTTCGCCCGGACCATGCGCGACCTGTGGCACCTGCGTGCCGAGGTGTTCGCGCTCGTCTCGCTCGAACGCAGCCAGCAGGAAGCCGATCGACGCCTGGCGCTGCTGAACCGCCACTTCCCCACCCGCGCACCGCGCTCCGGGTTCGGCGGGCTGGCGCCCAAGGACATGTGGCCCTGAGCCCTGCCCGCTAGCGCGAACTCAGCGCCAGCTTCACTCCCAGACCGACGAACATCGCCCCGGCCGCGCGCTGCAGCCAGAGGCCGAGTCGACCCGCGCCACTGCGTTCCGTCAGTCCGGCCGCCGCCCGGCTGGCCAGCAGCGCGACGACCAGGTTCACCCCCGTGCCGCCCAGGTTGAACAGCGTGCCCAGCACCACCAGCGCCGCCGCCTGGCCCGGCGCGCCCGCGTCGATGAACTGCGGCAGGAAGGCCAGGAAGAACAGCGCCACCTTGGGATTCAGCGCATTCGTCAAGGCACCTTGCCAGAAGGGGCTGCCGCCACCGGGCAGGCGATCGGCAGGCGCCTGCGCGTCGCCGCGACGGCTGCGAAGCATCGACAGGCCGGTCCACACCAGGTAGGCGGCGCCGGCCCACTTCACGGCGCCGAAGGCCAGGTCCGAGGCGGCCAGCAGTGCCGACAGCCCGACCGCGGCGAGCAGCGTGTGGAACAGGCAGCCCGCACCCACGCCCAGCGCCGCCAGCAGCCCGGCGCGCCGCCCGCGTGACGCCGCGCTGCCGGCCACGAACAGCATGTCCGGGCCGGGCGTCAGGTTCAGCAGCAGCGCCGCGCCGGCGAACAGCGCGAGGTCGTGGACGGGCAGTATCAAGTCAGGCTGCCCAGGTAGTCGCCCTTGCCCAGCTCGACGCCGTTGTGGCGCAGCAGCGCGTAGGCCGTGGTGAGGTGGAAGAAGAAGTTGGGCAGCACGTAGTTCTTCAGGTAGGCCTCGCCCTTCATCGTGATGTTGCCGTCGCGGCGCGGCACGGTGATGTCCTTCGCCTCGCTGCCGTCGATGGCGTCGGCGGGCACGGAGCGGATGAACTCCAGCGTCTTGCGGATGCGCTCGCGCAGATCGGCGAGGCTCGCCTCGGTGTCGTCGAACTTGGGCGCCTCGACCCCGCCCAAGCGCGCCACGCCGAACTTGACGGCGTCGCAGGCGATCTGGACCTGCTTGGTGAAGGGCAGCATGTCGGGTGCCAGGCGCGCCGCCAGGTACACCGAGGGATCGAACTTCTTCGCTTGCGCGTGGGCCTCGGCCTTGTCCATCCAGGACACGAGGTGGCCGAGCATGCGTGTGAACACCGGCACGCTGGCCGAATGCATCGAGATCGTCATGGATGTCTCCTGGAAGGGTCTGCGCGAAGGCGCCGATCGTAGCGACACGGCGCCGGGCGTGCACAATCGAGACGAAGATCCCCCGCAGCTGCCCGCCCTCGCCCGTGAACATCATCATCCTCGACGACTACCAGGATGCCGTGCGCAAGCTCCAGTGCGCCGCCAAGCTCGACGCGTTTCAAGCCAAGGTCTACACCAACACCGTCAAGGGTCTGGGACAGCTCACGGTACGGCTCAAGGATGCCGACGTCATCGTGCTCAACCGGGAGCGCACCCACCTGACGCGCCAGATCATCGACAAGTTGCCCAAGCTCAAGCTGATTGCGCAGACCGGACGCGTTGGACCGCATGTCGATGTAGCGGCCTGCACCGAGCGCGGCATTGCCGTGGCCGAAGGCGTCGGCTCGCCGGTGGCGCCGCCCGAGCTGACCTGGGCGCTGGTCATGGCCGCCATGCGCCGGCTGCCGCAGTACATCGGCAACCTCAAGCATGGCGCCTGGCAGCAGTCGGGGCTGAAGGCGGCGTCGATGCCGCCCAACTTCGGCCTCGGGCAGGTGCTGCGCGGGCGCACGCTGGGCATCTGGGGCTACGGCAAGATCGGCCAGCTGGTGGCCGGCTACGGCCGCGCCTTCGGCATGCAGGTGCAGGTGTGGGGCAGCGAGGGCTCGCGCGAGCGCGCCGTGGCCGACGGCCACACTGCCGCGCCGAGTTGCGAGCAGTTCTTCGAGAGCAGCGACGTGCTGACGCTGCACCTGCGGCTGCACGAGGCCACCCGCGGCATCGTCAAGCACGACGCCCTGATGCGCATGAAGCCGACCGCGCTGCTGGTCAACACCTCGCGCGCCGAGCTGATCGAGGAAGGCGCGCTGGTCGGCGCGCTCAACCGGGGCCGCCCCGGCATGGCGGCGGTCGACGTGTTCGAGAGCGAGCCCATCCTGCAGGGCCATC
>CAZVLY010000006.1:0-25504 GCA_964628175.1 uncultured Piscinibacter sp. | reverse complement strand
TGCTGCGGCTGGAAAACGCGGTGTGCACGCCGCACATCGGCTACGTCGAGCAGGACAGCTACGAGCTCTACTTCCGCGCGGCGTTCGAGAACGTCGTCAACTTCATCCAGCAGAAGCCGACGAACATCGTCAACCCGGACGCGCTGCGCGTGATCCGATGACCGCTGCGGCGGCCCCCGTGCGCTGGGCGCTGCTCAGCGGCAACTTCGTCATCGGCTGCGGCGTGATGGTCGTGGCCGGCACGCTGAACGACCTGTCGCGCTCGCTGCAGGTCTCGGTGGCGCTGGCCGGGCAGCTGATCGCCATCGGCGCGGTGGTGATGGGCGTCTGCGCGCCGCTGCTCGCCGGCTGGGTGGCCGGCTTCGACCGCCGCCGGCTGCTCACCGCCTCGCTGGCCTGGTACGCCGCCGGCCACGCGCTGTCGGCGCTGATGCCCGACTACGCGGCGCTGTGGCCGGTGCGCGCCCTGTGCATGCTCGGCGCAGCCGTGTTCACGCCGCAGGCGGCGGCGGCGATCGGCCACATGACGGCGCCGGAGCAGCGCGGCCGCGCCATCACCTTCGTCTTCCTCGGCTGGTCGCTCGCCTCGGTGGCGGGCATGCCGATCGCCTCGTGGCTGGGCGAGACCTTCGGCTGGCGAATCGCCTTCGGCGCGGTGTCGCTGCTCGCCGCGGCGTCCGCGGTCTGGGTCTACCGGGCCATGCCCGATGGCGTGAAACCGGCCGCGCTGTCGCTGGCCGCCTGGCGCGAGGCCTTCACGCACCCGGTGCTGATGGCCATCGTCGCCGTCACCGCGCTGCAGAGCGCCGGGCAGTTCACGCTGTTCTCCTACTTCGCGCCCTACTACCGCCAGACGCTGCAGGCCACGCCGGCGCAGATCAGCCTGCTGTTCGCCTGGTTCGGCGCCTTCGGGTTGATCGGCAACGTGCTGCTGACGCGCCACATCGACCGCTTCGGCGCCGCGCGCTGCGTGACGCTGACGCTGTGCCTGATCACGTTGTCGCTGCTGGCCTGGCCACTGGCGACCAGCTTCGCGGCGATGGCGCTGGTGCTGGTGCCCTGGGCGCTGGGCTGCTTCTCGACCAATTCGGCGCAGCAGGCCCGTCTGGGCCTGGCCGCGCAGGCCTTGGCTCCGGCGCTGATGGCGCTGAACACGTCGGCGATCTACCTCGGCCAGGCCATCGGTGCGGCCAGCGGCGGCATGCTGCTCGGCCACTCGGGTTACACCCAGCTTCACTGGGTGGGCTCCGCCTGGATGATCGCCGCGATCGCGCTGAGCCTGTGGGCTGGCGCCCATGCCCGAAGGCCGCGATGACCGACATGCCGCCCGGCCCGCGCTCGCCGGCCGATCTCTTCTTCAGCTTCAACCGGCTGGCGCTGCAGGGTTTCGGCGGCGTGCTCGCGGTGGCGCAGGTCGAGCTGGTCGAGCACAAGCGCTGGCTGACGCGCGAGCAGTTCGTCGAGCTGCTATCGGCCAGCCAGGTGCTTCCCGGGCCGAACGTGGTCAATCTCGCGCTGATGCTCGGCGACCGCTGGTTCGGCACGCGCGGCGCCGTCGCGGCGCTGGCCGGCCTGCTGCTGGTGCCGCTGGCCATCGTGATGGCGCTGACGCTCGTCTACGACCGCTTCGCCGGCGTGCCGGCCGTCGCCGGCGCGCTGCGCGGCATGGGCGCCGTCGCGGCCGGGCTGGTGCTGGTGACGGCCCTCAAGCTGGTCGGCACGCTGCGCGGCAACCGCATGGGGCGCGTGGCCTGCACACTCATCGCGGTCGCCACCTTCGCGGCGATCGCCCTCGCGCGGGTGCCGCTGGTCTGGGTGATCCTGGTGATCGGCCCGCTGGCCTGCGCTTTCGCATGGCGGAGGCTGCGCGAATGAACGCCCTCTCGGCCACCGACCTCCTCTCTCTGCTCGGCCACTTCATGCTGCTGAGCCTGCTGGCCGTGGGCGGCGCGATCACCACGGCGTCGGACATGCACCGCTACGTCGTCGTCGAGCACGGCTGGATCAGCGACGCCCAGTTCACCAGCTCGATCGCGATCGCGCAGGCGGCGCCGGGGCCGAACGTGCTGTTCGTCGCGGTGATCGGCTGGAACGTCGCCGGCGCCGCCGGCGCGCTGGCCACGCTGGCCGGCACGATGCTGCCTTCGACGCTGCTCGTGCTGGCGGTGTCGCGCTGGGCCGCGCAGCGGCGCGAGCACGTCGGCGTGCGCGCCTTCACCACCGGCATGGCGCCGCTGACGCTCGGGCTGCTGCTGGCCACCGGCTGGGTGCTCGCCGAGCCCTTCGTGCGCGTTGCCGATCAGCGTCTCGGCGCACTGGCGCTGATCGCGACGACGATCGTGACGATGATGCGGTTCAGGCTCAGCCCGATGTGGCTGGTGGCGCTGGGCGCCGGGGTGGGCGCGGCCGGCGGGATCTGAGCGGCGCGCTCAGCTGAGCGCGTGGTCCAGCAGCTCGGGCAGGTGGGCCAGTTCGTCGGCCACCGACTCGGGCATGCCGTCCCAGCCGGAATCGAGCGATTGCGCGACGAGCACGTCGGCCCCGCCATCGGCGCCGCGCACGACCTGCACGCTCAGCGGCACGTCGGGCGGCGAGTCGGCCGAAGCCATCAGCACCGGCGTGCCGCCCATCGACGAGGCGAGCACGATCACCGGGCCTTGCTGGCCCACGCGGGCGAGCACCTCGTGGCCGCGCTCGCGCGCGGCCTCCTCGATGCGCTGCACGGTTTCCTTGACGCCGAAGGGACTGTGGCGCAGCACGCGCATCGAACTGGCCAGGCGTTCGACATCGAGCACACCGCGGCCGGTGCACAGCGACGCCATCACGACCGCGAGACTGCCGGTCATCCAGAGCCGAAAGGGAATGCGGGCCACCGAGGCGCGGGGTGCGGCCAGGGGTTGGAGGCGTTCTTTCTGCATGCCTCAACCCTAACCGCCGACTGTGTCAATCGCAATACGCGATCCGGCCGATCATGTAAAGAATCGCAAGACGAAGCTGTTGCCCAAAATCAACACGTCACTTGGTGCCAAAGATCTTGTCACCGGCGTCACCGAGGCCAGGGATGATGTAGCCGAGTTCATTGAGGTGGCTGTCGATCGCCGCCGTCCAGCAGCGCACATCGGGGTGGGCCTTCTCCAGCGCCGCCACCCCCTCGGGCGCGGCCACCAGCACCAGCGCGCGCACGTCCTTGCAGCCGCGGCTCTTCAGCAGGTCGACGGTGGCGATCATCGATCCGGCCGTGGCGAGCATCGGGTCGACGATCAGCGCGGTCCGCTCGTCGAGGTGGCCGACGAAGCGCTCGAAGTAGTGCTCCGGCTGCAGCGTCTCGTGGTTGCGCGACAGGCCGACCACGCTGACCTTCGCATTGGGGATCATGTCGAGCACGCCGTCGAGCATGCCCAGGCCGGCACGCAGGATCGGCACCACCGTCACCTTGCGGCCGGCGATGCGGTCCACCTCGATGGGTCCGCTCCAGCAGTCGATGTTCGCCTTCTCGAGCGGGAAGTCGGCGGTCGCCTCGTAGGCCAGCAGCCGCGCGAGTTCGTTGGTCAGCTCGCGAAATTTCTTCGTCGAGATGTCGTTCTCGCGCAGCAGGCCGACCTTGTGCTTGACCAGCGGGTGGCGGACGTCGATGACGGGCATGGCGGCTCGGCTCGGATGGGGGTGTCGCCAGTGTAGCCAGCGCTTCAGCTCAGAACAGGCGTGGCAGCAGTTGCGCCGCCGTGCCCTGCAGCAGCAGGTGCGCCTCGTCGTCGATCTCGCTGGCGTGCGGGTTGACGATCGCCACGAAGGCGCCGCTGCGCCGGGCCCTGGCGGCCAGCCCGGCGGCCGGCCAGACGGCGCCCGAGGTGCCGACCACCAGCATCACCTCGCTCATGCGCGCGGCGTGCTCGGCGGCTTCCATCGCGCCAGCCGGCAGCGTCTCGCCGAACCACACCACGCCGGGGCGCACGAGGTTGCCGCATTCGGCGCAGCGCGGCGGCCGCCCGGCCTCGGCCTGGCCCACGTCGCAGGCTCGCCCGCGGCCACAGCCGTCCAGCCACCGGTCGCGCAGGATGTCGCCGTGCAGGCGGATCGTGTCGCGATTGCCGGCACGCTGGTGCAGGTCGTCGACGTTCTGCGTCAGCACCGTCAGCACGCCGGGACGGCGCCGCTCGAACTCGCCCAGCGCCAGATGACCGGCGTTCGGCCGGGCGGCACGCACGCCCTCGCGGCGCTCGGCGTACCAGTCCCACACCAGGCCCGGGTCGGCACGAAAACCCTCCACGCTGGCCAGCTGCGCCGGGTCGAAGCGTGACCACAAGCCCGTCAGCGCATCGCGGAAGGTGGCGATGCCGCTCTCCGCCGACATGCCCGCGCCGCTGAGCACGCAGACGCGGCCGGCGCGTTCGATGCGCTCGCGCAGCGCGCGCACCGGCTCCTCCAGCTCAGCCACGGCGCTCCCGCTGGCGCAGCGCTTCGTACAGGCAGATGCCCGAGGCCACCGAGACGTTCAGGCTCTCCACCGCGCCCTTCATCGGCAGGCGCACCAGCAGGTCGCAGGTCTTGCCGGTGAGCTGGCGCATGCCGCTGCCCTCGGCGCCGAGCACCAGCGCCACCGGGCCGGACAGGTCGACGTCGTAGAGCGACTTCTCCGCCGTGTCGGACGTGCCGACGACGAGGATGTTGCGTTCCTTCAGTTCGTTGAGGGTGCGGGCCAGGTTGGTGACCATGAAATAGGGCACCGTCTCGGCCGCGCCGCTGGCCACCTTGGCCACCGTGGCGTTGACGCCCACCGCATGGTCCTTCGGTGCGATCACCGCGTGCGCGCCGGCGCCGTCGGCCACGCGCAGGCAGGCGCCCAGGTTATGCGGATCGGTGATGCCGTCGAGCACCAGGATCAGCGGGTCGCCCTCCACCGCGTCGAGCGTGTCGTCCAGCGAATGGCTCATCGCCACCGCCTCGACGCGCGCCACCACACCCTGGTGGCGGTGCGTGCCGCACAGCTTGTGCAGGCGATCGTCGTCGCTGTCGACGATCTTCGCGCCGGCCTCGCGGGCGCGTTCGACGAAGGCGCGCATGCGCTGGTCGCGCCGCGAACTGTCGACATGGACCTCGATCACCGACTGGGGCGCCGTCTTCAATCGCACGGTCACGGCGTGGAAGCCGAACAGGACTTGTTTGCTCATGCGGCGATGGTAGCCGCCTCAGTGCGCCGGCCGGGCCGCCGAGGTCAGCGATCGCGCATCGTCGATGCGTGCCAGCCGCACCTGCGTGCCGTAGCTGCCGTAGTGCTGCTGCAGCGCGGTCACCTCGTCGCGCAGGGCCTGCGCATCGGCGATCTGTGCCTCGTGGCGGTCCAGCGTGTGCAGCGCCAGGTCCTTCAGCTTGGCGTTGAGCGTGCGTCGCGCCTGCGCCAGCAGCAGCTCGACGGCATCGCGCGGCTGGCCGGCGACGGTCAGCGACACCGCCTCTTCGGCAATCGTGCCGATGCGGGCATAGGCACCGCGGATGTGCGCCGTGACGGCGATGTCGCCGCGCAACGCGCCGCACAGCAGCTCGCAGGTGGTGCGCGACACGGCAAAACGCTCGGAAAGACGCGCCACCTGGTCGTCCAGGTCCGTCAGGTGCAGCTCGGCTCGATCGATGCGCGACAGCACCATCAACAGGTTGCAGGCCGCCTCGAACTCGAAGTTCGGCGCCATGCTCTCGCCGAGCATCTCGCGCAGCGCCTGCACGGCCTCGGGCACCTTGCGCTGCAGCAGGCCATGCAGGATCTGCACGATCGACTCGAAGCGACGCAGGCGCGCGCTGTCCGGCACCGGCGCGCGCAGGCGGGTCATGCTGTGCGCCGTCACGGCCAGGCCGCGGCGGTCACGCCGGTCGAACTGCAGCGCCGCAAGCAGCACCAAGCCTTGCAGGTCGAACACGCGGGAGTTCAGCCCGAGCTGCACGGCCCGCTGCAGGTGATCCAGCGCCTCGCGCGGGTCGCCGAAGTAGAAGACCAGCAGGCCCAGCTTGACGAGCCGCGTCACGCAGTGGGGCGTGATCGCGATGGCGCGGTTCAGCGCCTCGATGGCCTGCCAGGTCTCGCCCTGGTCGAGCAGCACGCGGCCCATCACGTCATAGGCGTCGGCATAGCCGGGATGCTCGCTGAGCAGGCCCTCCAGCGTGCGCCGGGCCTGGAACACCGCCCCGGCCTCGACATGGGCGCGCGCCAGGCCGAGCCGAGCCCAGGGCAAGGCGCCGGTCTGCAGGATGGTCTCGAGCAGACGGGCCGACCGCGCCGGCTGCCCCAGCCGAAGCCACAGTTCAGCGCCGATGCGCGCAGCCTGCAGCCAGGCGGGGCCGCGCCTGTCGACATGGGCCTGCGCGAGTTCGGCCGCGGCGTCGAACTGCTGGGCGTCGACGCGCTCGATGACGTCGGCGAGCAGCCGTTTGCGAGCGCGCGCCTGCCGCAAGCGCTCGCGAAACGCGGCCTCGGTGTGCGGCTTGATCAGGTAGGCATCGAGAGCGGCTTCGGCGGCCTCGGCCACGCGGCCGTAGGCCGCCTCGCTGGTGATCATGACCACCACGGTGGACAGCGGCGGCAGCCCGGCTTGCCGCAGGTCGTCCATCAGTTCCACGCCGGTCATCGGATCGCGATCGAAATGGAACGAACAGACGATGATGTCGAAGCGGCGCGACTCGATCAGCCGCCGCGCTTCGAGCGGCCGCGTGGCCTGCATCACGCTGGCGACACCGCAGTCGCGCAGCATCGTGGCTCGCACGACGCGCGACGAGGCATCGCCGTCGACCACCAGGGCGACGGTGTTTGCGATGTCCTCGTCGAGCGGTCGCATGCACCCTCTCTTCGGCCGATGGTAGTCCGCAACCCTTGATCTTGCGCAACCTGCGACGAGGAAGGGGCCGCCGGCGGGCCATCGGGTACCATGCCGCCCGCCTTCACTGCCTGCCGGATCCGGACACTCGCCATGCAAATGATCTGCCTCGACCTCGAAGGCGTGCTCGTCCCCGAGATCTGGATCGAGTTCTCCCGGCGCACCGGCATTCCCGAGCTGGCGCGCACCACGCGCGACGAGCCCGACTACGACAAGCTGATGCGCTTTCGCATCGACCTGCTGGCGAAGAACAAGCTCAAGCTCGCCGACATCCAGGACGTCATCGCCGGCATGGGCCCGATGCCGGGCGCGAAGGACTTCCTCGACGACCTGCGCAGCCGCTACCAGGTGCTGATCCTGTCGGACACGTTTTACGAGTTCGCGCAGCCGCTGATGCGCCAGCTCGGCTGGCCCACGCTGCTGTGCCACAAGCTCGAGGTCGATGCGCAGGGCTTCGTGACGCGCCACGTGCTGCGTTTGGCCGACCAGAAGCGCCACGCGGTGAACGCGCTGCGCCTGCTGAACTTCCAGGTCATCGCGGCGGGCGATTCGTACAACGACACCGGCATGCTGCTGTCGGCGCATGCCGGCTTCTTCATCCACCCGCCGGAGTCGATCGTCGCGCAGTTCCCGCAATTCCCGGTGACGCGCAGCTACCCCGAGCTGAAGGCGGCGATCGACGGCGCCGCCGCGCGGCTGCGCGGCGGCTGAACCGCCTTCAGCGCCGGCCGCGCGGGCCGCACTGGCCCTTCACCAGGCAGCGGCCGTAGTCCGGGTCGGTCTTGAGCAGGAACTGCACGCGCGCGGCCACCGCGTCGTCGGCGAAGTCGCTGAACAGCCCGTCGACGCCGAGCTCGTAGAACATGAGGTACTCGGCCGCCGGGCTGCCGGCGTAGTCGGCCGCCAGGCGGCGCGGCTCGCTGCGGAAGGTGTACGGGTGCACCAGCAGGCCCTGCGCATGGGCACGCTGCACCAGGTCGGTGGGCGGCAGCAGGTGGCGGTCGGCGTCGTTGACCTTGCCGTCGCCGTTGATGTCGCTGCAGGCGCCGGCGACGACCGTGCAGGCCGAGCTGCGGATGTAGGGCTTCCACGGGCCGATGCCGTCGGCGTAGCTCTTCACCTCGGCCAGCCCGGCGGGCGTGAGCAGGTCGCTGAACAGGCCCGATCGCCCGCTGACCACCCAGTCGTAGGGCTTGTCGAAAGGCTTGACCAGCGAGATCGAGCCGTCCGGGTTGACGTCGTCGGCATCGACCAGCTGGATCAGCGGCAGCTCGGTGCGCGTGCGCAGGTAGCGCAGATTGGCCGTCTCGAAGGACTGGATGAAGACCGGCGCGCCGCGGTGGTTCCAGCCGGCGCGCGTGAGGATGCGCAGCAGCCGGTCTTCCAGCGGCAGGCCGATCGACTGGTGGTAGGTCGGGTGCTTGGTTTCGGGATAGATGCCGATGCGCCGGCCCTTCTCGGCCGACTTGCGCTTCACGAACTCGATGACTTCGGCGAGCGTGGGGATCTGGAACTGCCCATCGAAGGCCGTGCCACGCTCGGGCAGCGGCTGCACTGCACGCAGCTGCCTGATCTCGGCGAGCGTGAAGTCGGAGGCGAAGAAGCCGGTCTCGGGCACGCCGTCGAGCATCACCGTGCGCTTGCGGGCGGCGAACTGCGGCAGGTCCTTCACGTTGGTGGTGTTGATCAGGTTCGGCTCGTGGCGCGCGATCAGGTGGCCGTCCTTGGTGGCCACGAGGTCGGGCTCGACGTAGTCGGCACCGAGCTCGATGCCCAGTGCATAGGCCTCGAGCGTGTGCTCGGGCAGGTAGCCGCTGCCGCCGCCGCGGTGGCCGATGACCAGCGGCCCGCGTGGCGCGCCGTCGTTGCCGTCGTCGCGGGCGTCGTCGTGCGCGAACGCCAGGCCGGCCGATGCCGTGAGGGCGCAGGCCAGGATGCCGGCACGCAGCCGGTGGGGGATCTTCATGGTGCGTCTCCTGTGGGGTGTGGCCCGGTGAATGCTCCGGACTCTAGGCAGCCCCCGTGACAGCGCCTTGACAAGGCCTGTCAGCGCGTGAGGGCCACCACCACCATCATCGCGCCGATCAGCACCGGCTGGTGAACCATGTAGAAGCTCAGGCTCCAGCGACCCAGCCCGGCCAGCGCTTGCAGCGGCCGCGGCACCGCGCCCGCGAGCCAGGCGCGCCGATGCGCGAGCAGCCACTGCCCCGCGGCCAGCCCCCACAGCATGACGCCCAGCCAGGGCAGCAGCGGCGCATAGTCTTCGGTGACCGGCTTGCGCGTGATGAGCCCGACCCAGTTGGTGATGCGCGAGTCGAAGAACGGGTGCTGCACGAAATGGGGCAAGAGCACAGCTGCCAGACCGAGCGGCCACAACCAGCGCCGCATCGGTGCCGCGAGCCGCGCCAGGATCAGCATCAGCGCGATGCCATGCAGCACGCCGAAGTAGATCCAGCTGCGCGGGAACATGATCCACGAGCCGATGCTCACCAGCACCGCGCAGCCCGCCACCTGCGCCCAGCGCCGCCAGAAGCGCCGCCACGACTGACCCTGCTCGAGGGCCACCGACTGGCCCAGGCCAGCGCAGAAGAGGAACAGGCTCACGATGCAGATGCGCTGCACCGTCCACACCGGGTCGCTGTAGAAGTTGGTCCGGATGAATCCGAAATGATTCAGGTCGTAGGCGGCATGGAAACACGCCATCCAGACGATCGCCACACCGCGCAGGGCGTCGAGCCGATCGAAACGTTCGCCGTGGGGCACTGTGACGTGGGGAGTGTCGACTTTCGAACGATAGCGCATGCTCACCTGAACGTACCGCCGGTTATGCTCGCCGCTCCATGACCCTGACCAGGACCACCGAGGAAGAAGTCCGGCGCGAGTTGCTCGAACTCGCCTTGCACAACGCCGGCCGCAGCGTCTGGGCCCAGGCGATCGTGGTCAGCTTCATCGTCTGGCTGGGCTGGCGCGCGAACGAGGTGGACGAAGCCATCATCGCCGGCGCGATCGGCTACCTCGGCACCGCATGGCGCTGGTGGCTGGCACGGCGTTACGCCGACACCTCCCGGCTCGACGAACACGGCCTGCGCCACGCGAGCCAGTCGCTGCAGGGCAACGCCGCGATGGCCGGCGCCTTCTGGGTGGCCGCGGTGATCGGCATCTACGCGCACCAGTCGGGCAGCGAGGCCACCGCCTTCATGGTGATGGCCTGCGGCTCCACCGCGGTGGCCGCGTACTTCATGTCGCTGGTCGGCCATTCGTTCCTGCTGCTCGCGGTGCCGCAGATCGGCGCGGTGATCGCGGTGTGCCTGCTGGTCGAGCAGGTGCGCTCGGTGCCGCTGGCCGTGCTGTCGGTGATCTACGGCCTGACCATGTACCGCGCCGCGCGGGAGTTCACGCTGGCCACCACACGCGCCGTGCGCCACGGTCTCGAAGTGGATGCAGCCAACGCCTCGCTGCAGCGTGCCAAGGCGCTCACCGAGGCCGCCAATGCCTCGCTGCAGCGCGCCAAGGAGGCGGCCGATGCCGCGAACATGGCGAAGTCGCAGTTCCTCGCCACCATGAGCCACGAGATCCGCACGCCGATGAACGGCGTGCTCGGCGCGCTCGAACTGCTGCGCAGCTCCAAGCTCGACCCGCAGCAGCGCCGGCTCGTCAAGACGGCGGCGTCTTCCGGCGAGTCGCTGATGACGATCCTCAACGACGTGCTCGACCACTCCAAGATCGAGGCCGGCAAGCTCAACCTCGGCCGCTCGCCGCTGTCGCTGCATTCCACCGCCGCCTCGGTGATCGCGCTGTTCCGCGCCAATGCCGAGGCCAAGGGGCTGTCGCTGGTGCTGGACCTCGAGCCGATGGTGGCCAACCACGTGCTGGGCGACGCACAACGGCTCAAGCAGGTGCTGCTCAACCTGGTGGGTAACGCGATCAAGTTCACCGAGCGCGGCGGCGTGTCGCTGCGGCTGAGTTCCGGCCGCGCCTCCGCGGATCGTGCGCAGGTGCGCTTCGAGGTGATCGACAGCGGCATCGGCGTGCCTGGCGAAGCGCAGGGCCAGCTGTTCCAGCCCTTTCACCAGGTCGACGGTTCGCGCAGCCGACGCGCCGGCGGCACCGGCCTGGGCCTGGCGATCAGCCAGAAGATCGTCGAGGCGATGGGCGGGCACATCGAGCTCGAGAGCCAGCCCGGGCGAGGCTCGTCGTTCCACTTCACGCTGGGCTTCGACCTCGACCCCAACCCACCGAACGGCGACATCGTCGACTCGTCGATGACGCCGCTGGACCCGCTGCCCTCGCGACTGGCCGGCACCGTGCTCGTGGTCGAAGACAACCCGGTGAACCGCATCATCGCCGAGGAGATGCTCGAATCGCTGGGGCTCGATTGCATCGAGGCGCAGGACGGCGTCGAGGCCCTCGACGTGCTGTCGCGCCGTTCGGTCGACCTGGTGCTGATGGACTGCCAGATGCCGGTGATGGACGGCTACACCGCCACCCAGCACATCCGTGCCCGCGAGCTGACGCAGCGCCTGCCGCGCACGCCGATCGTCGCGCTGACCGCCAATGCCTACGAGGAAGACGCGGCGCACGCGCTCGAGGTGGGCATGGACGCCCACCTGGCCAAACCCTACACGCGCGATCAGCTCCGCGAGATCATCAGTACCTGGCTGTGAGCCGCAGGCTCACAGCGCGCCCCAGGCCGTCAGGCCGGTGCCGCGCTCCTCGTCGAAACCGGTGTTGCCGCTGCGCAGCTCGCCCCAGGCGGTGTCGAGTTCGATGCGCTTGAGTTCCTCGACGGCACCGTCGTCCGCACCACCGGCCTTGCGCACCTGGGCGCGCGCCAGACGCTCCATCAGGCGCAGGTCGCGGGTGGTCAGCGTCAACGCCGTCTCGGCCCACAGTTCCACCACCTCGAGCAGCGATTCGTAGGTGATCGGCGCCGTCACGCGCTGCGCGTTCAATGCCGCCAGCGTGCCGCGCAGTCGCGGGTCGACCATGCGCACCACCTCGAGGATGGCGGCCTCGCCCAGACCGTCGTCGACCACGGCATCGACCAGGCTGCGCCGCGCGAGCTGTTCGGCGGTGTAGAGCCGGCCGCTGAGGATCATGTCCTTGGCCACCGAGAAGCCGGCCTTGCGGATGGTCAGCGGCCACGCGCCCATGCCCGGGAACAGGTTGAACAGCACCTCGGGGAAGCCGGCCTGCGCGCTGCGCTCGAAGATCACCTTGTGGAAGGGCAGCACGGACTCCAGCCCGCCGCCCAGCGTGTCGCCCTGCACCAGCACGGTGGTGTGCACGCCGCGCTGCGCGGCATGTTCGAGCCACCAGACCAGGTCGACGCAGCGCCGGCCGTACATCTTCAGCGAATCGATGTCCTGCGCGCGCACCAGCAGCACGAACAGCGCGAGGTCGCCGCCGAAGTTGAACACCCCCGTGACGTCGGAACTGAGCACGAGGTGGCGCACCAGGCCCGGGCTCTCGGCGATGTCGTCGAGCACGCGCTGCATCTCGGTCAGTCCGGCCAGGCTGTAGCACTGGATCGGCTTGACGCAGGTGCGCACGCGCAGCATGCCAAGCTCGCTCGTCCATTCGAGGCGAAGGTACTTGTAGGGTCGGGAGAGAAGCCGGGGCAGTCCGGCGGGAGCAAGAGCCGGGGACGTCGTCATACCTGTTCGATGATGCGCGTGAAGTGGTGGAAGTTCAGCAGCGCCGCGTCGACGACCGCGTTGCATGCCGGTTCATCCTCGAGGGTGTTGAGGATCTTTCGCAGGTCGGCCATGTGCTCGGCATCCATGGTGGCGTGCGAGTTGATGAACGACACGCCGCGCTCGCCTTCGAGCAGCAGCGATTCCTTGATCGCCGAGGCGAACGGGCCGCCATACACGGAGGCGATCACCTCCAGCGTGTAGAGCATGCCCAGCACCGAGCAGGGGTTCAGGCGATCGGCCGCCCAGTAGTTGTAGCCCACCAGCGCGCGCGTGAAGGCCGATGGCGCGTAGGCCATCGTGGTGGCGGCGGGCACGCCCACGGCATCGAGGTCGTTGCGCACCCACTCCTCGTGGCCCGACTCCTCCTGCATGTGCTCGTACAGGAAGTAGCGCACCTGCTTGTGGCTGTCCCCCAGGCGGCTGGCCGCCGCCGCGCTGACCGGATTGAAGTGCCACACGACGTGGTAGAGCTCGAGCAGCAGCGTGCGGTAACGCTCCAGCGGCAGGCCCTGGGCCACGGCATCCAGCACCACCGGGTGCGTCTCGAAGGCACGGCGTGCCTCATCGGTGCGGACCACCAGGTCCGCAAAGAACATCGACATTGATTTTTCTCCAACGACAGTTTTTGGCTGTCGCAAGGCGGCCCTGTGATCGCGCGAACCGCGGCGCGACCCGTCACCCTGCAACGCTTTGGCCGGATTGTGGCGGCGCTTTCGTTGCCGCACCAATGTCAAGGTTGACAGGTGCGCGAGCCGGGCGATGGGTTGGAGCTGCCAGTGTGTTCGGGGCTTGAAGAATCGCAAAGGGCCAAACGGGCCTTGCCGTGACCATGTGAGCAAGGGCGCAGCCCAGGAGCGACAACATGGCCGAGAACCGCCGAATCCTCATCATCCAGGGGCATCCGGACGTCACCGAAGATCATCTGGGCCATGCGCTGGCCCACGCCTACGCCGGCGCGGCCACCGCGGCCGGCCACCAGGTGCGCACCGCCACACCGGCCCAGCTGGACTTCCCGCTGCTTCGCAGCCAGAAGGAGTGGGAACATGGCGCCCTGCCCCCGGCGCTGCAGAAGGCCCAGGACGACATCGCCTGGGCACAGCACCTGCTGCTGTTCTTCCCGCTGTGGATGGGCGACATGCCGGCCTTGCTGAAGGGCTTTCTCGAGCAGGTGGCGCGGCCGGGCTTCGCGTTTCGCCGTGACGAAGGCAGCCCGTTCGGGCAGAAGGGGCTGACGGGCCGCTCGGCGCGGCTGGTCGTCACCATGGGCATGCCCGCGCTCGTGTACCGCTTCTACTTCCGGGCCCACAGCGTGAAGAGCCTGGAGCGCAACATCCTTGGCTTCGTGGGCATCTCACCCATTCATGAAACGCTGATCGGCCAGGTCGATGCGCTGGACGACGCCGCTCGCGCCAAGTGGCTGGCCGCGATGGCACGCCTGGGGCGCAACGCTGCCTAGCGCGTTATCGTGGCGCCCATGAGCGCCACCCTGCCCCCGCCGATCGGCTCGCTGCTGCGCGAATGGCGCCAGCGCCGCCGCCTCAGCCAGCTCGAGCTCGCCCTCGACGCCGAGGTGTCCACGCGCCATCTCAGCTGCGTGGAGACCGGGCGCGCCCAGCCCAGCCGCGAGATGGTGCTGCGCCTGGCCGAGCGGCTGGAGGTGCCGCTGCGCGAGCGCAACCGGCTGCTCACCGCGGCCGGCTTCGCGCCGATGTACGGCGAACGCCGCCTGGACGACCCCGCGCTGGACGCGGCTCGTGCGGCCGTCGACCTGGTGCTGCGCGGCCACGAGCCCTACCCGGCGCTGGCGGTCGACCGGCATTGGAACCTGGTCTCCTACAACCGCGCCGTGCCGCCGCTGCTGGCCGGGGTGAGCGCCGAACTGCTGGCGCCGCCGGTCAACGTGATGCACCTGAGCCTGCATCCGCAGGGACTCGCGCCGCGCATCCTGAACCTCGCGCAATGGCGCGACCATGCTTTCGCGCGGCTGCGCCAGCAGATCGCCGCCAGCGGCGATCCGCAGCTCGAAGCCTTGCTCGGGTCGTTGCAGCAGTACCCGACGCCGCAGCGAAGCCCGGTGCCGACCGAAGCGGCGATGGTCGTGCCGCTGCGCATCGACAGCCCGGCCGGCGTGCTTTCGCTGATCGGCACCACCACGGTGTTCGGTACGCCGGTGGACGTGACGCTGTCGGAACTGGCGCTGGAGACCTTCTTCCCGGCCGACGAAGCGACCGCGGCGGCGCTGCGCAGCCTCTACGCACAGCACGTCACGACCTGAGCCAAGTCAAGCGATCGCCTGCGCACGATGCCACCATCGGCGCACCGCGGCCGCGGGCCGCCGGGACCGAGGGAGCGAATGGACAAGCGGCAGGGTTGGCACGTCGGCTACTGGATCATCGCGCTGTCGCTGCTGATGCTCGCGCAGAGCTACTGGCAGGGCGCGTCGCTGATCGAGGTGGTGCCCTACAGCGTGTTCGAGCAGGCGCTCGCCGAAGGCCGCATCGCCGAGGTGACGGTGACCGACCGCAGCCTCAGCGGCCGGCTCAAGTCGCCCGAGGCCGGCAAGTCGCTGATGGTGGCCACCCGCGTCGAGCCCGAGCTCGCCGCGCGGCTCGAGAAATACGGCGTGCCCTACACGCGCGTGGTCGAGAGCCCGCTGCTGCGCGACCTGCTGTCGTGGATCGTGCCGGCGCTGGTCTTCTTCGCGCTGTGGTACTTCGTGATCCGCCGCCTGGCCGACAAGCAGGGCATGGGCGGCTTCATGGCCATCGGCAAGAGCCGCGCGAAGGTCTACGTGGAGACAGACACCGGCGTGGATTTCAGCGACGTGGCCGGCGTCGACGAGGCCAAGGAAGAGCTCAAGGAGGTGGTCGACTTCCTCCAGCACCCGCAGGAGTACGGCCGCCTGGGCGCGCACATCCCCAAGGGTGTGCTGCTGGTCGGCCCGCCGGGCACCGGCAAGACGCTGCTGGCCAAGGCGGTCGCCGGCGAGGCCGGCGTGCCCTTCTTCTCGATCTCCGGCAGCGAGTTCGTCGAGATGTTCGTCGGCGTCGGCGCGGCGCGCGTGCGCGACTTGTTCGAGCAGGCGCGGCTGAAGGCGCCGGCGATCATCTTCATCGACGAGCTCGACGCGCTGGGCCGCGCGCGCGGCGCCTTCCCGGGCCTGGGCGGGCACGACGAGAAGGAGCAGACGCTGAACCAGCTGCTCGTCGAGATGGACGGCTTCGACACCTCGTCGGGGCTGATCATCCTGGCCGCCACCAACCGGCCGGAGATCCTCGACACCGCGCTGCTGCGCGCCGGCCGCTTCGACCGCCAGGTGCTGGTGGACCGGCCCGACAAGAAGGGACGCGCCGACATCCTGCAGGTGCACGCGCGCAAGGTGAAGCTCGCGCTGGGCGTCAAGCTCGACGAGGTGGCCGGCATCACCGCCGGCTTCAGCGGTGCCGACCTCGCCAACCTCGTCAACGAGGCGGCCCTGGCCGCCACCCGTCGGCATGCCGACGAGGTGACGCTGGCCGACTTCACCGTGGCGGTGGAGCGCATCGTCGCCGGGCTTGAGCGGCGCAGCCGCGTGCTCAACGCCAGCGAGCGCCGCGCCGTCGCCTTCCACGAGATGGGCCATGCGCTGGTGGCGCTGTCGCAGCCCGGCAGCGACCCGGTGCACAAGGTGTCGATCATCCCGCGCGGCATCGGCGCGCTCGGCTACACCATCCAGCGGCCCACGGAGGACCGTTACCTGATGACGCGCGCCGAACTGGAGCGCAAGATCGCCGTGCTGCTGGGCGGCCGCGCGGCCGAGATGCTGGTGCTCGGCGAGCTCTCCACCGGCGCCGCCGACGACATCGCCAAGGCCACCGACATCGCCCGCGAGATGGTCACCCGCTACGGCATGGACGCCGGGCTGGGCCATGTGGCCTACGACGCGCCGCGCAGCCAGGCGCCGGAGTTCCCGCTGGCCTGGAGCGGCAGCACGCGCACGCTGTCGGAAGACACGCTGCGCCGCGTCGACGCCGCCGTGGCCGCGCTCGTGGCCGCCGGCTTCGGAACGGCGACGCAGTGGCTGACGGCGCATCGCGCCCTGCTGGAGCGTGGCGCGCAGGCGCTGCTGGAGCGCGAGACGCTCGACGAGGCGGCGCTGCGCGAGCTGACGAGCGAGTTGCGCGAGACCGCTCAGCGGCCGACGACGCTGTAGTCCTGCGTGTGCTGGCTGAGCCACTGTGCCGAGAGCGTTGCGTCCTGCTGGCGCGGGTGGAAATCGGGCCGGAAGTAGCCCTTCCACGGCCGGTAGATCTCGCGCAGCAGCCCACCCTGAGCGAACAGCAGCTGCCAGCCGCTTCGCCAGCTGCGCGCCTTGAACAGCTCGCCGTCGTGCCACAGGTTGCGCAGCGTCTGGCGGAACACGTCGAGCAGGAAATGCGTGGTGACGATGCGCATGAAGCGGCCGCGCCACAGTTCGCTGCCGCCGAGTGCGCGGTACAGGTCGAAGGCTGTGCTGCGGTGCTCGGACTCCTCCGAGGCGTGCCACAGCCACAGGGTCTGCAGGCGCGGCTCGGCGCCGGCCAGGCACTCAGGATGGCGCAGCGTCCACTCGGCGAAGATCGCGGTGATGTGCTCGGTGGCCGCCGTGGCCGCCACCCAGGCGCGCGGGTCGACGCCCTCCAGCCGCTTGAGCCGCCGCGCGGCGCGCTCCGCCCAGCGGTTGCGATGGCCCTGCTTCTCCAGGTGCGCGTTGAACAGCGCGTGCAGCCGGCGGTGCGTGGCCTCCTGGCCGATGAAGGCCTGCACCTCGGTGGCCATGGCCTCGCGCTGCGGCTCGGGCAGCGACTTCATGCCCAGCTTCACCGCGTCGATGAAGAACTGCTCGCCGACCGGGAAGCTCATCGACAGCGCGTTGAACCAGGCCGTGCGAAAGGCGTCGCCGCCATTCCAGTGGCGCGCGATCGGCGCGTCGAGGTCGATCAGCAGGCGGCGGACGGTCAGCTCGGTCATGGCGGCTCGGGTCGGGTCAGATCGGCTCAGCGCGGCAGGCGCTTCTTCAGCTCGTCCTTCAGGCGCGCATGCTCTTCGGGGCGCAGCACCTTGAGCAGGTCGAGATCGGCGAGCAGGCGGTTGACGCGCGCCGTGGCATTGCCGGCCTTGATCTCGGCGATCTCGGCATTCATGCTGCGGAAGTCGTCGAAGCGCTCGTCGGTGCCCTTCGGGTCGCGCGCATCGACCAGGATGGCCAGCGCCTCGCCGATGCGGCCCAGCTGGCGACCGTAGCTGTGCTTGCTGACCACGTCGGCCTCGGTCTGCGGCGCGCTGCTGTTGAAGGCGTTCACGTTCAGCGTCCAGCCGGGCAGGATGGGTTGCACCAGCGTGTTCGGCGCCAGCTGCATCGCGGCATTCCACTGCTTGAGCCAGCTGCTCGGGTCCCAGGCGGGGGTGGTGGTTTCGGCCATGGTCGACTCCCTTGTCAGATGTCGAGGGTGAACACTTCGGCGGCGCGGCGCTCGGCGGCATTGTGGCCGGCCAGGGCCTTGTCCCACAGCGGGGTGTCGGCCCCCGCCTCGCCGGTCAGGCCCTGGGTCATCACGGCGACCTCCTCCGACGAGGCATCGAAGTCGCCCAGCGGGCGGCGCTCGGCGTCGAACAGGCGGGCGGTCATCGCCCCGGAGGCATCGATCAGGATCAGGTAGCGGGCCGGTGTGCCGTGCATGGTGCGTGGGCGGAGTTCAGGCTGGCAGACTAGCACCGCCCCCGCCCGCGTGCATTGACTGAAAGCACTCGGCCTGGCGCCGACGTTCCCGGTAGTCGGCCAGCAGTTCGTCCTGCGGTCGGCCCTGATCCGGGCCGAACAGCGCCCGCAGGGCGACCAGCGTGTCGAAATGCTCGGCGAGCGCGGCGAGCAGCCAGTCGGCGCGGCGCAGCGTCATCGGCGTGCAGGAGCGGCCGTGCAGGTCGTCCGCGAGGTCGAGCACGTGCGAGCGCCAGTTCTCGGCGAGGTAGAGCGCCGCGGCGTCGCCGCGCAGCGCCTCGCGCCAGCGCGCGGTCAGACCCTCGAAGCGTGCCAGCATCGCCGGCTGCGCCCCGCGCGCAGCCAGTGCGGCGCGCAGCCGGTCATACGCCGGCAGCGCCACCGCCTTCTCGCGCCGGAAGGCCGCCAGCGCCGCGGCAAGGCCCTCGGCCTGCTCCTTGTCGAGCAGCCACGCGCCGAAGTTGCGCGATTCGAAGCGCTCGACGGGGTGGAACATCGGTTCGCTCGCGCCGTCGCCGGCGCTGTTGAACTGCGTGAGCGGGTCGAACCGGTACATGTAGCCGAAGTCGAACAGCATGATCCGCTGGCCGTCGTCGAGGATGTTGCCGGGGCACAGGTCCCACTCGAACAGGCCGGCGAGGTAGAGCTCGACGAGTTGTTCGAACAGCTGCCCGAGCGAGCGCTCGTCCCAGTCCCGCGCGATCCTGCCCTCGATCCAGGGCGACAGCAGGATGCCGCGGCGCAGCGAGGCGTACTGCGTGTCGACGATGCCGGCAAAGCGCTGCGTGCCGCCCGGCTCCGCCTTCAGACGCGTCAGGTCGGCACGCCGCTGGACCTCGTTGAGGAAGGAAGTCTGCCCGTCGACGTTGTGCACACCGGCGCTTGCACGGGCCTTCTTCAGCGTCCAGTCGCGCCCGGCGGCATGGATGCGGAAGACCCGCGCGGTGAGCCCGCCGTCGAAGACTTCGCGCACCCAGGGCTCGTCGCCGCGCACGGCCTCGAGCTGCTCGACGGGCAGCGGGCAGTCGCGCGGCGAGCCGACTTCCAGCTCGGCGCCGCCGGCCAGGAAGGCGAGCTGCTCCTGCTGGCGCTTCGCTTCCAGATCAGCCCACCCAGCGCCGGGCGTTGCGGAACATGCGCATCCAGGGGCTCGCCGCGCTCTTGTCGCCCGGGGTCCAGCTCATCTGCACGTTGCGGAAGACGCGCTCCGGGTGCGGCATCAGCACCGTGAAGCGGCCGTCGGCCGTGGTCACCGCGGTCAGGCCGCCCGGGCTGCCGTTCGGATTGGCCGGGTAGGCCTCGGTGGCCGCCCCGGTGTGGTCGACGAAGCGCATCGCGCGGTGCACCGCCCTCGCGTCGCCGCGCTGCGAGAAGTCGGCGAAACCCTCGCCGTGCGCCACCGCGATCGGGATGCGGCTGCCTTCCATGCCCGGGAAGAAGATCGACGGGCTGGCCAGCACCTCGACCAGCGACAGCCGTGCCTCGAACTGCTCGCTGCGGTTGCGCGTGAACTTCGGCCAGGCCTGCGCGCCGGGGATGATGGGGGCGAGCGCGGCCATCATCTGGCAGCCATTGCACACGCCCAGCGCGAAGGTGTCGGTGCGGTTGAAGAAGGCGGCGAACTGCTCGGCCAGCACCGGGTTGAACATCACCGAGCGCGCCCAGCCCTCGCCGGCGCCCAGCGTGTCGCCGTAGCTGAAGCCGCCGCAGGCGACGAAGCCCTGGAACATGTCCAGCCGCGCCCGGCCGGTCTGCAGGTCGCTCATGTGCACGTCGAAGGTCTCGAAGCCGGCCTTCGCCATCGCATAGCTCATCTCGACATGCGAGTTGACCCCCTGCTCGCGCAGGATGGCGAGCCTGGGCTTCGTCTTCGCGATGAAGGGCGCGGCGACGTCCTCGGCCGGGTCGAAGCTCAGGTGCAGGTGCAGGCCGGGGTCGTCGGCACGGCCCGCTTCGGCGTGCTCGGCCTCGGCGCAGGCCGGGTTGTCGCGCAGCGCGGCGATGCGCCCGCTGACCTCGTCCCAGGCCTGGTGAAGATCGCGCAGCGGCGCGCCGAAGACCAGCTTGGTGTCGCGCCAGACCTCCACGACGCCGCGATCGTGGGTCTTGCCGACGAAGTGGCTGTGCTTGCTCAGGCCATGCACCCGCAGCGTCTGCATCACCTCGTTGCGCACGGCGGTGGGCACCTGCAGCACGACGCCGAGCTCTTCGCTGAACAGCGCCTTGAGCGTCAGCTCGTGGCGGCGCGCGCTCACCTGCGTGGCCCAGTTCTTCGAGTCGCCGTACTCGGCGCGGCTGTCGGCGATGCCGTCGCCCTCGGTGACCAGCAGGTCGACGTTCAGGCTCACGCCGACGTGGCCCGCGAAGGCCATCTCGCAGACCGTGGCCCAGAGTCCGCCGTCGCTGCGGTCGTGGTACGCGAGCAGGCGGCCCTCGCCACGAAGCTGGTTCACCGCGGCGACCAGCGCCTTCAGCTGCGACGGCTCGTCGAGGTCGGGCACCTCGTTGCCGAACTGGCTGAGCACCTGCGCGAGCATCGAGCCGCCCAGGCGATTGCGTCCCTGGCCGAGGTCGACCAGCACCAGCGTGGTGTCGCCAGGCTGCAGTTGCGGCGTCAAGGTCGGCCGCACGTCGGCGATCGACGCGAAGGCGGTGACGATCAGGCTCACCGGTGCGGTGACCTGCTTCGCCGCGCCCGCGTCGCTCCAGCGGGTGCGCATCGACAAGGAGTCCTTGCCCACCGGCACGCTGATGCCCAGCGCCGGGCAGATCTCCATGCCGACCGCCTTCACGGTGTCGTACAGCGCCGCATCTTCGCCGGGCTCGCCGCAGGCGGCCATCCAGTTGCAGCTGAGCTTGACGCGCTCCAGCTCGATCGGCGCGGCCAGCAGGTTGGTGATCGCCTCGCCGACCGCCATGCGGCCCGAGGCCGGGGCGTCGAGCGCGGCCAGCGGCGTGCGCTCGCCCATGCTCATCGCCTCGCCGGCGAAACCGGCGTAGTCGGCCAGCGTCACCGCGCAGTCGGCCACCGGCACCTGCCAGGGGCCGATCATCTGGTCGCGGTGGTTCAGGCCGCCGACGGTGCGGTCGCCGATGGTGATGAGGAATCGCTTGCTGGCCACCGTCGGGTGGCGCAGCACGTCGAAGGCCACCTTGTCGAGCGACACGTCGTCGAGAACCAGCGCCGGCAGCGTGCGCTCGACGCGCCGCACATCGCGGTGCATGCGCGGCGGCTTGCCGAGCAGCACCTCCATCGGCATGTCGATGGGCCGAAGTTGTGGATCACGGTCGCTGCCGGGCTGATCGAGCACCAGCTGCTTGGCATCGGTGGCGGTGCCGACGATCGCGAAGGGGCAGCGCTCGCGCTCGCACATCGCCTGGAACAGCGGCAGCGCGTCGGCGCGCACCGCCATCACATAACGCTCCTGGCTCTCGTTGCACCAGATCTCCTTGGGGGCCAGGCCGGATTCCTCCAGCGGCACCTTCGACAGATCGAAGCGCGCGCCCTTGCCCGCGCCGTCGACCAGTTCGGGGAAGGCATTGCTGATGCCGCCCGCGCCGACGTCGTGGATGGCCAGGATCGGGTTGCTCTCGCCGAGCGCCCAGCAGTGGTTGATGACCTCCTGCGCGCGGCGCTGGATCTCCGGGTTGCCGCGCTGCACCGAGTCGAAGTCGAGTTCGGTGGCGTTGGCGCCGGCGGCCATCGAACTGGCTGCACCACCGCCCATGCCGATGCGCATGCCCGGGCCGCCGAGCTGCACGAGCAGCGTGCCGGCGGGAAAGGCGATCTTGCTCGTCTGCGTGGACGCGATCGTGCCCAGGCCGCCGGCGATCATGATCGGCTTGTGGTAGCCGCGGCGCATCGCCTGGTCACCCGCGCCCACCGTCTGTTCGTAGACGCGGAAGTAACCCAGCAGGTTGGGCCGGCCGAACTCGTTGTTGAAGGCCGCGCCACCCAGCGGGCCGTCGATCATGATCTGCAGCGCGCTGGCGATGTGTGCCGGCTTGCCGTAGGGCTGCTGCTCCCAGGGTTCGGCCGTGCCCGGCAGGTGCAGGTTGGACACCGTGAAGCCGGTCAGCCCGGCCTTGGGTTTCGAACCGCGCCCGGTGGCGCCCTCGTCGCGGATCTCGCCACCGGCGCCGGTGGCGGCCCCCGGGAACGGCGAGATGGCGGTCGGGTGGTTGTGCGTCTCCACCTTCATCAGCACATGCGCCGTCTCGCGCCGCGCGCCGTAGGCCGGCGCGTTGGTGTAGCCCTGCGGCATCCAGCGCTCGATCTCGTGGCCCTGCATCACGCTGGCGTTGTCGCTGTAGGCGATCACCGTGTACTGCGGCGCCAGCTGGTGCGTGTGGCGGATCATGCCGAACATCGACTTGTCCTGCGCCACGCCGTCGATGGTGAACTGCGCGTTGAAGATCTTGTGCCGGCAGTGCTCGCTGTTGGCCTGCGCGAACATCATCAGCTCGACGTCGGTCGGGTTGCGTTTCAGGCCCGTGAAGGCCGCGACCAGGTAGTCGATCTCGTCGTCGGACAGGGCCAGGCCGAAGTCCTTGTTGGCCGCCTCCAGCGCCGCCTTGCCGCGGCCGAGCACGTCCACATGCTCCATCGGCTTGCCGGGCTGCTCGTCGAACAGGTGGGCGGTGTCCGACCGGGCGAGCAGCACGCTCTCGGTCATGCGGTCGTGCAGCAGCGCGGCGCAGGCCTGCAGTTCGTCGGGCGACAACGCCTTGGCGCCACCCAGCAGCCCGCCCTTGAGCGCGAGGCGGAACTCGGTGACCCGCTCGACCCGGCGCACGGCCAGGCCGCAGTTGTGCGCGATGTCGGTGGCCTTGGAGGCCCAGGGCGACACCGTGCCCAGGCGCGGCGCCACGACGAGCAGCGCGCCGTCCGCCGCACCGGCATAGGGATCGCCGTAGCGCAGCAGCGCCTCGAGCTTGTCGCGCTCGCCGCCGGCCAGCGCGTGGTCGCTCCACACCCAGTGGACGTGTCGGGCATGGATCGCGGTGATGCGCGGCTGCACGGCCTGCAGGCGCGGCAGCAGCGCCTGCGCGCGGAAGGCGGACAGCGCATTGCCGCCCTCGAAGTGGGTCAGGTGCTTGGGGCTGGTGCTCACGCGTCGGTCTCGGGAGGGGAAGGCCGGCCTCGGGGCAGGGGCGCCCCGGTGGAAACCCGAGATTTTACGTGGCCGATGAGATAATCCCGCCCCATGACGATCACGATCAAGACCGCAGCCGACGTCGAGGGCATGCGGGTCGCGGGGCGCCTCGCCTCCGAAGTGCTGGACATGCTCACGCCGCACGTGAAGCCCGGCGTCTCCACCGAAGCGCTGGACAAGCTCGCCCACGACCACATCGTGAACGTGCAAGGCGGCGTGCCGGCCCCGCTGAACTACGCGCCGCCGGGCTACACGCCCTACCCGAAGTCGATCTGCACCTCGATCAACCACCAGGTCTGCCACGGCATCCCGAACGACCGGCCGCTGAAGAACGGCGACATCGTCAACATCGACGTCACCGTCATCAAGGACGGCTGGCACGGCGACACCAGCCGCATGTTCGTGGTCGGCGAAGGCTCGATCGCCGCCAGGCGCCTGTGCCAGATGACCTACGAGGCCATGTGGAAGGGCATCGTCAAGGTGCGCCCGGGCGCGCGCCTGGGCGACATCGGCCACACCATCCAGACCTTCGCCGAGGCGAACGGCTTTTCCATCGTGCGCGAGTTCTGCGGCCACGGCATCGGGCGCAAGTTCCACGAGGAGCCTCAGGTGCTGCACTACGGGCGCCCGGGCACGCTGGAAGAACTGGTGCCCGGCATGATCTTCACCATCGAGCCGATGATCAACGCCGGCAAGCGTGACATCCGCGAGATGGGCGACGGCTGGACCATCGTCACGAAAGACCGTTCGCTGTCGGCGCAGTGGGAGCACACGGTGCTCGTCACCGACACCGGCTACGAGGTGCTGACGCTGTCGGCGGGCAGCCCGCCGAAGCCGGATTTCGTCGCCGCCGCCTGAGCGACGACGGGCTGCGTCCGTGGCTGCTGCCGTTCCCGATCGCCTCGAGCCGCCGGCAGCGGCGGCGCCCGCCAGCGTGGCGGAGTTGCGCGGCCGCTTCCGCCAGGGCAAGGCCGAGCTGCTGCGGCACTTCGGCGAGTCCCGACCCAGCGCCCCGGCCGCCTCGCGGCTGCTGAAGGCGCTGGCGCGCCATGTCGACGCCACGCTGCTGGCACTCTGGGAGCGCGCCGGCATGCCCGCCGGGGCCGCGCTGCTCGCGGTGGGCGGCTACGGCCGCGGCGAGCTGTTCCCGCATTCCGACGTCGACGTGCTGGTGCTGCTGCCGCCGGCTTCGGTGCGCCAGCCGGCGGGCGAGGCGGGCCACACCCAGGCCGCGATCGAAGGCTTCATCACCGCCTGCTGGGATGTCGGCCTGGAAATCGGCTCCAGCGTGCGCACGGTCGACGAGTGCATCGCCGAGGCCGAGCGCGACGTGACGGTGCAGACGGCGCTGCTCGAATCGCGCTACCTGTGCGGCTCGCGCCGCGTCTTCACCACCTTCCGCCACGCCAACACGCGGGCGATGGACGCCAAGGCCTTCCTGCGCGCCAAGACGCTGGAGATGCGCCAGCGCCACCAGAAGTACGAGGACACGCCTTACGCGCTGGAGCCCAACTGCAAGGAAAGCCCGGGTGGCCTGCGCGACCTGCAGGTGGTGATCTGGGTGGCGCGCGCCGCGGGCCTGGGCAAGAACTGGAGCGAGCTGGCCGCCAAGGGGCTGATCACCCCCTTCGAGGTCAAGCAGCTGCAGCGCAACGAGGGCCTGCTCAAGCTGATCCGCGCGCGCTTGCACATGATCGCCGGCCGGCGTGAGGACCGGCTGGTGTTCGACCTGCAGACGGCGGTGGCCGAGAGCTTCGGCTACCAGTCGGCGCCGGGGCAGCGCGCCTCGGAAGTGCTGATGCGCCGCTATTACTGGGCGGCCAAGGCGGTGGCGCAGCTCAACCAGATCCTGATGCTCAACATCGAGGAGCATGTCGAGGGCTCGCAGCACGCGCCGATGCGGCCGATCAGCGAGGACTTCCTCGAACGCGCCGGCGTGCTCGAGGTGGCCAGCGACGACCTGTACCAGCGCAAGCCGCACGCGATCCTGGAAACCTTCCTGACGCACCAGCGCGCGGCCGGCATCAACGGCCTGTCGGCGCGCACGCTGCG
>CAZVLY010000005.1:32147-35274 GCA_964628175.1 uncultured Piscinibacter sp. | reverse complement strand
CGGCGGTGGTGCCCGCGGGCGCAGGCCCCATTCGCGGTCGCCCAGGCGTGGGCAGTCCGGACACGGTGTTGATGTGGTGAAGGCGGCGGCCCGCAGTGGTCGCCCGCGAGCGTGGGCCGGAGAACGCGGGTACCGCCGTCGACCTGCGACCATGCCCGTCGCACGAAAGCAGACCCGCGAAGACTGCACCGGGCGAACAGCCGCGCACGCGACCCACCGCCCATCGATCCGTTGACGCAACGCCGTCCGCGCAGAGTTCAGGCCGCCGGCACTGGCACCATGTCGCGCTCGCGCAGCATCACCGGCTCGATCGAGCCGCTGGCGATGCGCCGGTGCACGGCGGCATCGATCTCGCCCCGGTGCAGGAGGTAGCTCGCCAGCGCATCGCTGCCGGCCAGGCCGCTCTGGAAGCGGTAGTGCAGCGTCTCCTTCGACACGCTGGCCCCGACGAACTGGTCGGCATCGGCCAGCACCCAGAAGCGCACGGCGCCGGAGTCCTCGTGGAAGAAGGGGGCGGGCGGCAGGGAGGTGGTCGGAGCAACGGTCATTGAAGCAGTCTAGGCGCTTTCGCGCTCGCCGTCCGTGCGCTCGCGCACCGAGCGCAGCGTGGTGCCATGGATGTGCCACAGCGCCATGAACATCGCGGCGATCACCGGCCCGACGACGAAGCCGTTGATGCCCAGCACGGCCATGCCGCCGAGCGTGGTCGTCAGCACCACGTAGTCGGGCATGCGCGTGTCCTTGCCCACCAGCAGCGGCCGCAGCAGGTTGTCGACCAGGCCGATGACGAGCACGCCCCAGGCGGTCAGCGCCACGGCCTGCCAGAGCGCGCCGGTGACGAAGAAGTACAGCGCCACCGGCACCCACACCAGCGCCGCACCCACCGCCGGCAGCAGCGACAGGAAGGCCATCAGCGCCGCCCAAAGCAGCGCACCATGCACGCCCAGCACCCAGAAGGCCAGGCCGCCGAGCAGGCCCTGCAGGGCCGCCACCACCAGGTTGCCCTTCACCGTGGCGCGGATCACCGTGCGGAACTTCTGCAGCAGTTCGCGCTGGTGCGCCGGCGCCAGCGGCACCACGCCGCGCGCGGTGCGCGCGAGCTGATCGCCGTCGCGGATCAGGAAGAAGGCCAGGTACAGCGTGATGAACAGCCCGGTGACGAACTCGAAGGTGTTCTGCCCGATGCCCAGGGCCTGCGTGGCGATGAACTGGGTGCCCTGCGTCAGCGCGGCGGCGACGCGGCGCTGCACGGTGTCGAAGTCGCCCCAGCCGGCGCGCTGCAGCACATCGATCACCCCGCCGGGCAGCGCGTCGAACAGTCCGCGCAGGTACTGCGCCGGGTTCCACTCGCCCGACTGCAGCCGCGCATAGATGCCGGCCGCCTCACTTGCCAGGCTGGCGGTGACGAGCGCGAAGGGCACGATCACCACCACGACCACCACGAGCATGGTCAGCAGCGCCGCCAGCGTGTGCCGGCGGCGCAGCGGACCGAGCAGACGCCTTTGCAGGGGCGCGAAGAGCAGCGCGATGATCGCGCCCCACAGGATGGAGCCATAGAAGGGCAGCAGGATCCAGCCCAGCGCCAGCGTCACCGCCACCAGCAGGATCCACAGCACGCGGGTTTCGAGCGCGCCCGCGGGCTCGTGGCGCCCCTGGGGCTCGCGCAGGGTTTCGGGCGCCAGGGCGGCCTCTGGGTCGGGTTCGTGGTGCATGGGCGATCAGCCTACCCGCACGGCAGGCCGTGCGCCAGCGCACCGACGGCGTCGTGGCGGCGGCGCACCGTGCATGGCTCCGCCGGCCAGCGCGATCCTGCATCGCCATGCCCTCCCCGCTTCACACCGCCCTCTACGAGCCACGCCATGGACACCGCCACCCTCGCCCCCGACCTCGCTCCCGCTCCGGCCTACAGCCGCCGCGCCCTGCCCCTGCCGCGCGGCTTCGCCGATGCCGTCTCGCGCACCGTCGATGCCCTGGCCGCCGAAGGCTTCGGCGTGCTCACCGACATCGACGTGCAGGCCACCATGAAGGCGCGCCTGGGCGTGCAGATCCTGCCCTACCGCATCCTCGGCGCCTGCAACCCGCCCCTGGCGCTGCGCGCGCTGCAGGCCGAGCCCGACGCCGGCCTGCTGCTGCCCTGCAACGTGATCGTGCGGCAGGAAGAGGACGGTGCCGTCACCGTCGCCTTCATGGACCCGAACGCCATGCTGCAGCTCAGCAGCCACGCTGGGGTGGCTGCCGTCGCGGCCGAAGCGCGGGTGCGGCTGGAACGCGCACGCGAATCGCTGCACGGCAAGGGCTGAGCGCTCAGGCGCGGTCCGGGCCATCGATGCACACCTCGGTGCCGGACCGGCCCTCGAGCATCTGCTCGATGCATCCCAGAGCCACGAAGACCTTCATGCGAGCGTGGCCAGCAGCACCGCCTTGATGGCGTGCATGCGGTTCCCGGCCCGGATGAGGACGATCGAGGATTCGGCGCGCACGGCCGCGGCGGCCGCGGCCGCCGCTGGGGGCACGATAATCGTGGAAATGAGAGGTCCTTCGCTGGGGTGACGCATGCACGCTAGTCCAGCTCACTCGATTCGTCTGTACGCTATCGAACGAAGCCGGAGGTCCCTGCGCGCCTATAGTTGTGGCAGCGCCGGAATGCCTGCGCACACCTGGCTGTCTGCAGGTGAAGACCCGACCTGGACCGCTCCATGCAAGCCCCCCTGACCGATGCAAAGATGAACCACCTGCTGGCCGCGTTGCCGGCCGCAGAGTGGGAACGCTGGCAGTCGCAGCTCGAGCGCGTGCAGATGCCGCTGGGCCAGGTGATCTACGAGTCGGGCGGGACGCTCATGCATGCGTACTTTCCGACCACCGCGATTGTCTCCTTGCTCTATGTGATGGAGAACGGCGCCTCCGCCGAGATCGCCGTCGCCGGCAACGAGGGCATGGTGGGCATCTCCTTGTTCATGGGCGGCGGCTCCACGCCCAGCCGCGGCGTGGTGCAAAGTGCCGGCCACGGCTTCCGGGTCCGCTCGCAGTTCATCAAGGACGAGTTCGACCGCGCCGGTGCCGTGATGCACCTGCTGCTGCGCTACACGCAGGCGCTGATCACGCAGATGTCGCAGACGGCGGTGTGCAA
>CAZVLY010000005.1:18036-32047 GCA_964628175.1 uncultured Piscinibacter sp. | reverse complement strand
TGCTGCGCTACACGCAGGCGCTGATCACGCAGATGTCGCAGACGGCGGTGTGCAACCGCCACCATTCGCTGGACCAGCAGCTGTGCCGCTGGCTGCTGCTCAGCCTGGACCGGCTGCAGGGCAACGAACTCGTCATGACGCAGGAGCTGATCGCCAACATGCTCGGCGTGCGCCGCGAGGGCGTCACCGAGGGCGCGCTGCGCCTGCAGGCTGCCGGGCTGATCCGCTACGCGCGCGGCCACATCACCGTGCTCGACCGCGCCGGCCTCGAGTCACGCACCTGCGAGTGCTACGCCGTGGTCAAGAAGGAATACGGCCGCCTGCTGCCGCATCAGATCGCCAGCTGAGCGCCCGCTCGCTCCCCGCGCCGCTGCAGCGCACGCCCGCGCGGGTGTGACATCTCTGCCCGCGCGATTACCCTGCGTTACCCCAGGGATCGGCGCGTGCGCTCCGATGTGAGCTAGTCTTAAGTGGTCCAGCGCACAGACAGAGGCCTTGTCTGCCGCGTGCCGCCATCCCCTGCCATCGCCCTCCCCGGGCGAGTTCGCGAGCAGGGACATCGTTCACTGATCGAAACCGATATCCCTGTGGGAGGAAGAGTCATGTCCAAATCCATCCTGAGTCGCTTCTGGCGACTCCTGGCTGCCGTGCTCCTGGGCACGGCCGGCACCGGCACGCTCGCCGCCGGCTACACCGCCCAAGGCGGAAAGATCCTCGACCCCGCCGGGCAGGAACTGCAGATCCGCGGCATCAGCCACTACGGCTTCAACACGCCGATCCTGCAGCCGCAGTTCCTCTGGTCGATGGGCTGGAAGGAGCAGATCGCGCAGATGAAGAGCCTGGGCTTCAACGCCATCCGCCTGCCCTTCGTGCCCGACACCTTGTACACCAGCACCCCGGTCAACCAGCTCAGCTACATCGACGCCGGCAAGAACCCCGAGCTGATCGGCAAGACGCCGCTGCAGGCGCTGGACCTGTGGATGGCCGAGGCCGACCGCCAGGGCATGTACGTGATGTTCGACTTCCACAGCGTGTCGATGCAGCGCCAGTACCCGCACTGGTTCGTGTCGAACCCGGCGGATTTCGGCCTCATCTACAACAAGCAGGCCTACACGAAGGAGAACTGGATGCGCGACCTGGCCTTCGTCGCCAGCCGCTACGCCCACCTGCCGCACTTCTTCGCCGTCGACATCTACAACGAGCCCAACGGCATCGTGCGCTGGAGCACCGGCGACCCCAACTCCACCGACCCCGTCTACCACTGGAAGGCCGCCGCCGAAGCCGGCGCCGCCGCGGTGCTGGCGGCCAACCCGAACCTGATGATCTTCGTGCAGGGCATCAACGGCAATTTCGACGGCAAGGAAAAGTCGAACATCGCGATGAACTGGGGCGAGGACTTCCAGCCGCAGGCCTACCAGCCGCTGGCGATCCCCGCCGACAAGCTGGTGCTGTCGCCGCACACCTACGGCCCGGACGTGTACGTGAAGTCCTCGTTCGGCGCGGCCAACTTCCCCGCCAACCTGGCGGCGGACTGGGAGACGCTGTTCGGCCAGTTCTCGACGAAACACCCGGTCGTGCCCGGCGAATGGGGCGGCAAGTACGGCAGCGGCACCGGCGGCCAGGCCGACGTGATCTGGCAGAACACCTTCGTCGACTACCTGGTGGGCAAGGGCATGCGCAGCAGCTTCTTCTGGTGCTACACGCCCAACAGCGGCGATACGGGCGGCATCCTCGACGACCAGCTCAACGTGCGGCAGGACAAACTGGCGCTGCTGGTGAAGCTGTGGGGCGGCACGCCCACCGCGACAGCCGCGGCCCCCGCGCCCGCGGCGAGCCCCGCGCCGGCCCCGGCCAACACGCCGCCGGCCATCGCCGCCTTCTCGCCGGCTGCAGGCGGGGTCGGCACGGTGGTCACGATCACGGGCAGCGGCTTCACCGGCCTCACCCAGGCCTGGGTCGGCAAGGCGAAGAACGCCAGCTTCACGGTGATCAGCGATGCGCAGGTCAAGGTCACGATCCCGGCCGGCGCGACCACCGGGGCGATCGGAGTGATCAACCCCACAGCGTCGGCGTTCACGGCCAAGGCGTTCAAGGTGAGCCGCTCGAACGTCACGCTGACGACGGCGACCGAGCCGCCGGCGGGGCTGGACGATGAGACCGCGACGGATGTCGCCGCCACGATGGCACCGGATGCCGCCGACACCGGCGGCGGCGCCTTCGACCCGGTCTACGGCGTGTCGCTGCTGGCCGCCGTGGCCTTGCTGGGCTGGAAGCGCCAGCCGCGCTCGGTCACGCGCCGGCCCAGCGCGATGCCCGGCCGTTCGATCCAGAGGTAGCCGGCGCTCGCCGCCCCCACCAGCAGCACGGCACAGGCGGTGCCCACGGCCCACCAGGCCAGCGGCGACGACAGCGCGAAGCGCGCCACCGGGCCGATCGACAGCACCACGGTCAGCACCAGCCCCTGCATCAGGTAGAGGCTGTAGCTGATCGTGCCCAGCCGCTGTGCCGCACGCGTGCGCAGCAGGCCGGACAGCGTGGCGCCCGAGCACACGGCGAGAAAGAAGCCACCGAGCAGCAGGCCCGCGACGCTGCTGTAGCCGGTACCGGGCGCGGCGCAGGCCGCTGCCAGGCACAGCCAGCCGATGACGGACCAGACCGCCGGCGACCACCGGCTCACCGGCCGGGCATGCCGCCACGAGCCCACCGCCATGCCGATCGTGAAGAGCGCGCCGAAGCCCAGCGCGTCGACCTGCGCAAAACGCTTGGCGAGCAGGCAGGCCAGCAGCGCCAGCAGCACGGCGCCGAGGTGCCAGCGCCAGCGTGCCACCGTCGCCCAGGCCAGCAGCGAGGCATAGAAGACCCACTCGTACCAGAGCGTCCAGGTCACGCCCGCGAGCACGTGGCGCGCGACTTCGCCGTTGACGTCGGGCTGCGTGTCGATCAGGCCCAGCGCCAGCCACTGCAGCACCGGGCCGGCCACGGCGCCCGCCGGCTCGCGCAGCGTGAAGCCGCTGCGCGAGAACACGATGAGCAGCATCGCGACCACCACCGCGAGGTACATCGGCCCGATGCGGAACAGGCGGCCGATGTACAGCCTGGCCCAGCCGGGCCGGCCGCGCGTGCGCAGCAGCCGGGTCCAGAACAGGTAGCCGGTGAGCATGAAGAACACCGACACGCCCACCGGCCCGATCACCGCGTAGAAGTGCGACTGCGGCGACTCCCACACGCCCTCGGCCAGGTAGCGCCGCATCAGCACCATGTGGAAGACGAAGACGCCCAGCGCGAGGAAGCCGCGCAGCCCGTCGATCGACGAGACGCGCCCGGCCACGCCGGCCGGTTCGTCCAGGCGGGCGAAGGCCGGCAGCGCGGCCACGCCGAGCACCACGGCCATCAGCACGAAGTAGGCGAGCGGGTTCTCGAGGTTCATGCCGGCTCCGTTCGGTACGAGAGCGCACAGACGCCATCCGGTGCGGCGCCTAACGTCCCGCCGAGGACGACTGCGAAACAGGGGACACGCGCATGACGATGAATCGACGCCACTGCTTGAGGCTGACGCTGGTGGCCGCGGCGCTCGCGGGCGTGATCCCGGGCGCGCGGGCGGCCTCCGACTGGCCGGCCTGGGAGGCCTTCGCCGGCCGCTTCGTGCAGGCCGACGGCCGCGTGATCGACATCACCTTCGACCGCAAGAGCACCTCCGAAGGCCAGTCCTACGGGCTGTTCTTCGCGCTGGTGGCCAACGACCGCGCGCGTTTCGACACGCTGCTGAAGTGGACCTCCGACAACCTCGCCGGCGGGCAGCTCGGCGAGCGCTTGCCGGCCTGGCTGTGGGGCCAGCGCGCCGATGGCGGCTGGGGCGTGAAGGACGAGAACTCCGCCGCCGACGGCGACCTGTGGACGGCCTACGCGCTGCTCGAGGCCGCGCGGCTGTGGAACGCGCCGGCCTATGCCGAGACCGGCCGCCGCCTGCTCGCGCTGGTGCGCCTCAAGGAGGTGGCCGTCAACGGCGCCGGCGTGCCGGTGCTGATGTCCGGCACGGTGGGCTTCAGGCTCGACAAGGGGCGCTTCCGCATCAACCCGAGCTACGTGCCGGGCTTCATGTTCCGCTACTTCGCGATGGTCGATCCGCAGGGCCCGTGGAAGGCGATCTGGGACGGCTTCCTGCGCATGGCGCCGCAGATGTTCGCCGCCGGCGTGGCGCCGGACAACCTGGTCGTCGACGCCGCCGGCCGCGCCATCCCCGACACCGAGCTGCCGCCCTCGGCGAGCTACGACGGCATCCGCGTCTACCTGTGGGCGGGCATGTCCGGGCCGGGCAGCGAGGCGCTCGTCAAGCAGCTCGCGCCCTACGCCGCCCTGACCCGCCAGCGCGGCAAGCCGCCCGAGAAGGTGGACCCGGCCAGCGGCGTGGCGCAGCGCGGCGACTACTCGCCGATCGGCTACTCGGGCGCGCTGCTGCCCTTCCTGAAGGCCTCGGGCGACACCGCGCTGCTCGAGCAGCAGCGCGAGCGCGTGCGCCAGTCGCCCTTGAATGCGACGAGCAACTACTACGACCAGGTGCTGGTGCTGTTCGGCACCGGATGGATCGAGGGCCACTATCGTTTCGACGCTCAAGGCAGGCTGCTGCCGCGCTGGTCGTCGCGCTGAACCGCGGCGGCACGCAGCGGCCGCAGTTCGATCGTGGCGCCACGCAGCACGCCGAACACGCGCGGGCCGCGCAGCAGGTAGCGGCGCGCCATGCGGCGCGGGTCCTGCAGCAGGCGGTACAGCCACTCCAGCCCGCTGCGCTGCATCCATGCCGGCGCGCGCTTCTCGTCGCCGGTGATGAAGTTGATCGAGGCGCCGATGCACAGCGCCAGGCCGCGCGCCGTGCCGCGCTCGCCCAGCGCCTGCGCCAGCACCTCCTGCTGCGGCGAGCCGACGGCGAGCAGGCAGAAGCGGAACGGGCTGTGCGCCTCGATGAACTCGAGGCAGGCCTGCACCGCCTGCGGGTCGCGCACGAAGCCCATCGGCGGCACGTGCTGCGACAGCCGGCGCAGGCCGTAGCGGTTCACCAGCTGCAGCGCCTGCGCCGGCGTGCCGCCGATCAGCACGATGGCGTCGTCGGGCGCGATGACCTCGGCGAACAGCGCGGCCGTCAGGTCGCTGCCGCGGCACACCGGCAGTTCGATGCCCTGCGTCGCGCTCAGCAGCCTGGCGACGAAGCGGCTGTCGAGCAGCACGTAGGCCGCCTGGTCGTAGAGCGCGCGAAACGAGGCGTCGTCGTGCAGGCGGATCAGGTGGTCGGCATTCGGCGTGACCACGTAGCCGTAGCTCTGCTGGCCGAAACCGGCGGCCTCCCGGGTGAAACCGGCCAGGTCGCAGTCGTCGAAGCGCAAGCCGGGCCGCTGCGCACGTGGCGGCGCGGCGACGCGGAAGAAGGCCGCGAAGTGGCGTGCGAACTCGCCCAGGCCGGCCAGCGCGAGCAGCACGACGGTGAAGATCCAGCGCGGCACCACGGCCTCGCCGGCCTGCACCAGCGCGTCCCAGCGCCGCACGGGGGGCTGCACCAGCACGCCCACCGGCACGTGATCGCCGACGAAGGCGACGGCGGGCCGCACCAGCGCCATCTCCAGGTGGCGCGGGCACATGCCGATCGGCACCGACAGCGCCTTCAGCCGCTTGAGCGTCTGCGGCAGGCGGTGCTCGGCCTGCGCGGGCAGCGCCAGCACGATCCAGTCGATCTTGCGTGTCTTGCCCAGCTCGATCAGCTGGTCGACGGTGCCCTGCGCCGCGGCGGCCGAAGGCACCGCGCCCTCGAAGCCGTCGTCGAACACGCCGAGCAGCTCGACGGTGTGGGCGCGCGTCTGGCGCAGGGCATGCACCAGCCGCTGCGCGGCCTGGCCGGCACCGACCACCGCGATGACCTCGGTGAGCTGCCCGGCACGCTGCAGCCGCTGCAGGCTGCGCGCCGCCAGCGCGCGGGTGAGCAGGGTCAGCGCCAGCGTGCCCGTCAGCCACGACAGCAGCCAGGCGCTCGGAAAACTGCGCATCGCGCCGCTGGCGGCGCCGAGCGCGAGCAGGCCGAGCAGGAACAGCGCGAAGCGCAGCAGGTGCGAGCGCAGCAGGCTGGGCACGCCGCCGCCGCGGCTGGCCACCGCGCCGAAGCGCGGGTCGTAGAGGGTGAACGCCGCCAGCACCGCGGCCACCAGCGCGGCCGGCAGCAGATCACCCTCGAAGGCGCCCGCCAGGCCGGCCGCGCCGCTCCCGCCGGGGCCCAGGCGCAGCGCGAACCAGGCCGCGACGACGAGGCACAGCGGGTCGAGCAGCAGGAACGCCGCGCCGCTCATCGAGACCACGTGGTAGCTCAGGCGCGGCCGGAAGTCCGGCGGCAGCCAGTCGCTGGTGGCGTCGGCGCGCGGCGCGGCCGTGTCGGATTCGGGCGCGAGCATCGCGGCGCGGCTCAGAAGGCGTTCGTGCGCTTGAGCACGGCGGGCGCGGTGAGCAGGAGGATCTTCAGGTCCAGCCACAGCGACCAGTGCTCGATGTAGTCGAGGTCCAGCTCGACGCGGCGGGCCAGCTGCGCCGTGGTGTCGGTCGCGCCGCGCGCGCCGTTGACCTGCGCCCAGCCGGTGATGCCGGGCTTGACGCGGTGGCGGTGGGCGTAGAGGTCGGTGATGTCTTCGCCCAGGCGCTGCTCGGTGCGCATGTCGGTGGCATGCGGGCGCGGCCCGACCAGCGACATCGTGCCCTGCAGCACGTTGAACAGCTGCGGCAGCTCGTCCAGGCTGCTGGCGCGCAGGAAGCGGCCGACGCGCGTGATGCGGCTGTCGCCGCGGCCCGTCTGCTGCAGCCCGGTGGTCGCCGCCGCCGGGTTCCAGGTCATGGTGCGGAACTTGAAGATGTCGAACACGCGGTTGTCCAGCGCGTGGCGGCGCTGGCGGAAGATCACCGGGCCCGGGCTGTCCAGCCGCACGGCCAGCGCGATGAGGGCCAGCACCGGGAGCAGCGCCAGCGTGATCAGGCTGCCCAGCAGCAGGTCTTCGGCACCCTTGAGCACCGCGTCCCAGCGGCCGATCGGCCGGTCGACCAGGCGCTCCACCGGCACGCTGCCGCCGATCGCGTCGATGGCGCGCGGCGGGCCGAGCGGTCCGGCCAGATCGGGGCACAGGCCGATGGGCACGGCGAGTCCGGCCAGCCGCAGCGCGATCGCATCCAGCCGCAGCGGCGGGGCGTTCGGGATCGTCAGCACGATCCAGTCGATGCGGCGGGTCGCCGCCAGCTCGATCAGCTGCGCCAGCGTGCCGGTCAGGCCGGCCTCGTGCGGCGTGGCGCCGCGCAGCCGGTCGTCGAACAGGCCGAGCATCTCGATGCGGCCGGTGCCGGCGCGGCCCAGCGCCTGGGCGAATTGCTTCGCCTGCGGCCCGGCGCCGACCACCGCGACGCTCTCCGACAGGTGCCCCTGCCGCTGCAGCCGGTTCAGCTGCCGCCCCATGAAGACCCGCGTGAGGCCGGTGACCAGCAGCGCGGCGCTCAGCCACAGCGCGAAGTGCGAGGGCGGGATCGCTTCGAGCTTCTCGCTGCTCGCCGCCACGGCCAGCAGCACCAGGGCGAACAGCGCGAAGCGCATCACATGCGCACGCAGCACGGCGCGCATGCGTCCGCGCCGCGCCGCCGTGCCGAAGCCCTTGTCATACAGCATGAAGGGCGCGAGCACCGAGCCGGCCAGCGCGGCCTGCGCCAGGTCGGGCCCGGCACCGACCGAGACCAGCCACTGGCCGAGCAGCCAGCTCGCCAGCGAGGTCATGCCCATCAGGCTGGCGAAGTCGCACAGCGGCAGCAGGTCGGCGGCGAGCGCGGCCGGGTTGCGACGTGCCAGCACCGGCCAGGTCGTCAGCGGTGCGGCGATCGGTGAAGGATGGGAAATGTGCATCGCGCCAGATTAGGGATGTGCCGCCGCAAGGTCTGTGCGTGACCGAACTCAGTGCGTCAACGCACCCTGTGCGCTGACGCACAGACCCGCGAGCGGGAACCGGCCAGGCTCGGCGGGTGTGGATCGGCTGCCGCAGTCCGATCGCCTTCCCCCAAGCCCTCCATGCCCGAACAGACCCTGATCCACGCAGCACGACCTGGCGCCACGGCCGAACGAGCGCGCATCCTGCTCACCGCGACGCTGCGCTGGCCGATCGCGGCGCGCCTGGCCATGGCCTTCGCCGGGCTCGGCTGCCGGGTCGAGGCGCTGTGCCCGCGCGGACATCCGTTGACACATGTGCGGGCCGCCTCGCGCCTGCACCGCCACGACGCGCTGCGGCCGCTGCGTGCCCTGCGCGCCGCCTTGCTGGAGGCGATGCCGGACCTGGTGATCCCCTGCGACGACGAGGCGGCCGTGCAGCTGCAGCAGCTGCATGCGCTGTGCAGCGGAGCGCAGGCGGACGACCGGGCGCTCAGCCTGCTGATCCAGCGCTCGCTCGGCAGCCCCTCAGCCTGTCTGCTCGCGACCTCGCGCGGCTCGCTGCTCGCGCTGGCGGCCGAACTGGGCATCCGCGTGCCGCACACGACCGCCGCGCCCACGCCGCAGGCGCTGGACGCCTGGCTGTCGCAGCATGCCCTGCCGGCGGTGATCAAGATCGACGGCAGCTGGGGCGGCCGCGGCGTGGCGATCACGCACAGCCACGACGCGGCGCTGGCCGCCTTCACGCGACTGTCGACCCGCCCGACCCTGCGCCACGCGCTGGCACGTGCGCTGCTCGATCGCGACCTGGCGCCCCTGCGCAGCGCGCTGCGCCACGACGCCCCGCCCGTGACGCTGCAGGACCACGTCGGCGGCCACCCGGCGAACCGTGCGGTGGCCTGCTGGCAAGGCGAAGTGCTGGCCGGCACCAGCGTGCAGGCGCTGCGCACCCAGCAGGCCACCGGGCCGGCCACCGTGGTGCGGGTGATCGACAACGCCGAGATGGAAGAAGCCGTGCGCCGCCTGGTGCGGCGGCTCGGCCTGAGCGGACTGTGGGGCGTGGACTTCGTCATCGAGGCGGCCACCGGCGCGGCCTACCTGATCGAGGTGAATCCGCGCGCCACGCCGATCACCCACCTCGCCCTCGGCCCGGGCCACGACCTGCCGGCCGCGCTGCTGGCGGCGCTGGGCGGAGCGAACCGCCGTGCTTCGCGCGAACCCATCGGACGGGACGTGATCGCGCTGTTCCCCGGCGAGTGGCAGCGCGATCCGGCCAGCGAACACCTGCACCGGGCGCACCACGACATCCCCTGGGCCGAGCCGGCGCTGGTGCGCGACGGCCTGCTGCCGCCCTGGGCCGAGCGCGGCTGGGTGGCGCGCTCATGGGCGCGCTTGCGCGAGGGGCCGTGGCGCGCCGCCCCCGCCCGACCGTGCGCCAGCGAACAGACCCCGAACGACTGCAAGCACTACAACCCGATGTCGCCGCAGGCGCACAAGGGCATGAAATGACAGACCTCCCGCTGGTACCCCAGGAACGACGCATGTCGGTCGGGCCGCCGCTCGTGCCGCTGGCCTACGTGCACCCCGGCGTGTCGATGCCGCAGCTGTTCTCCATCCTGTGGGCCTACCGCAAGCTGAGCGCGCTGATCATCCTGCTGGTGCTCTCGCTCACCGCGGTGGCGATGGCGCTGTGGCCGCGCACCTACACCGCCACTGTGGCGCTGATGGTGAACTACGAGGTCAACGACCCGCTCAACGGCAAGGAGCTTCCGGTCGGCCAGGTCGGCAGCTTCATCGCCACGCAGGTCGAGCTGATGCAGACGCCGGAGGTGCTGCTGGCCGTCGTCGACCGGCTCAAGCTCGCCGAGCGCGCCGACTACACGCGCGGCCACAAGCCCGAGAACGGCACCGTGCGCGACTGGGCCGCCGCCCGGCTGGCGCGCACGCTGGCGGTGTTCCAGAGCCAGCGCGGCAGCCAGCTCATCTACGTCACCTATTCGTCCGACGACGCGGCCGAGTCGGCGCAGGTCGCCAATGCGGTGGCCGACGTCTACAAGGAACAGGATCTGCTGCGCGCCGCCGCCGGGCCCGGCGAGCGTGCGCGCCGCTACGCGCAGCAGCTCGAGGAGCTCAAGCTCAAGACCGAGCAGGCGCAGATGGCGCTCAGCGCCTTCCACCAGCGCAACGGCCTGATCGACGAGGGCGACAAGAGCACCGTCGACGTGGTGCTGCTGACGGCGCTCGACGAGCGGCTGCTGGCCGCGCAGAACGCGCGCCGCGCCGCCGAGGCCCGCGCGGCGCAGAACCAGGCCAGCAGCGAGCAGGTGCTGGTGGCACCGCAGACGCAGTTGCTCAAGGCCCAGCTGGCCGCGCAGGAGCTGCGCCTGGGCCAGCTCAACCGGCAGTACACGCCGCTGCACCCCGACATCCAGGAAGCGCAGATCCAGATCGAGGCGACGCGCCGTTCGCTGGCCGCCAACACCCGCAGCTACTCCGACAACGCGGCGGCCGGCGTGGGCATGGCCGCGCGCGTCGAGCAGGGCATCGCCGCCGCTGCCGTCGAGCAGCGCGGCCGCGTGCTCGCCAAGAGCCTGCTGCAGGACGAAGCGGCGAAGTACCGGCTCGAACTGGCCTCGGCGCAGACCGTCTACAAGCGCGCGCTCGACAGCTACGACCAGATCATGTTCGCCGCCAACAGCCGGCAGACCAACGTGAGCCTGGTCAGCCGTGCCACGCCGCCGGTGCGCGCGAGCAAGCCGAAGGTGATCGTCGGCTGGCTGCTCGGCCTGATGGCCGCGGGCGTGCTCGGCTTCGGCGTGCCGCTGCTGTGGGAGCGCTTCAACCGCCGTGTGCGCTGCCGCGACGACATCGAGCGCCAGTACGGCGTGCCGGTGCTGGTGGAATTCGGCCGGCTGCCGATGCGGGTGGCGGCATGAACGCGCCGATGGCGCGCCGCGCCGAACTGCCCCCTTTCAACGAAACGGCGACAGACGCGGAACCGATGGCGCGCATGCGCTCCGAGATCAAGCAGGTCGAGCCGCTGGTGCAGCCCGACGAGCGCCTGATCATGGCGCACGACCCCTGCGATCCGCGCTGCGAGAAGATCCGCGCGCTGCGCACCGAGCTGCTGCTGCGCCGCGAGTCGCCCGACCGCGCCGACATGGTGGCGCTGCTCAGCCCCTGCGGCGGCGAGGGCCGCTCGCTGCTGGCCGCCGAACTGGCGATCGCCTTCGCACAGACCGGCCACCCCACGCTGCTGGTCGATGCCGACCTGCGCCGCCCGCAGCAGCACGTGCTGTTCGGCGCGCGCAACCGCCACGGCCTGGCGCAGGCCATCGCGCGCGGCGACGCGCCGCAGGTGCAGAGCGTGCACGGCCTGCCGCGCATGTCGCTGCTGACCGCCGGCGTGGTGCCGGGCGATCCGCTGGAGCTGCTGTCGAGCCGGCGCTTCGCCGAGCTGATCGAGGGCTGGCGCGACGAATACGAGTTCGTCGTCTTCGACACCCCGCCGGTCGGCCGCTTCTCCGACGGCCTGGCGGTGGCGCGCATGGTCGGGCGCGTGCTCGCGCTCAGCCGCGCGCAGCACACGCCGCGCAAGGACATGCAGGACATGCTGCGCCGCCTCACCGCCACGCGCTCGCAGACCCTCGGCGCCGTCGTCAGCCACTTCTGAGCGCGGCCGGGCCATGATCTCCGCGCCGTCGCATTCGGGCGCTCCCGCCCCCGCCTGGGCCATCGACAGCCGCCATTCGACGCTGCTCGCGGCGATGGTGTGGGCGCTGATCGTGCTGATGATCGTGCCCGAAGGCCTGGACTACGAAGGCCTGGCCGGCGCCGGTGCCCCCGCCGGCGCGGGGGCGGTCAGCCGCGCGCTGTGGCTGGCGCTGCTGGCCGGCTCGGCGCTGGTGATCGCCTGGCGCGCCGGGCTGGCCTGGCTGCTGGCCGGCAGGCTCAACCCCTTCCTGCCGATCATGGTGGTGCTGGCGCTGGCCAGCCTGGCCTGGTCGATCGACGAATCGCTGAGCGCACGGCGCCTGGCGCGCATGGTCACCATGGTGGGCACCGCCATCGCTTTCGTGCTGATGGCCTGGCATGCGCGGCGCCTGCAGGACGTGGTGAGACCGGCGCTCACGCTGATGCTGCTGGGCTCGCTGGTCTTCGGCGTGCTGTTCCCCGCGCTGGCCATCCACCACGAGGCCGCCGCCGAGCTGCAGGGCGCGTGGCGCGGGCTGGCCAACCACAAGAACGGCCTGGGCGCGCTGGCCTGCTTCGGGCTGATCTTCTGCTGCCACGGCTGGTTCAGCGGCGAGCTGCGCACGCCGTCGGCGCTCGTGGGCATCGGCGTCGCGGCGGCCTGCCTCGTGCTGTCGCGCAGTTCCACCTCGATGGCCGCCTCGGTGTTCGTCGTGCTCTTCCTCGCCGTCGCGCTGCGCGCGCCGCCCTCGCTGCGGCGCTGGCTGCCCGCCGGCGTCGTGGTGCTGACGGTGCTGCTGCTGCTCTACGCGCTGGCCATCCTCGGCCTGATCCCCGGGCTGGGCACGCTGCTGGCCTCGCTGGCCGGCCTTACCGGCAAGGACACCACGCTGACCGGCCGCACCGAGATCTGGTGGATCCTGGCCGAGCACATCGAGCTGCGGCCCTTCTTCGGCTCCGGCTACGCCGCCTACTGGACAGCCGGGCCGATGCTGGGCACCGAGTCGCACGAGTTCGTGCGCCGCATGCAGGGCTTCTACCCTGGCTCGGCGCACAACGGCTACCTGGAGATCGTCAACGACCTGGGCTGGGTGGGCCTGGCGGTCCTGCTCGGCTATGCGGCGATGCACGTGCGGCAGTCGCTGCAGCTGCTGCGCCTGGAGCGCTCGCAGGCGGTGCTCTACCTGGCGATCTTCTTCCAGCAGGCGATCACCAACCTGTCGGAGACGCACTGGTTCAGCGTGCTCAGCGTGGACTTCGTGATCATGACGCTGGCCAGCACGGCGCTGGCGCGCAGCCTGCTCGAACACCGGCTGCGCGGCGCCTTCGGCGACCCGGCCGCCCGCGCGTGGCCGGTGGACACCGCATGAGCACGGCGGACGCCGGCACGCCGACGCACGGCGACACACCGGCCACCATCCCCGGCCTGGACGGCATCCGCGCGCTGGCGGTGGCGCTGGTGTTCCTCGCGCACAGCGGGCTGGAACGATTCATCCCCGGCGGCCTGGGCGTGACGATCTTCTTCGTGCTCAGCGGCTTCCTCATCACCACGCTGATGCGCCAGGAACATGCGCGCACCGGCCGCATCGACTTCCGCGGCTTCTACCTGCGCCGGCTGCTGCGGCTGATGCCGCCGCTGGTGATCGTCATCACGCTCGCCGCGGCACTGGCGGCGCTGGGCGTGATCGACGGCGCCTTCACGCCGGGGGGCTTCGCCGCGGCGCTGTTCTACCTCGGCAACTACTTCGTCATCGCGCAGGATTTCCACGGCCTGCCCGCGGGCCTGGGCGTGATCTGGTCGCTGGCCATCGAGGAGCACTTCTACCTCTTCTACCCGCCGCTGGCCCTGCTGCTGCTGCGCGCGCGCAGCAGCGGCCGCGCCGCGCTGGTGCTGGCCGGGCTGTGCGTGGCGGTGCTCGCATGGCGTATCTGGCTGGTGCGCCAGGGCATGTCGGTGGAGTACCTGACGATGGCCACCGACACCCGCGTCGATGCCATCCTGGTCGGCTGCCTGCTCGCGCTGTGGCGCAACCCCTGGCTTGCGCCGCAGCCGATGCACAGCGCGCCGGGCCGCGTGCGGCACGAACGTATCGTCGTCGGGCTGTGCCTGGCCACGCTGCTGCTGACCTTCGTCTGGCGCGACGAGGCCTTCCGCCAGACCGCGCGCTACACGCTGCAGAGCCTGGCGATCGCCGGGCTGCTGCATGCCGCCGTGGCGCGCGCCGGCAGCAGGCCGTGGCGCTGGCTGAACGCGCGGCCGCTGGTCTACCTCGGCTCGGTCTCGTACACCGTGTACCTGGCGCACCACCTCATCCTGCTCGGCCTGGCCAAGCACTTTCCGCAATGGGGCTGGGCCGGGCTGACCGTGGGCGGCGCGCTGCTCACGCTGGC
>CAZVLY010000005.1:0-17936 GCA_964628175.1 uncultured Piscinibacter sp. | reverse complement strand
GCGGCGCTCGGCGCCATCCTCGACCACCGCGGCCCGATCCTGCTCGACCTCGACGAGACGCTGTACCTGCGCAACTCGACCGAGGACTTCATCGACTCGGCGCGCCCGCGCCTGCCGGCGCTGCTGCTGATGCGCGTGCTCGATCTCGTCAAGCCCTGGCGCTGGACGGGCGGCGAGCCGACGCGCGACGTGTGGCGCGTGCGCCTGGTGTCGGCCTGCTTCCCGTGGACGGCACGGCACTGGCGGCAGCGCGTGGCCGATCTGGCCCGCGGCTTCACCAACCTGCGCCTGATGGAGGCGCTGCGCGCGCCCGGCACCACCACCATCATCACCACCGTCGGCTTCCAGCCCATCGTGGCGCCGCTGGTGGCCGCGCTGGGGCTGCCGCAGGCGCGCATCGTCGCGGCGCGGCTGTGGACCTTCGCCGACCGGCGCGACGGCAAGCTGCAACTGGCGCAGGGAGCGCTGGGCGACGAGACGATCCGCAGCGCCCTGGTGCTCACCGATTCGGCGCAGGACCTCGCGCTGCTCGACGCCTGCGCGCGGCCGCTGCGCGCGGTGTGGCCGGAGGCGCGCTTTCGCCACGCGCTGAGCAGCGTCTACCTGCCGGGGCAGTACCTCTCGCAGGTCAAGCGCCCGGGCGAGCGCTACATCGTGCGCGGCATCCTGCAGGAGGACTTCGCCTTCTGGGTGCTCGCCTCCGTCGGCCTGGCCGCGCTGCCGCTGGCGCACGTGGTCGGCCTGCTGTTCCTGCTGTTGTCGTTCTGGGCCATCTACGAACGCGGCTATGTCGACAACGACCTCGTCGCCGCGCGCCACGAGCTCGAGCCCAAGCTGAGCGAGGCCTTCGCCAGCGCGCCGGTGGCCACGCCGCGCGGGCCGCCGTGGCTGTGGGCCATCGCCAGCGGCGCCGTCGCCATCGTCGCGCTGCGCTGGCCGGTCGCGCCGGTGCCGGCGGACTTCGCGGCCTGGGCCGCGGTGCTGGTCGCCACGCATGGCTGGTTCGCGCTCTACAACCGCCTCGACAAGGGCACGCGCGTGTGGATGTTCGCCGGCCTGCAGTTCGCGCGCGGCGCGGCCTTCGTCGCGCTGGTGCCGATCGCGCCGATCGGCGCCGTGGCGCTGGGCGCGCACGTGCTCGCCAAGTGGGTGCCGTACCACGCCTACCGGCTGGGCGGCAAGGCCTGGCCCGATGCGCCGCTGCACCTGATCCGGCTGATGTTCTTCGTCGTTCTGATGCTGCTGCTGGCCGTCTCGCAGGGCCTGGGCGCCGTGGTCAACGGCACGGCCCTGGCGCTGCTGGCCTGGAACCTGTACCGCGCGCGGCAGGAACTCGCCGCCGCCCTGTCGGCCGCGCACCGTCTGGATCGTCACCGCAAGGAGCCGCCGCCATGAGGATCAGCGTGTGCATCGCCACCTACCGCCGCCCGGAGCGCCTGGACGCGCTGCTCGAGGACCTGGCCTGGCAGCGCAAGCTGCCGGTCGAGGTGATCGTGGTGGACAACGACGCCGCCGGCAGCGCGCGCGCCGTGGTCGAGCGCCAGCGCAAGTCGAACCTGCCCTTCGAGCTGCGCTACGAGATCCAGCCGGTGCAGAACATCTCGCTGACGCGCAACCGCACCGTGGCGCTGGCCGGTACCGACTGGCTGGCCTTCATCGACGACGACGAACGCGCCCCGACGGATTGGCTGCGCCAGCTCTCGCACTGCGCCGAGCGCCACCCGGCCGACGGCGTGCTCGGGCCGGTGGTGCCGGTGGTGCCCGACGAGGCGCCGCGGTGGATCCGCCGCGGCGCGTTCTACGACTGGGCGCGCCTGCCCACCGGCGCGGTGGTGCCGCCGAATCGCCTGCGCTTCGGCAACGTGCTGCTGCGCGCCGCCGCGCTGCAGGCCGTGCCCGGGCCCTTCGACCCCGCCTACGGGCGCACCGGCGGCGAGGACGGCGACCTGCTCGGCCGCCTGGTCGAGCGCGGCGCGCGCGTGGTCTGGTGCGACGAGGCGATCGTGCACGAGCCGGTCGAGCCTTCGCGCCTGTCGCTGCGCTGGCTGATGCTGCGCGCGCTGCGCGGCGGGCAGGATTTCGCGCGGCATCGCCAGAACGGCCGCTACGGCCCGATCGGCGCGCTCGGCCGCGTCGCCTTCGTGCTGCGCGCGCTGCTGCAGGCGCTGCTCGCCGCGCTGCTGTCGCTGCTGAGCTGGCCGCTGGGCCTGCACCACGCGGTGCACTGGCTGCTCAAGCTGTCGGCCAACCTGGGCAAGGTGTCGGTGTTCCTCGGCTGGCACTACCGCGAGTACGGCGGCCAGGCCACATGACGACCGCCCTGCACCTGCTGCTGTTCGCCATCGCGCTGCCGGCCATCGCGGCCTGCCTGTACCTGCTCGCCTTCACCCTGCTCTCGCAGCGGCCCGCACCCGCGCCGCGCTCGTCGCGCCGGCTGCGCTTCGACGTCATCGTGCCGGCACACGACGAGGCCGCCATCATCGCCGGCGTGGTCGCCAGCCTGCGCCGGCTCGACTGGCCGGCCGACGGCTTCCGCATCCTGGTGGTGGCCGACAACTGCAGCGACGCCACCGCAACGCTGGCGCGCGTGGCCGGCGCGCAGGTGCTGGAGCGCCACGATGCAGTGAACCGCGGCAAGGGCTACGCGCTCGAGTTCGCCTTCGAGGCGAGCCGGCGCGAGGCCTGGGCCTACGCGGTGGTCGTCGTCGATGCCGACAGCGAGGTCTCGCCGAATCTGCTGGAGGCCTTCGCCGGGCGCATCGAGAGCGGCGCCAAGGCGCTGCAGGCGCACTACGGCGTGCTCAACGCGCAGGCCCACTGGCGCACGCGGCTGATGGCCATCGCGATGGCCTGCTTCCACCGCGTGCGCTCGCGCGCCCGTGAACGCCTGCAGCTGTCCTGCGGCTTGCGCGGCAACGGCTGGTGCGTCACCCACCGGCTGCTGCGCGAGGTGCCCTACCGCGCCTTCTCGCTCGCCGAGGACGTGGAATACGGCATCACGCTGGGCCTGGCCGGCCACCGCGTGCACAACGTCGACGAAGCCCATGTCGACGCGCTGATGGTCACCGGCGAGGCCGCCGCGAGCACGCAGCGCCAACGCTGGGAAGACGGCCGCCACCAGCTCGTGCGCACGCGCATCGGGCCGCTGCTGAAGGCCTCGGGCGGCATCGATGGCGCGGTCTGCTTCGACCTGCTGCTCGACCTGCTGATGCCACCGCTGTCGTACGTGGTGATGAACGTGGCGCTGCTGCTCCTGCTCGCCGGCCTGGCCTGGATCTGGCTGCCCTCGGCCGCGCTGTGGGTCGGCATCGCGCTGGCCTGCGCCGCCAGCCTGCTGCTGTACGTGCTGCGCGGCTGGCAGCTCAGCGGCGTGGGCGCGCGCGGCCTGCTCGACCTGCTGCACGCGCCCTTCTTCGTGGCCTGGAAGCTGATGCTGATGCTGCGTGCCCACGACTCGATGCAGTGGGTGCGCACGCGGCGGGAGGAGCCTTGAGCGGGGTCATCGAGCGCCGGCAGCGCCACCTCGCGTTCGCGCGGCTGTTCAGCAGCGCGGTGCTCAGCCAGGCGCTGCTGTCCGCGGCGAGTTTCGCGATCGGGCTGATCCTGATCCGCCACAGCAGCGACCTGCAGTACGGCCACTACATCCTCGCGGCCAGCGCGATCGCGCTGCTGGTGTCGCTGCAGAACGCCTTCTGCGGCCCGGTGCTGGCCGCTCGCCTGGGCCGGCTCGACCTGGCCGGGCGCGCCCGGCTGGTGGGGGCGCTGCTGCGCGAACGCCAGGCGGTGATCGTCGCCGCCGGGCTGGTGGTGGTGGCCGCGGCGCTGGCGCTGCGCACGGCCGGCGCGCAGGACGGCCGCGGCACCGCCTTGCTGCTGGCCGGCGTGGCCGCCTCGCTGGCCATCCTGCACCGCGAGTGCCTGCGCCTGGTGCTGTTCGCGCACCGCCGGCCGCAGGACGTGCTGCGCACCGACCTGCTCTACGTGGCGCTGATGGTGGCCGGCGTGTTCGCCGCCACGCGCACCGCCGAGGCCGCGGTGTTCGCCGTCGCCGCCCTCGGGCTGGCGGCACTGGCCAGCAGCGCCCTGCTGTCGCGCGCACTGCGCCGCCATGAACCCTGGGCGCCGGGCGCGGCGCCCGGGCTGCTGCGTGCGATGGCGCCGCTGGCCGGCTGGTCGACCGCCGGTGCGGCGGTGCACTGGACCTTCAGCCAGGGCTACGTCTACCTCGTCGCCGCCACGCTGGACGTGACGGCGGTGGCCGCGATCGCCGCGACCCGGCTGCTGCTCATGCCAGTGAACCTTCTGTCCACCGGCATCGGCTCGATGATGCTGCCACTGGCCACCGGCTGGCTCGACCGCCACGGCCCGGCGCTGCTGCGGCGGCGCCTGGCGCTGCTCGCCGCCGGCATGGCCGCGGCCACGGCGGTCTATTTCGGCGTGCTCTGGCTGGAGCGCGACTGGGTCTTCGCGGTGCTGCTGCGCAAGCAGTTTGCGCAGCGCGACAGCCTGCTGCTGCTGTGGGGCGCGCTGTTCCTGGTGATGGTGGTGCGCGACCAGTTCGCCTACCTGGTCGCCGCGCAGCAGCGCTTTCGCGCGCTGACGCAGCTGACGATGGCCAGCGCCGCGGTCTCGCTGCTCGCCAGCTATGCGGGCATGCGCGAGTTCGGCGCGCCGGGCGCGCTGGGCGGCATGCTGGCGGGCGAGCTGATCAGCCTGGGCGGCATCCTGCTGCTGTCGCGCCCGCCGCAGCCACGGCAACGGGCCGTGCCGGCCTGACTCCGCGGCCCAGCGGCAGGATCGCCGCGAGCTGCGCCTTGCCCAGGTGCACGCCGTGCCCGCCGCGCACCGCGGCGATCAGTGCCGCCATGCGCTCGCGCTGCCGCGCATCGAACGCGGGCGCCGCCGGCAGTTCATCGGCGACGGCGCGCCGCGAGGGGTTGAACGAGGGCACCGCGGCGGCCGCCGCACGCGGCATGAGCCGGCGTTTCAGGTCGCCGAGCCGGCGGTGCCAGTACGGCGGGCTGCCGGCGCGATAGATCTGCCCCACGTGCAGCGGCGTGGTCTCGGCCAGCCAGCGCACCTTGAAGTAGCCGAAGCCCGACAGCAGGTTGAAGAAGCCGAAGCCGCCGTCGATCGCCTGGCGCATGCCCAGCAGCAGCATGGTGGAGCCCGGCCCGAGGCGGTTCAGGCCGTCGTCGTAGACGATGTGCAGCGCATACAGGCCGCGCTCGAACGCACCGCTGATCAGGCCGGCCACCGGCACGCCGTCCATCAGCAGCAGGTGGATGCCGACCCGCATCGGCTGCCGCGCCTCGAGCAGGCTGCGGAAGTAGGCGATGCGCTGCGGATGCCGGCCGATGTCGGCGTCGGCCTGCGCCTTCCAGCTGCGCGGCTCGATGCCGAGGTAGAGCTCGAGCAGTGCCGGCGTGTCGGCCGGGTCCGAGGAGGACAGCAGTTCCACCTCGCCCGCCTCGAACAGCGCGTTCAGCTGCCGGCCGAGGTTGCCGCGGAACTTCTTCGACAGCGACTTCACGTAGCCCGCCAGGCTGTCCCAGCGGACCGGGATGGTGCAGTTCTCCAGGCTGGGCCACTGGCGCACCAGGTAGCCGCCCAGGCCCACGCCCGCCGGGGGCGGGAAAAGCGTGGAATCCGCGCCCTGCTGCGCCAGCTCGAGGTAGCTCCACTCGCTGCGGCGCGCGAGCACATGGTCGTAGAACGCCTGGCTGACCGCGGCCTGGTCGGCGGGGCGCGCCACCACGTGCGGCCGGTCGGTGTCGTGCGTGACCAGGAAGCCGAGCGTCGCGCTGCGAAGCCCCATCACGCGGCCCTCGACCCGCTTGAGCGGCAGGTAGCCGACCAGCTGCCCGTCGCGGAATGCAGCGAGGAACCACAGCCCCATGCCCTGGCCCGACGGATGGTGTTCGTCGTGGCGCAGGTAGGTCTGCAGGTAGGCGAAGGTCGAGAAGGGATCGGGCCGCGCCGATTGGCGGTTCAGCGCGTCGATGTCGTGACGCAGGGTCGTCGCCTGGTCGAGCGAGTCGTAGCAGCGGACCGTGATCAAGTGCGTGCCGCTGGCAGGAGGTGGACCGCTGCCAAGAGACGATTCATGCTAACCGCCCGCCGTCGCGGTGTCTGTGCAGTAGCGAACCATGCGGCACGCGCTTCAGGCGGACATGCCGGCCGCAGCGGTCGGTTCGTCCGCGGTCGCCTGCGGCGGCGTCTCGACGGCCTGCGCCAGCCGCGCATAGTGCTGCGCCATGCGCAACTCGTGGTGCCGGTTGACGCCGCGCGCGGCATCCAGGGTCTGCGAACCGAGGCGCAGCGCCGCGGTGCGGGTGGCGACGGCGGGTTCGGCCGCGTCGGTGCCCGCGTCGCGGGCCGGGCTGTGGAAGGCGTCCATGTTCAGCGCACCACGGTGACCTGGTTGTCCACCGCCACCACGCCCTGCACGGCGGCCGCCAGCTGCGAGGCGCGGTCGCGCGCCGCGGCGTCGGGCGCCATGCCGCGCAGCGACACGCGGCCGTAGCGGGTCTCGACGCCCAGGTCGGCGGGCTTGAGTTCCGCGTCGGACGACAGGCTGGACTTCACCGCGGCGGTGATCGTCGTGTCGTTCACCGCTGCCGCCGCGGCATGCACCGCCTCGGTGGTGGCCTTCTTCGCATCGGCCATCGCCTTGTCGGCATCGGCCTTCGCGGCGTCGAGCTTCTCGTCGGTCTTGGCGATCGCGGAATCGACCTTCTGGCCGGTGCTGCGCTCATCGCTGCGCTGGTCGCAGCCGCCCAGTGCCGCCGCCATCAGCAGCACGCCGAGCACGGTGGCGCCGTGCGGAATCCGGTGGGGAGTCATGGTGTGCGTCCTTTCACTTCTTCTTCGGGTCGACTTGGTTGCCGATCACGCCGCCGACGGCGGCGCCGCCCACGGTGCCGGCAGTGCTGCCGCCGGTGAGGATGGCGCCGGCCGCGCCGCCGATGACCGCGCCGGTGGCGGTGTTCTGGTCACGCGCCGACATGTTGCTGCAGGCGGCGAGCGAGACCGCCAGTGCGGCCGTGGCGAAGAGGCTGATCCAACGAGTGTTCATGTGAGCTCCAGAGTGTCCGGGTGGCGCAGGCCGGCAAGGCCCGTCGCATCGAAGTCCCTTGTAGGCCTCGCGCCGCGATGCGTCTGTGCGCGAGCGCACATGTGTCCTTGTGTGAGACGCCGCACAGACCCGAGGCATCGCCCGGCCGCAAGCTCTGCTCCGCATCATGCAGAACCTCGACCGCACCGCCTCGTACCGACTCGGCCTCACGCTGCGGCTGCCGGCTGCGCGCAGCGATCGCAGGAACTTGGTCGTCATCGCTGCCGTGACCGGGCTGGCGATGTTCGTCCTGCTCGCGCTGTTCCTGAGCGTGGTGCGGGAATCGGTGCGCCAGGGCCAGTTGCGCCACGAGGCCACCGCGCGGCACTCGGCCGCCACCTGGCATTGCACCGGCCAGCGCAGCCTGCGCCTGCGCGACCTGTGCCTGGCGGAACTGAACGCACCGCCGCCCCAGGTGACGCTGCTCTCCCCGCCCTGAAGCGCAGTCGGTACGCTGCCGTACCGACCGCAAAGACCCTGCTGGCGCATGCTGGCCGGGAGATGTCCCGATCCCCTTCCGATCTTCGCGGCGCTGCCGCGTCGCTGCTGCTGCTCCTGCTCGGTGCCTGCGCCTCCACACCGCAGCGCGCCGAACCGCCCGGCCCCTTCGACGTGCCGGCCGCCTGGTCGGGCGCCGAAGCCGCACCCGCAAGCGCCGACCCCTCGCTGTCGCACTGGTGGCGGCGATTGCGCGACCCGCTGCTCGAACAACTCGTCGACGAAGCCCTGCAGGCCAACACCAGCGTGACCTCGGCGCAGGCGGCACTGCGGCAGGCGCGTGCGCTGCGCGACCAGGCCGCGGCGGCGCTGTCGCCAACGCTGGGCAGCTCGGCCTCGGCGCAGCGTGGCTGGTCCGGCGGCGACAGCACCGGCAACAGCCTGCGGGCGGGCCTCGATGCGGGCTGGGACCTCGATCTGTTCGGCGCCAACCGCAGCGCACTCGATGCCGGCGAGTCCGGCGCCGCGGCCAGCGCGGCCAGCCTGGGCGACGTGCAGGTTGGCGTCGCGGCCGAGGTGGCGCTGGGCTACATCACGCTGCGCGCCGCGCAGGCGCGGCTGGGCATCGCCGACGACAACCTGGCGATCCAGCGCGAGACGCTGCAGATCACCCAATGGCGCGAGCAGGCCGGGCTGGTCACCACGCTCGAATCCGAACAGGCGCGCGCCTCGGCCGAGCAGACCCGCGCGCAGCGCCCGGGCCTGCAGACCGCCATCGCACAGGCCGGTCACGCCATCGCCGTGCTCACCGGCCAGCCGCCCGCGGCGCTGAACGCCCGGCTGGCGACGCTGGCGCCGGTGCCGCAACCCGACGGAGCGCTCGCGCTGGCCATTCCGGCCGAGACGCTGCGCCAGCGCGCCGACGTGCGCGCCGCCGAACACCGCGTCAGCGCCGCCTGGTCGCGTGTCGACCAGGCGCAGGCGCAGCGACTGCCGGACTTCCGCCTCAGCGGCACGCTCGGCCTGAGCGCAGCCACCTTCGGCGCGCTGGGCCACAGCGCCGCGGTGATCGGCTCGCTGCTGGCGGGCGTGACGCTGCCGCTGTTCGACGGCGGCGCCGCCAGCGCGCAGGTGCGTGCCCAGCAGGCGGCGCTGGAACAGGCGCGAGCGGCCTACAGCGCGGCCGTGCTCGGCGCGCTGAAGGAGGTCGAGGACGCGCTGCTGGCGCGGCGCGGCGACCGCGAGCGGCTGCTGCGCCTGCAGGACGCGGCCGATGCGGCGGCGAATGCCTCGCAGCTCGCCCGCCAGCGTTTCGGCAGCGGCCTCACCGACTTCCAGACCGTGCTCGACACGCAGCGCACGCGGCTGAGCACGCAGGATGGCGTGGCCACGGCCTTCGCCGATGTCAGCGCCGACCACGTGCGCCTGTTCACGGCGCTGGGCGGCGGCTGGCGCGACGACGACAACCGCGCGGACGCTGCGGCACCCGCCTCGAGCACCCCGACCCCATGAACGCACCCACGCCACCCGACGCCCTCAAACCGGCCGTTCCGCCTGTGCCGCCCGCACCGCCCGGCGGACCGGCCGGCGAATCCGCCGAGGCCGACCTGAGCACGCTGCTGGCCGAGCCGGATCACGTCGCCTGGTACCGGCGGCCGCTGGTCTGGGCCCTCGCGGTGGCGCTGCTGCTCGGGGGTGGCGGGTTCTGGTGGTGGTGGTCGAACCGCGCCGCCAATGCCGCGCCGAGCTACAGCACGCAGCCCGCGGCACGCGGCGATCTCACGCTCACCGTCACCGCCAACGGCACCATCCAGCCGACGCGCACGATCAACATCGGCAGCGAGCTGTCGGGCACGGTGCTGAAGGTCAACGTCGACGTGAACGATCGCATCACCAAAGGCCAGGTGCTGGTGGTGCTCGACACCGCCAAGCTGCGCGACCAGATCCTGCGCTCGAAGGCCGCGCTCGCCGCGGCGACGGCCAAGGTCGAGCAGACCGGCGCCACCATCCAGGAAGCGCGCGCCATGCTGGGCCGGCTCGAGGAGGTGTCGCGCCTGTCGGGCGGCAAGGTGCCGTCGAAATCCGAGCTCGACGGCGGCCGCGCCACGCTGGCACGCGCCGTTGCCGACGCGACCAGCGCGCGCGCCGGCGTCGCCGATGCGCAGGCGGGACTGTCCACCGACCAGATCAACCTGTCGAAGGCCTCGATCGTCGCGCCGGCCAACGGCGTGGTGCTCACGCGTGCGGTCGACCCCGGCAACGCTGTGGCCGCCTCGCTGCAGGCGGTGACGCTCTTCACCGTCGCCGAGGACCTGGCGAAGCTGCGCCTGTGGGTCTACGTCGACGAGGCCGACGTCGGCTCGGTGAAGGTCGGGCAGGACGCCACCTTCACCGTCAGCGCCTACCTGAGCCGGCCGTTCCCGGCGCGCATCACGCGCGTGGGTTTCGGCTCGACGATCACCGACAACGTCGTCACCTACCTCACCTACCTCGACGTCGACAACGCCGACCTCAGCCTGCGCCCGGGCATGACCGCCACCGCGACGATCGTCGCGACGAAGCGCACCGACGTGCTGCTGGTGCCCAACACGGCGCTGCGTTTCGCGCCGACCGCCGCAGGCGCACCGGCGGCAGCGAAGGGCGGCGTGCTCGCCAGCCTGACGCCACGCATGCCGGGCAACCGCACGCGCCGCACCGCCGCCGAGGGTTCGAGCACGGCCACTGCCCGGCGCGTGTGGGTGCTGCGCGAGGGCGTGCCTGTCGCGGTGGCGGTGACGCCGGGCATCAGCGACGGGCGCATGACGGAGATCACCGGCGGCGAGCTGCAGGCCGGCATGCTCGTCATCACCGCCCAGAAGACGGCTGCCGCGAAATGAGCGCCCCGCTGATCCAGCTGCGCGGCATCACCAGGCGCTACGGCAGCGGCGTGGCCGAGCTGATGGCGCTCAAGGGCATCGACCTGGACATCGAGGCCGGCGAGTTCGTCGCCATCATGGGGCCCAGCGGCTCGGGCAAGTCCACCGCGATGAACATCCTCGGCTGCCTGGACACACCCACCGCCGGGCAGTACCTGTTCAAGGGCGCGCACGTCGAGGCGCTGGCACGCGACCAGCGCGCACGCCTGCGCCGGCGCTACCTCGGCTTCGTGTTCCAGGGCTTCAACCTGCTGGCGCGCACCTCGGCGCAGGAGAACGTCGAACTGCCGCTGCTCTACCGCGGCGACAGCGCCGAGGTGCGGCGCGCCGCCGCCGCCAAGGCGCTGCAGTCGGTCGGCCTGGCCGGCTGGGAGAAGCACACGCCGGCCGAGCTCTCCGGCGGCCAGCAGCAGCGCGTGGCCATCGCGCGCGCCATCGCCACCGAGCCGGCCGTGGTGCTCGCCGACGAGCCCACCGGCAACCTCGACACGCAGCGAAGCCACGAGATCATGGGCCTGCTGATGGCGCTGAACAAGGACCACGGCATCACCGTGCTGATGGTCACCCACGAGCCCGACATGGCCGCCTACGCGCGGCGCATGGTGCACTTCATCGACGGCCGCATCGCCAAGGACGAGGTCAACCCGAATCCGACGCTGGCCGCGCCGCCCGTGCCGGCCGAAACCGCGAGCGCCTGATGCTGTTCAGCGTCTTCATGCTCGCGCTGCGCTCGATCCAGCGCAACCTGCTGCGCTCCTTCCTGACCATCCTGGGCATCGTGATCGGCGTCAGCGCGGTGATCACCATGGTCACCCTGGGCAACGGCGCCACGCAGGCGATCGAGACGCAGATCACCAGCCTGGGCACCAACCTGCTGATGGTGATGCCCGGCCAGCGCCAGCCCGGCGGCGGCGGGGGCGGTGGCGGCGGCGTGCCGCAGTTCACCGAAGAGGATGCCAAGGCCATCCAGGCGCAGATCGGCGGCGTCGCCGCGGTGGCACCGCAGGGCCGCGCCGGCGTCACCGTGGTGGCCAACGGCCGCAACTGGGCGACCACCGTCACCGGCAGCACCAACGAATGGTTCGAGACCGGCAACTGGAAGCTCGCCGCCGGCCGCATCTTCGAGCCCGACGAACAGCTCGGCGGCGCCGCGGTGTGCGTGATCGGCGAGACGGTGCGCCGCGAGATCTACGGCGGCACGGTCGGCCAGACGGGCCTGGGCGAGCAGCTGCGCGTCAAGCAGTTCTCCTGCGACGTGGTGGGCATCCTCGCCGCCAAGGGCCAGGGCGGCATGGGCGACCAGGACGACGCGGTGATCGTGCCGCTGCACACGCTGCAGCGCCGCGTCACCGGCAACCGCAAGGTGGCGATGCTCTCGGTGTCGATGGAGGACGGCAGCGACAGCGTGCCGCTGAAAGCCAGCCTGCGCCAGCTGCTGCGCGAGCGGCGCAAGCTCGGCGACATGGACAACGGCGGCACGGAGGACAACTTCAACATCTTCGACACCCAGCAGCTCGCCGAGACGCTGTCGAGCACCATGGGCGTGCTGACCACGCTGCTCGGCGCCGTGGCGGCGGTCAGCCTGCTGGTGGGCGGCATCGGCATCATGAACATCATGCTGGTCAGCGTGACCGAGCGCACCCGCGAGATCGGCCTGCGCCTGGCCATCGGCGCGCTCGAGGGCGAGGTGCTGCTGCAGTTCCTCATCGAGGCGGTGGTGCTCTCGGCGCTGGGCGGCGTGGTGGGCATCCTGATCGCCACCGCGGCGTCGTGGGGGGGATCGCGGCTGATGGACGTGCCCTATGCGTTCGACCCGACGATCAACCTGCTGTCGCTGCTGTTCTCGGCGGCCATCGGCGTGGTGTTCGGCTTCTTCCCGGCGCGCCGCGCCGCGCGCATGGACCCGATCGAGGCGCTGCGGCACGAGTAGGCGGCGATTCGATCGGCAGCGCACAGACGGCCGCCGACGCATCGCGCATCCTTGCCGGGATCGAACGAACCATCGAAGGACACCATGCAAGTCATCCTGCAAGCCGACAAGAACGTCGAAGGCGGCCACCTGATGGCCGCGCACGTGCAGACCGTCGTGAACGACGCGCTGGGCCGCTTCGGCGAACGGGTGCTGCGCGTCGAGGCCCATGTGTCCGACACCGACGGCCGCGCCCGGCTCGGCGTCGACAGCGTCCAGTGCCTGCTGGAAGCCCGGCTGATCGAGCTGGAACCGGTCGTGGTGAGCCAGAACGGCCCCAACGCCCACCAGGCGATCGAAGGCGCGGTGCGCAAGCTCAAGCGCGCCGTCGGCGCCGCCATCGGCAAGCACGACCCGCGACGCCACCAGGCCCGCAGCGATGCCGGCCTGCCCAGCGAGCTCGAGACCGATCAGCCGGGCGCCGCCACCGCGCCGCTGTAGAAGGGCTGGCACTCGCGGCCGGTCAGCGCGTCGCTGCCCTTCTTCAGCAGGCGCAGCGCCGGCCCGGCCAGCGCCTCGATGGCGCTCGGCTTGTCGACCACCGGCTCGCGGAAGCTGCCGCGGATCTCCTGCTTGACGATGGCGCAGCCTTTCAGGTCGATCAGGGCCACCGTCACCGCGTCGAAGCGTTCGCCGACGAAATCCAGCCCGCCGTGCAGCGCGACGCGGTTCTCCTTCGTCGCCATCGCCACGTCCTGGGCCTGCGCCACGCCGCGCTCGACCTTCCAGTCCGACACCAGCGCGCGGATCTCGCTGCTGCCGCCGTTGCCCTGCGAGAGCTTGGCGAAGTCGTAGCCCTTGGTGACGAGCAGCCCGACCGGCCCGGCGAAGAACACCGCGCCCACGTCGACCAGGCTGAAGGTCTGGCTGGCCTCGAAGCGCTCGAAGGAGCGGTCGAGGTCGCTGCCGTAGAAGGTCAGCCCCTTGCCGCGCAGCGAGATGCGGCCGGCCATCGCCTGCTTCAGCTCGGCCAGCGTGCTGCCGTGCGTCGTCAGCGTCGCGCTGAAATCCATGCGGCCGGCAGCCAGCTTCTTCAGCTGCATCGTGCTGAAGAACTCCTCGACGGGAAACTGCGTGAGCGTGTAGGCGATCTGGTACGAGGCCACGGCGCCGGTGAAGTCGGCACGGATGCTGCCCTGGCCCGGCGTGCCGAGCAGGCGCGTCGTCAGGGGCTTGAGTTCGACGATGCCGTGTTTCGCATCGGCCGTGAACTTGACGTCGAGCAGCGTGACCCCGTCCTTGCGGAACTGCGCGCAGCCGAGTTCGGCCGTGAAGCTGACTTCGCGCAGGAAGTCCTCGCGCGTCCCGCCGGCGCGCTGCAGGCCATGCAGCTCCCCCTGGCAGCCGTGCGCCTCGAAACCCTTCCCGTGGTGCCGGTCGACGAACACGATGCTGCCCGCGGACAGCGACACGTCGGGCCATTCCTGCGCCGGCGCCTCGGCCTGCGCGGGCGGCGGCGCGTCGGGTTCGAAGTCGAAGCGGCCGTCACGCCCGCGCGAGACGGTGAGCACCGGCTGCGTCAGCACGATCTTCTCGACGCGCAGCTCGTCGCCGAGCAGCGAGCCCAGGGCCACGGCCACCCGGGCCTGCCGCGCGGAGGCGATCTCCTTGCCCTGGCGGCGCAGGTGCACGTCGTCGAGCGTGAGCTGCAGGCCGGGGAACACCGCGATCGCCGGGCGGCCGGCGATGCTCAGCTCCAGGCCCAGCGCCTGCGAGGCGATGCGCTCCAGGCGCTGCTTGTAGACGTCGGTGTCGAGCAGGAGGACCAGCGCCGCCGCGATGAGCAGCAACAGGCCGAGCACCGCGGCGAGGCCGATGAGCGCGAATCGGGGCAGTCTGGACATCGGTGGCTTCCGTGGCGGCGTGGGGACTCAGGGCCGCGCGCGCCAGCCGCGCGCGCTATCGTCGCAGAACTGCGCCAGCGCCTGCAACTGCCGGCGCACGAGACGCTGCGCGGCGAGCACGCCGCCGTAGGCATCGTCGCTGGCCGAGGCCTCGCTGGCGTCGAACTCGCGCACCGCGAGCACGCGGCGCGTGGCCGCGTCGATCAGCGTGGCGCGCAGCGTCAGGCGCACGCGGCTGGGCACGACGCTGAAGTCCTGCTGCAGCCGCAGCAGCGTGGTGTCCAGGCGCAGGTCTGCCACCGCGGCCCCCGGCGCGGCGACCACGGCGGCGAACGCCGCTTGCTGGGCCAGCGCGGCGACGAGCAGCGGCGCGAGCTGCCGCGCCGGGGTGTCCACCCACTCGGCCTGCGCGAAGTACTCCAGCTGCTGCGCTCGGCGCAGGTAGACGATGCGGCGCGTGTCGTGGCCCGCCGCGGCCTGCGGCATTCCGACGGCCAGCGTGGGCGCCGAGGCTGCCGGCGCCGCCGCGGCGGCGGCCCGCGCCGGCGCCTCGGCGGCATCGAGCACATAGAACGCGGGTGGCGCGGCACGCGGGGGCAGCAAGGCACTGCAGCCGCCGAGCGCGGCGAGCAGCGCCAGCACGACGCCACATCGCCAGCGCAGTAAGAGGTCGTGCTTCATCGCGTGGCGGCGCCGGATTCTCCAGGGCCCGGCGCCGCCGGGCTGCGCCCGAAGAGCAGGCTGGAGGGGTTGCGTTCGGTCTGCTCGGTCAGCCGCCGCAGCGACACCGACAGGTCGTCGAGCTCGCCGAGCAGCCTTTGCAGTTCGGGCAAGGTGTCGGCGCTGGCGCGCTGCAGTTCAGCGCCGGCGAGCTGCACGGTCCGCCCGGCCTGCGCGCTGGCGAGCGCGGCCTCGCGGCCCATCGCCTCGACGGCATCGGCACCGCGGCCGACACGCTCGATCACCGGCCCGGCCTGCGCCATCGCCTGTGCGCTGCGATCGAAGGTGCGTGCCGCCGCGGCGATGCCGGCGTCCAGCGTGTCCTTGCGCTGGGCCAGCGTGTGCGAGACCGCGGCCAGGTCCTGCAGCGTGCTGCTCAGCGCACGGCGGTTCTCGTCGCTGAGCACGGCGTCGATGTTGCTCGAGGTGCGGTCCAGCTTGACCAGCACCGTCGTCAGCACGTTCTCCAGCCGGGCACTCAGCGAGGGCTTGGTGCGGATCAGCGGGTACTCGCCCGCCACCGTGGCCAGCAGCGGTGGCGAGCCGGCTGCGCCGCCGCTGAGCTCGACGTAGGCGATGCCGGTCAGGCCCTGCGTCTTCAGCACGGCCAGCGTGTCCTGCTTGATCGGCGTGCCACGCGCGATGGCGAAGAGCAGACGCACACGCTCGGGATTGGCCAGGTCGAGCCGGATGTCCTGCACCTTGCCGACGTCGACGCCGTTGAACTTCACCGGCGCGTTCAGGTTCAGCCCGGCCACCGACTCGTCGAGGACCGCCTGGTACAGGTCGACCTTCTGGCGCAGCGCGCCGCCGGCGGCGATCCACAGCGCGATCGCCACCAGCAGGGCGCCCAGGCCGATGACGAAGGCGCCGACCAGCGTGTAGTTCACCTTGGTTTCCATGCGGCCTCCTCGGCGTGCCGGCCCTGGCCGTCCTGCTGCGCGGCGCGGCCGCGCGGGCCGTCGAAGAACTGGCGCACCGCGGGCTCGTCGAGCCTGGACAACTCGTCCATCGAGCCCAGGCCCCTGACCCGCGCATCGGCCAGCACGGCGACGCGGTCCGCCACCTGCCACAGCAGGTCGAGGTCGTGGGTGATCATCACGATGGTCAGCCCGAAGACGTCGCGCAGCCGCCGCACCAGCGCGTCGACGCCGCCGGCGCTGAGCGGGTCGAGCCCGGCGGTGGGCTCGTCGAGAAAGAGCAGCGGCGGATCGAGCGCCAGCGCGCGGGCCAGCGAGGCGCGCTTCATCATGCCGCCGCTGAGTTCGGCCGGGTACTGCGCGCCGACCTCGGGCGCCAGCCCCACCATCGACAGCTTCCAGGCCGCGAGCTCGTCGATCAGCACGTCGTCCAGGCCGGTGTGCTCGCGCAGCGGCAGGCCGATGTTCTCGAGCACCGTGAGCGAGCCGAACAGGCCGCCGTGCTGGAACACCACGCCCCAGCGCTGCCGCAGCGCGAGCGCCTGTGCCGGCGTGAGCGTGGCCAGGTCTTCGCCGAGCACGCGCACGGTGCCGCCGTCCGGCCGGTGCAGCAGGATCATCTCGCGCAGCAGCGTCGACTTGCCCGAGCCGCTGCCGCCGATCAGCGCGAAGATCTCGGCGCGTCGCACCTGCAGGTCCACGGCCTCGTGCACGACATGCGTGCCGAAGCGCGTCGACACCCGCTCCATGGAAACCAGGATGTCCGTGCTGGCGGAGGCGTCCATCTCAGAGGTCCAGCAGGCTGAACGCGATCGAGAACAGCGCGTCGGCGACGATGACCAGGAAGATGGACTGCACGACGCTGCGCGTGGTCTGGCGCCCGACGCTGTCGGCACCACCGCGGGTGCGAAAGCCCTGGAAGCAGCCGATCACCACGATGATCAGCGCGAACACCGGCGCCTTGGCCAGGCCCACGCCGTAGGTCGAGGGCCCGACCGCCTTGACGAAGCGGTCGAGGAATTCGACGTGGCCCACGCCGAGCTGCGAACTCGCCATCAGCATGCCGCCGAACACGCCGGCGACGTCGGCGAACACCGTCAGCAGCGGCAGTGCGACCGTCAGCGCCACCAGCTTGGGCAGCGCGAGCATCTCCATCGGCTCGATGCCCAGCGTGCGCATCGCGTCGATCTCCTCGGTCACGGCCATCGTGCCGATCTGCGCCGCATAGGCAGAGCCCGATCGGCCGGCGATGATGATGGCGGTGATCAGCGGCGCGAACTCGCGCAGCATCGACACGCCGACGAGATCGGCGACGAAGATGTTGGCGCCGTACTGGCGCAGCTGCGGCGCGCCCTGGTAGGCGACGACGACGCCGAGCAGGAAGGACAGCAGCGCGACGATGGGCAGCGCATCGACGCCGGCGCTGCGGATGTTGAACAGGATCGGCCGCCAACGCCAGCGTCGCGGCCGCAGCACGCAGCTGGCGAAGGCCACGGCGAGTTCGCCGACGAAGGCAAGCAGCGCCAGGCCCTCCTCGAACACGGGCATGGCGCGGCGGCCCAGGCGCCCGAGCACCGACGGGGCCGGCACGGGGACGGCCAGGGAGGTCGGCGCGGCGTCCGGCGGCGGCTGCGCGACGACATCGAGCAGTTTCGCGAAGGCTGGCCGCAGGCCTTGCAGCGTCACCGCGCCGCCGCCGGTGCGCAGGCGCTTCAGCAGCCGAAGCAGCAGCCAGGCGCCCGCGGTGTCGAGCGCGTCGATGCCCTGGCCGTCGACCACGGCCGGCGCTGCAGGGCTCACGCGCAGTGCGTCGACTTGCCGGTCGATGCGACCCAGTTCCAGCGCGATCCAGGAACCCGACAGCCCGACGGTCGAAGGGGCCGGCGAGTTCGTCGCGGCGGAGGCGGTGAGTTCGACCAGGGCGGGCTTCATGTCAGCGCGCCACGCTAGCCCTGCGCGCGCCGGCAGTCTGTGCGCAAGCGGACACAGCAGCGCCGGCGCGCCGCTCAGCGC
>CAZVLY010000004.1:35464-42294 GCA_964628175.1 uncultured Piscinibacter sp. | reverse complement strand
GGCGGCACGCGCCGGGACGAGCACGATGCGCAGGTCGGGGACCTCGACACGTCGATCTTGCCAGGGCAGAACGAGGCCGGGGCGCCCGCGCGGGTCGCCGCCGAAGGTCAGCATCAGCAGCAGGGCATGGCTCAGCACGGAGATCAGCAGCGCGATCGCCAGCGGCCTGCGCTCGCGGCCGAAGCGTCCGGTCGGCGGCGGCGAGCGACGCGCGGGCCGCGTGGCGCGCACCGATCCCGAAGCCGGGCCTGTCGGGTTTGTCGACCCGCGTGCGGCCACGCCGGGGGCGTTCGTGTTCCGCATCTGCGCCATTGCGTCGATTCTCGCGGATCCTTGCCAAGCGCCGGCGAGCAACGGGCGGGGCACCCGCCCCGGCGAGAGGCTTTCAGCCCGGCCCGGCCGGCGCTGCCGCGTTCGCGCGCTGCGGCCACTCGTGCGCGAGACAGCCGAAGACATGCGTGTCGTAGGCGACGCCCTTGCCGACCCAGCGCTGGCGCAGCGTGCCCTCCAGCGTGAAGCCCACCCGGGTGAGCAGGCGGCAGGAGGCCACGTTGGCCGGGTTCACCTCGGCCTCGATGCGCCGCATGCCCCGGGAGCCGAACAGGTGGCCGCACACCGCCTGCAGGGCCTCGCGCATCAGGCCCTGGCCCCAGTGGTCGCGGCCGAGCACGTAGCCCAGCTCGATGCGCTGGCTGCCGGCGTCGTGCTTGAAGAGCAGCAGCGTGCCGATGACGGCCGCGTCGGCGCGCCGCACGACGACGAGCTGCTGGCCGGTGCCGGTGGCGCCCAGCGCCTCCATGCGGGCGAGCCAGGCGGCACCGTCGTCCAGCGTCTGCCAGGTGGCATACGGCAGGAACTGCGTCACCAGGGGGTCGCCGTTGATGGCCAGCAGCGCCGGCAGGTCCGTCGCAGCCACCGGCCGCAGGGCGATCCGGCCGGCGTCGATCTGCGTGATCAGCGGGAAGCTCATGGCGCCACCGTGCCGTTCAGCGCGCCGAGATCGCCGCGATCACCGTGGCGATGCCGAGCACGAGATTGATCGCGACCAGGCGCCGGATGCCGTTCAGTGCCTGCGCGGCGACCGGCCAGGCCGCGGCGGCACAGGCGGCGCGCAGCTTCGGGTAGAGCACCGCGTAGACGTAGGCGAACAGTGCCGACATCAGCAGGCCCAGCGCCAGCATCAGGTGCCAGCCGAGGGGCGCCTGCGCGAAACCGGTCTGCGCCAGCATCGTGATGCCGGAGGCCAGCAGCACCAGCACCGCCCCGGCGGCGGCGGGCAGGAAGCGCGCGAAGGTGGCCGCCCACAGTGGCAGGCGCTGCGGGGGTTCGAGCACTTCGGCGGCCGCCGGCCGCAGGCAGACGTAGGCGAAGAACATGCCGCCGATCCACAGGATCGCGCCGAGCAGGTGAACGAGGATCAGCGCTTGTCGCAGCATTCAGGGGCCTGTGGAAGAGGGGTGTGGGTGCATCGGGGATGCCGCGGCGGCGGCGCGCTGCCCTCAGGGGCGGTCGTCGGGCACGCGAGCGAACCGCGGCTGCAGCCGGCCATCGGCCTCGACCGTCTCGAGGAACATCGCATGCGGCCGCAGCCACAGACCGCGCTCGCCGTACAGCGCACGATACAGGACCAGCGGCTCCAGCGTCTCGCTGTGGCGAACCACGGGCACGACCTCGTACTCGCCGCCCTTGTGGTGGCGGTAGCGGCCCGGCGCCAGCGGCGGCAGCGGCGGCAGCTCGTTCATGCCGCGCGCCCGAAGCGCGACGCCGAGCGTGCGCGGGCCTTGGCCGCCGCCGTCTCGCGGTCGCGCGGCGGTGCCGTGGTGACCAGCGAGGCGATCAGCTCACGCGCCGATGCCGCCACCTGCTCGACGGCCCGCTCGAAGGCGGCCTCGTTGGCGCGCGAGGGCACGCTGAAGCCGCTGAGCTTGCGCACGAACTGCAGCGAGGCGTCGCGGATCTCGAGCTCGGTGGCCGGTGGGTCGAAGTTGAACAGCGTGCGGATGTTGCGGCACATGATCGTCTGCGCGTGAAGGGGGAAGGTGCCGGTGGACCGGCCGCGGCGCCGCAGTATGCGGACGGCGGCCCGGGCTGGCAACCGGCCCGGCGCGCAGGGACCCGCTGTCGATCAGGCGGCGCGCGTGCCGTCCGCGAACCGGTGCACGGCCAGGGCCCGCGCCGCGAAGCTGCCGCTGAGCAGGCCGAAGACGGCGCTCGCCGCGCCGACGCACCACGCGGCATCGACGATCGGCGAGCCCACGCCGCGGGCCATGCCCAGCGCGAACTTGACGCAGAAGATGGCCATCAGCGCCACCATCGGCCACCAGCTGCCGGCCACCCGCACGCGCTCGCCTTCACGGCTCAGTCCGCGCGAGCCGATGGCCTGGCTGCCCAGCACGATCGCCGCGGCGATGCCGACGGCCCAGGCTGCCAGCGGCAGCGCGTCGACGCCGAAGGCCGAGGTCACGCCGTACAGCGAGAAGACGAGCATCGCGAAGGCGATCATGGCCACGCTGCCGGGCCGGACCAGCCGTGTGCGCGACAGCCGGTAACCCAGGGCCAGCAGGCCGAAGAGGATGAAGAAGACCCAGACGGGGATGTGGCTGATCATGGTGGACTCCCGGGCCGTGGCCGGCCTGTGGTGGCGATGGGGCCACTGTGCCGGGACCGCCGGGCACCGGCGAGCGCGCTGCGACGAAACGCCGCCGCGCGGCGCGAAGCGTGCGGCGGGCGGCGCGAACCCCGCTCAGCTGTCGCTCACGTAGCCGCGCTGAAGTGCCTGTTCCGGGTTCTCGAAGATGGCCATGGCGGTGAGCATGCGCCGGAAGCCGAAGCGCCGGTAGAACGGCTCCTTGCCGGGCACCGCGTACAGGATGATCTTCTTGTGGCCGGCCGACAGCGCCACGAGGCGCGCCACGATCTCCTTGCCCACGCCGGTGCCCTGGTGGCCGGGCAGCACCGCGATGTCGCACAGGTAGGAGCAGTCGGCGCCGTCGGCCAGCGCGCGCCCGGCGCCCACCAGCCGGCCGTCCTCGCGTGCGAAGCAGCGGTAGCGGCTGTTCGTGAACACGGTCTGCAAGCCGGCGGCCTGCTTGTTGCCCAGCGGCGCGGCACGGTAGAGCGCTTCGAGCTCGAGCCAGTCGAGGCCCTCGAGCGTGTCGGACCAGACGATCGCCACGGACTCAGCTCCACTCGCGCCGCGCGGGTTCGGCGCGGTGCAGGTAGACGGTGAAGATGTCGCGCGGCGGCGGCAGCTCGGCCTGCGCGAGGATGCGGCCGACGGCGCCGCGGTGGTAGCCGCCATGCGTGGCCACGTGGGCGAGCATCTCCTCGCGCGACATCTGGCCCTGGGCGCCGTCGGTGAACACGAAGCGCAGCTGCTCCTCCAGCTGCTGCGGCGCCAGCGCCTGGACGTAGTCCACGTACCAGCGGTCGGTCTGCGCCACCGCGTCGCGCAGTTCGTGCAGCGTGGGCGTCTCGGGCGTGTTCGTGGCGGTGTAGCCGTGCGGCTGCCCGGCCAGGTGGGCCGCGAAGATGCGGTCGACGACGTGGATGTGGTTGAGCAGGCGGATGGCCAGGTGGCGCTCGGCCTGCCGCGCCTGCGGATCGAGCTTCTCCAGTTCGGCGAACAGCTCGACGTTGGCCCAGGCCTTGTACCTGAACAGCGAGAGAAGCAGGGTGGAGTTGCTCATGGCGTCACGGAGTGAAGGGGTTCGAGCCGGCGCGGTGCCGGCGCCGGCTGCGATGCTACGGCGCGTCGTTGTACTTCTGTTCGAGCACGTCGCGCCACTCCACCAGCATCTCGGCGATGCGGCGCGCGTGGGCAGGCCGGGCGGCCAGGCCCATGGCGTCGCCCTCGACCTGCAGCAGGTAGGCCATCAGCTTCTGCTCGCCGGCGCCCTCGGCGACCAGGCCGAAGACCTCGGGCACGTAGGCCGCGTACTCGTCGCGCGCGAAGGGTTCGCGTGCCACGCCGATCGGATCCCACAGGTAGTGCAGCACCTCGTCGATGCGCTGGTAGAGCTCTTGTTCGAAGTTCATGGTCGGCAGTCCGTGCGCGAGATCGTCATGCTGCAGCCATCCGCTGACAGCGGCCATCCCGCGAACGAAACGCAGCGCGGCTTGACCTGCGAGGTCATTGCCGCCGACCGTCGCGCGCAGAACACTGCGCGAACACTGTGGAGTCAACGACATGCACCGAACGATCCTGATCCTGGTTCTCGCCGTCTTCGGCGCGCTCAGCGCCGTGGCGACGTGGCGGCACGGCTACTGGGGCCTCTTCGCGCAGCAGTTCGAGAACCTGGCCGGCCTGCAGGTGCTGGCCGACCTGGGCATCGCGCTCGGTCTGGCGATGCTGTGGATGTGGCGCGATGCGAGGGCGAGTGGCCGCCGCCCGCTGCCGTGGATCCTGCTGACGCTGGCGGCCGGCTCGTTCGGCCCGCTGCTGTACCTGCTCACGCGGCGGCATGGAACGGGGGCGCCTTGAGCCGGCCGGCGCGCTCAGGCCAGCGACTTGCGCACGAACACATCGCCGTCCTCGGTCTCGCGCACGACCTCGAAGCCCGCATCGAGGTACATCGACAGCGGGCCGAGGTGGTTCTCGGCCGCGCTCTTCGCGGTCTTCATCGGCTTGGCCTGCACGGCCGTCATGCCCTGCGCGCGCAGTCCGTCGCAGGCCGCCGCCAGCAGGCTGCGGGCGACGCCTTGCCCGCGCGCCTGCGGCGCGACGACGAAGCAGAACACCACGCCGAGACGGTCGGTCTCGGGCTGCGGCAGGTCGCGCAGCATGGGGTACATCGACCACGGCCCGGCGTTGCACCAGCCGACGACCTCGCCGCCGCGGTAGGCGAGGAAGCCGGCCGTGCGGCCGCCGGCGATGCACTCGGTGATGCTGGCCCGGTTCTCGGCGCCGGTGCGCGTGTGCCATTCGATCGTCTGCGGATCGTGGATGGGGAAGAAGCAGTAGCAGCCCGACCAGCGCGGGTTGTCGGTGAAGGCGCGCGTCTCGAAGAACGCGAGGTAGTCCGCGAGGCGGTCGGGCGAGAGCGGCACGCAGTCGAGCTGATCCACGGCCTCATCCTACGACCGAATGGCCGTGTGCGGGCGCACGTAGAATCCGGCCTCGAAAGGCGCGCATGACTTCCATTCTCGACAGTACCCCCACCCGCCAGAAGACCGGCAAGCCCGTCACCCGCGACGCATCGAGGCCCGGCGCCCGCGTCGAGCCGGTCGGCCCGGCCTCCAAGATCACCGTGCGCACCCTGCTCGTCGCCTCCTGTGGCTGGCCGACGGACGCGCCGGCGCCGGAGCGCAAGAAGGTCGCCAAACGCTGATCGTCGGCCTCAGCCGCGTCGCTCGAACGCGAGCTTGAGCCCCAGCCCGACGAGCACGGCACCACTGCCGCGGTACAGCCAGGCCAGCGCCCGCGGCCGCGCCCGCAGCCAGCCCGACAGGGCGCCCGCGGCCAGCCCCACCGGCCCCTTGACGAGGAAGGTGAGGGTGGCGAACAGCAGGCCCAGCACGAACACCGACAGCGTCGGATGCATCGCGCCCGGCAGCACGAACTGCGGCAGGAAGGCGAAGTAGAAGACCGCGATCTTCGGGTTGGACACGTTGGACAGCGCGCCGTCGAGGAACAGCCGCCACAGGCTGCGCGGCGTGGCGCCGGCGATGGCGAGAGCGTGCGCGCGCGTGCGCAGCAGCTGGAGGCCCAGGTAGACGAGGTAGGCCGCGCCGGCGAGCTTGAGCGCGAGGAACAGCCATTCCGAGGTGCGCAGGATCGCACCCAGGCCGAGCGTGGCCAGCAGCGTGTGGCCGACGAGCCCGAGGCTGACGCCGGCGGCCGTGGCCACGCCCGCGGCCGCGCCTTGCGCGATCGAGCGCGACATCACCAGGAGCATGTCCTGCCCGGGCGTGACGATCAGCACCAGGGACGCCGCGACGAACAGCAGCCAGGTCACTTCGATCATGCGCGCCTCGATGGTCCGGCCGTTCTCAGGCGCCCGACGCCGGCCACGGCCCGTCGACCGGCACGGCCTCGGACTGCCCGGGCCAGGGCGGCATGGTGATGGCCACCGCCGACACGGCCTCGGTGGCCGAGGCGCGAAACTGGAAATGCGTGCCCAGCGGGATGCTCAGGCACAGGCCGGGCTCCAGCGCGACCAGCTCTTCGCGCTCGCCCTGCCGGCGCCACATCTGCCCGCGCCCGGCGAGCACGAACCAGAGTTCGTCGACGCTGCGGTGCGTGACCGCCTGGGCGACCTGCCCCGCTGCGAGCTCGAAGTGCGCCATGCTGCCGCCCGGCAGGCCGAGCAGCACGCGCACGTCGGATCCGTCCGGCGCCACCACGGTCGGCAAGGCGGGCAGCCGCATCGTCGCGAAGTCGCTCATTTCGCGAAGCAGGGGCCGGGGCTGCCGGCGGGCAGCTTGGTCTCGTGCTCGAAACGCTGGCCGTCGAGTTCGACGCGGCCTTCGCACAGCGACTGGGCCTGGCACGAACTGCGCGTGGTGCGCAGCTCCACGGCCCTGGGCGTGAGTTGCACGAAGACCTGGCAGAGCGTGCCGCTGCGGCCGCTCTTGCGGCCCGGGTCGGGGCGGATCACCAGGCCGAGCACCTCGGCGCCCGGCTCCCCGCGCAGCCGCGCCACGCCGCTGACCGCGCAGGTCGCGTCGCCGGGGCCGGAGACCGAGAGGTCCACCTCGAACAGCTGCTCGGTCTTGCGGCGCAGGCCCAGGTGGCTGGCGGCCGCGGCCGAAGCCGGCGCGCTGGCGCCCGCGGCGGGCGGCTCGGTGCGCACATAGCAGGCGTCGGCGCTGCGGCCCGGCGCCGCGGC
>CAZVLY010000004.1:27855-35364 GCA_964628175.1 uncultured Piscinibacter sp. | reverse complement strand
GCGAAGCGCGTGGGCACGGCGCGCGACTTCATGCGGCCGTCGAGCTTCTTCGCCAGGTGCTTCTCGAGGTCGGTCTTCTTCATGCTCATGGGCAGCCCCGAATGAATGAAGCGACATTCTCGCCCGCGTCCCGGGTCGAAGTGGCCCGGCAGCCGGCTTGCGCTAACGCAGCCTGGTGCGCGCCAGCCGCTTGGCGTTGGCCACGGCCTTGCGATGGACCGGTGCCAGGCCCATGCCGAGCACGCCCAGCGTGGCGCCGTGGACCTGGTTCATCACCGTGGCGGCACTCGGCGCGCCGATGCCGATGGGCGAGCACAGCGTGCGCAGCCAGGAGGCCGACAGCGCCTGGCTGGCGATCAGGCTCTGGTTCGCCATCGCCATCCACGATTGAGCGAAGGCCGTGTTCTTCTCCGCGACCATGCGATGGAACTCCTTGCGGTCGCGCTGGGACGGCTGGTGCCCGGCCATGGCCATGCGGGTGATGCGGTGGGTCACCACCTGCGGCACGGCGAAGGCCAGTTCGGCAGCCTGGGTCGCGAGTGACTTCGTCTTGCGATTCGGGCGCGTGAGCATGAACGGTCCTTGGATGCGCCCCGACTGTAGCGGTTTCGCCCGCGCGGGGCTCAGCCCGCGCCGCCGGGTGCCGCAAAGTCGAGTTCGGCGACCGTGCCGGTCCCGCAGCGGCGGCCCGGATAGCTCAGCCAGCTCATCACGAGGTTGAGTTCGGCGACGATGCCGGCGGCCTCGATCCGCGACCCGTTGCCGAGATCGAGGCTGCTGGTGGTGTGCGCATCGGCGAGCAGCGTCAGGTCGTAGCCACGCTCCAGCGCAGCGTAGGCGGTGGCACGGATGCACCAGTTCGTCGACGCGCCGGCCAGCACGATGCGCGTGGCGCCGAGCCGGTCGAGCTGCGCTTCCAGCTCCGTCTGCTCGAAGGAGGACTCGAAGCGCTTGTGGATGCGCGCCTCGCCCTCGGCGGGCTGCAGTGCCTCGACCCATTGCCAGGCGGCCGTGCCGCGCGGCAGGTCGGCCGCCTCGTGCTGCACCCAGATCACCGGCACGCCGGCAGCGCGGGCACGGTCGACGGCGCGCGCCACCTGGCCGATGACGCGCTGCGCCTCCCAGGCTTCGGCCATGACGCCGACCTGGACGTCGACGACGAGGAGCACGGGCTGGTGGCCGGGGCGGATGGTGGACATGGGCGTTGCTCCGTGGTGTGGCGCCGTCAGGCAGAGGGTGCGCGGGGCGAGTCGTGGGGGAACTGCGCGGCGAAGTCGGCGTCGATGCGTGCGGCGTCGACGCGCACCGCCGGTGCCGGCCGCGCCGCCGGGTGGCGCGCTTTCCACAGGCGCTGCAGTTCGGCGAAGTAGGGGTCGCCGCGGTCGACGGCGATGACCCGCCGGCCGGGGTGTTCACCCTGGTGGACCACCGGCACGAGCAGGCTCATGGTCAGGCCCAGCCAGCGGTTCCAGGCGCCGCACCAGCGCAGCCGGCCCAGCGGGCGGCTGAAATCGAGGAAGAAGGCGCCGCCGTCGAGGCAGTCCTCGCGCTGGGTGGCCGCGATCTCGTCCGGATGCGCGCCCAGTTGAAGCAGCAGCAGCGGCATGCGCTCGTCGTCCCGGTCTAGGCAGCGCCCCGCGGGAGTGCGGGCGGCGCGGACCGTGCGTAGCTGAGCGTCAGGGCCTCCCAGACATGGCCGTCGGGTTCGCTCCAGTAGACGATGCGGCCGCCATGCGCGGTGTTGATCTGCCCGTCGACCGGGCCGTGCGGCGTGCTTCGGTACGCGATGCCGTGTGCGGCGAGGCGGGCCAGGATGGCGTCGAAGCCTGCGTCGTCGACGCGGAAGCAGAAGTGCTGAACCGGGAAGGGGCCGTCGGCCTGATCGACGTCGAGCGTGAAGCCCGCGTTCACGTACACCGGGCAGAACGGGCCCACGCCGGTGTCCGACCAGGTCACGCCGAGGATGTCGGCGAGCAGCGCAGCGGACGCCCGCCGATCGCGCGCCGACACCATGGTGTGGTCGAGCTGCGGGCTCATGGCCGGCCCTCCTCGTTCGCGGCGGGCGTTGCCGCCCGGCGCAGCTTGAGCATGGCCAGCCGGTCGGGCCCCAGCGTGCCCCGGCGGTAGGCGACGAAGCCCAGCCCGCGGTACAGCGCCAGGGCCGCGGCATTGTCGGCCGCGGCGGACACCGCGAAGACCATCGTTTCGCCGCGGCGCAGGGCCTCGACGACGAGCGAGCGGCCGATGCCCTGGCGCTGATGGGTCGGCGCCACGCACAGCAGCGCGATGCCGATCTGGCCGGGTTCGTCGTCGGGCGCGAGGCTCGCGGCGCCGACGAACTGCTCGCCGTCGAAGGCGCCGAGGTAGAGCGCGACGCTCGACTGGATGTCCTGCGCCGACTGCGCCGCGCCGGCCCGATCGCCTCGCCCGAGCCCTTGCGCCTCCTGCGCATGGGCCAGGTCGAGCAGGGCGTGGATGCGGCGGGCCACGTCCGCTTCGCGGTGATCGATCGGACGGATGTGCAGCAAGGGTCGCCTCCCGTGTCGTGCGGCGCGGCGCGCCTCAGCGTGGTTCGCGGCCGGAGCGCGCGGGCGCCTGCAGGAGCCGCGGGCCCCAGACGGCCGCGGCCAGGGCGACGGCAGTCAGAAGGCACCACACGAGCGCGAAGCTCGGCAGCGGGCGGGCTTGTGCCGTGGGTGCGGTGCCATCGGCCAGGGCGAACGACACGCTGAGCGCGAAGTTGCCGAAGCCGAGGATCGGCGCCAGCGCGGCGATCCACACGCCGGTCAGGGCGCGTCCCCGCACGAAGGCCAGCACGGCCAGCGGCAGGGCGAACAGGACGACGGGCGTGAAGAAGGGCAGGCCTTCTCCCGCGCCGACCTTGCCCAGCGGCGCCACGCCGCCGGACAGGGCCAGGGCCAGGCCCCAGCACATGAGGCCGACGAGCGTGGCCAGGATGAAACCGAGCGTGCGCATGCGGGAGGCTGGCCGGAGTTGAGAAGGCAGCGGGCTGCGGGGCCGGGCTAGCCGGCCTGCGGGGGCGTCTCGTTCGCTTCGCGGTAGGCGCTGGCCCGCTCGTGTTCGATGGGCCGCACCTCGAAGCTCAGGCCGAGCGCCAGGCAGGGATTCTCGGCGGCGATGCGCGCCGCCTCCTGCAGGCTGCCGGCCACGATGAACCAGTAGCCGCCGATGATCTCCTTGGCTTCGGTGAACGGGCCGTCGGTCAGGCCCTGGCGCGAGACGAGCATCGATCCCGTGGCGAGCCGGTGGCCGCGCTTGAAGGTCCCCTGCGCGACCAGGCGTTCGTACCACGTGTAGAAACGATCGATGGCGGCCTGGATCTCTTCCTTGGACTTGTCCGGATCCCACTGACCGCGGGACAGCAGGAGGTACTCGTCGCGTTGCGGTGATTCGGGCATGGGGAGCTCCTCGGGCCGGGGCGCTGGGGGAGGGCTTGCCGCCGAGAGGATGCCGGCGCGGGGCCGCTCGACCCCGCGTGCACCCGCTCGACCGAGGACCTACCTGCTGCCCGATTCGGCGTAGGCCAGTCGTGCCGCGAGGTGGGCCTTCAGCCGCTCGGCGGCGCCTGGGTGGCGCAGCTTCACGTCGCGCCGGGCGCGGTGCACGTTGTCGCGCAGGATGTGCAGTCGCTTGCGATTGCGTTGTGCCTTGATCGCCATTCGATTCTCCGTTTGTGGGGGCACAGGGTAACGCATGCCCGATGGGCGCTCAGGCCTTGCCCCTGGACTTGCCGCTTGCCGAGGCCTTGTTCAGGCCGATGGCGGCCTGGACCAGCCCGCGCAATGCGGCCTCGTCGATCCGCGCCCCCTGCGCGAAGTCGATGGCGCGCCGGACCTTGCCTTCGAGGCTCGCGTTGAAGAGCCGCGACGGGTCCGCCAGCGCGGCGCCCTTGGGGAAGGTCAGCTTCACCGCCTTGGCGTAGGTCTCGCCCGTGCAGACGATGCCGCCGCAGGACCAGACAGGCGTGTTCCATTTCCACTCTTCGGTGATCGCGGGATCCGCGGCGGTGATCACGGCGCGGAGTCGGGCGAGCAGTTCGCCGCGCCAGTCCGGCAGGGCCGCGATGCGCGCGTCGATCAGTTCGGCGGGCGACTGGAGCGCAGCGGACGCAGGGGCCCGCTTCGGGAAGCGTGTCGTGGCGGTGGCCGGGGCCTTGCGCGTTGGCATGGGGGCTCCTTCAGCGTGCAGGCCAGGCCTGCACCTTGTCCTGTTCGCAGGGGTCGTTGCGGGCCACCACGGCCCGAGCCGGCTGCGTGGCGCTGAGGTTGACGGCCTCGTGGGGGATGCCCGGCGGGATGAACAGGAACTCGCCGGTCCGGCTGACGGTCTCGTGCTCGAGCGCCGCGCCCCAGCGGGTGAGGACTTCACCCTCCAGCACGTAGATGCCCGTCTCGTAGCCGAGGTGAAGGTGCGGTTCCGACCGGCCGCCCGGCGGGATGACGACCAGGTGCATGGACAGGCCCGTCGCGCCGACGGTCTGGCCCGACAGGCCGAGGAAGTAGGGCAGCCGCTGCAGCGTCGCGATCTCTTCGCGGGGTTCGATGCGCTGGACGCGCGGGGTGGCATCGGAGCTCATGGCCGTGCCTTCAGCGGGCCACCCAGCCGCCGCAGACCGGGAAGACCTGGCCCACGAAGCAGTCCGCGGCGCTGCTGCACAGGTAGGCCGCGAACTGGGCGTCCTCGCGCGCGGCCACCAGGCGGCCCAGCGGGACCTCGCGGGCCAGCCGTTCCTGGAATCGCGGATTCGCCTGCACCTCGGCAGGGAAGTAGGTCGGGTTGTCGACGAAGTTCTGCGCCACGGCATTGACCTGGATGTTGTGCGGCGCGAGTTCGACCCCCACCGCCTGGACGTAGGCCAGCTGGGCGCCGCGCGCCGCGCTGTACGACGAGGCCCGCTTCATGCCGCGCAGCGCCGAGGCGCTGCCGATGACCAGCAGCTTGCCGGCGCGCCGGGCGATCATGGCCGGCACGGCGGCGCGAACGAGCCGGGGCAGCGGGTCCACCAGGGCGGCGAAGACCTCGCGCCACTCGGCATCGGACACCTCGGGCGCGGCGGTCGTCGGCGCCTTGAACGCGAGGTTGGCGACCAGGATGTCGATGTCGCCCGCGGCCCGCACCACGCGCTGCGCCGCCTCGGGCTCGGCGAGATCGTCCGGGCTGGCGACGACGCTCGCACCCTGTTCCGCGAAGACCTCGCAGAGCGCGGGCCCCATGAACTCGCTCGCCTGGGTGATCAGGACTCGTTTGCCGAGCAGGGCGTTCTGCATGCGTCTGTTCCGGGTGGTGGCCGTGCCGCAGCTTACTTCCGTCGCCGGGCCGATGCAGCCTTGTCCAGGTTGGCCTGCAGCCGCGCCGCGACGACCGCGGCGATCAGCTCGTGCGGGATCGGCTGGTCGTAGCGGAACTGCAGGTTGCCCTTCGGCCCGGCGTAGGGCGCGACCCGGGCGCGAAGCTGCGGGTCCTCCACCGGCGGGAACAGACCGAGGTGGTGCTTGAAGGCGCCGAAGTAGACGACGGCGCCGTGCTGGAAGACCGCCGGCATGCGGTAGCTGATGCGCTCCTCGGCCTGCGGCGCCGCCCGGCGGATCGTCGCGCGCACGGCCTCGAGCACGCCCCGGACGTCGGCCGGAAAGCCCGCGATGTACGCATCGATCGTGAAAGTTGCAGCGTTCATCCGGCCCCCGCTCGCCTAGTCGTCTGTCGCGACGAACGCAGGCGCCGGTTTTCGACACGGCCCGCACGCTTCGCGGCGGGCCTCAGGCGCAGGCACATTTGCGGACGGTCTCGAGCGTGCGCGTCGTGATGTCGGTGCCGAAGGTCCGCTCGAGCAGGCTCATGAAGACCGGGCCCCTGGGGCCGGGCACATAGGCCGAGAAGACCTCGGTGCCGGACCGTTTGAGGATGCACGCACCGTCACGTTCGATCGGCAGCTCGAGCGGCGAATCGACCGGGCGGCGAAGGAAGGTGACGACACGCTTGGACGAGGGCGGGAGATCGAACTCGGCGAACGGATCGGCCTCCAGCAGGGCCTGCAGGTAGGCACTGGAACGCACGGTGGTGCCGAAGCTGCGGTCGAGATGCGCCTGCATCGCGCGTTCGGCACGTTGCTGCAGCGCAGGGCCCGAGCCGGCCCGCGCATCGAATGCGACATTGCCGCTGGACAGCAGCGTTCGCACGTCCGTGAAGCCCGCCAGCTCGAAGGCGCGCTTGAGATCCGCCATCCTGGCGTTCACGGGACTGACTCCGCGAAGGAACGCGACGTAGCGGGTCATGGGTTCGGCGAGGCGGTGCGGACTCCGGCTCACAGGTGCGAGAAGAAGTCGGGCGGCGCAAACCGGTCGTGCAGGCCATCGACGCAGGTGATCGGGATGCGCGACAACTCCTCTTCCGACACGCCCTCGAGGCAGCCCAGGTGGATGCCGTACATCGTCCCGACCGGGGTCTCGGTGCCGACGCCGAAGGCCCGGACCCCGCAGTGCTTGCAGAAGTAGTGCTGGTTCTTCCGCGTGTTGAAGAGGTACTGCGTGAGCGCTTCTTCGCCGCACAGGAGGCGGAATCCTTCCGGCCGCGCGATGGCGGGCCAGAAGCGCGTCCTGCGGCAGATCGAGCAGTTGCAGCGATAGGAGCTCTGGGTGAGATCCAGGTCCGCCTCGAATCTCACGGCACCGCAGTGGCAGCTGCCCCGGTAAGTCTTCAGCATCGGTCGAGTCTCACGGCAGTCACGCAGGACGAAGGGTCGTGCGCCTACGGGCAGGGCACCCGGGTGGCGCCGGGCAGCGTGCCCAGGGCAGCGAAGCCCAGCGCCGACGCCGCCGAGGCCTGGCTGCTGGGGATGCGCGCGATGGCGATCCGCCCGTCCGGCGCACCGCAGACGGTCGCATGGGCCTGGCCATCCATGCCGCAGCTCGAGGCCAGGACCTGGACGCCGGCGGCCGCGAGCCGGCGCTCCCACTCGGGCAGCGGCGTGCCGCCCCCCGTGCACTGGAGCGAGCCCATCGGCACGAACAGTTCGGTGGCCTCGGGTGCCGAATCTCCGCCGCCGCAGGCACCGAGCGTGGCGGCGACCAGGGCGACGGCGGGCAAGCCTCGGCGGGCTCTCACTTGTCTTCCTTGGGCTGCAGCACGAAGACCATGCCCAGCGCACCGACCGAGACGGTGCGGTCGTTGACCGTGGTGTACGAGGCCACGCCCAGCGGGTGGTAGGTCGAGGTGAACGCGGTGAGCGCCCCGATGCCCAGTGCGCCGGCCAGGGGGCTGCGCTCGGCGATGTCCGCCTTGATCCTCTCGCGATGCTGTTCGGGCGACGGATTGAACACGAACGCCGCCGCGGTGACGGCGGCAGCAACGGCGGCGGAGATGGCAGCGGCCTTGGCCATGCGGCGTGCGGGCTCGGGCGAAGGTTCAGGCCGAACGGCCTGCGACGACGGAGCGCTGTTCCCTGACTGTGCTCATGGGACAAGCCTAGCAGGCTCTTCGACGGGCCGGAAG
>CAZVLY010000004.1:21975-27755 GCA_964628175.1 uncultured Piscinibacter sp. | reverse complement strand
GTCACCGCGGTTCGCTGCGTGATGCCGCCGCAGCCGGCGGGCAGGCCGACGTGCCGATCGCGGCCTGCACATCGAAGTCGCGCAGCAGGCAGCGGTACTGGGGCTGCTGGCTGAACCGGTAGAAGTACATCGCCGCGGCAACGGGCCTGGCGCCGCTGCAGCCCAGGGACGCCACCGGCGCCCTGCCGATCGCGAAGAGCTCCAGCGCCGAGCCGCCGGGCGGGACGACGATCGGCGACCTGCGGATCCGATCCATCCGGGCGGCCAGATCGAGACGCTGCGTGGCCGCCGGGTCGACGTAGAAGATCAGGTGCGGACCGTTCGGCAGCTCCAGGGGCGATGCCCCACGGTTCTCGAACCGGACCTGCAGGCGAATCGTGCCGCCCTGCTCCTGCTGCGCCACGGTGCATGCGAGCGTGTCGAGATCGGGCGGCTCGGCGTGCGCCGCCGTGGAGAACGTGGCCAGCTGCGCAGCGAAGACGACGAGGCTGTGGGCGAACTTCACCCGACGATCTTACTGGCGCCCGGGCGGCCGGCGGCCTAAGCTGAACTGCGAGCCGGGCCGGGCCGCCGGTCGGATGCCGGAGGGCCGGCGCGGCCGCATCGAAGGAAAGGACTGCCCATGTTGTCCACTGCTGCCGTCACCACGATGCTCCCCGTGAAGGACATGGAACGCGCGCGCGCCTTCTACGAGGGTTGCCTGGGTCTGCGCCCCGGGGGCTTCCGGGCCGACGGCAAGTTCGTCTACGCCGTGAGCGGCAGCACGCTCGCCCTGTTCCCGAAGCCGGAAGGGACGCGGGCCGACCACACGGCGATCAGCTTCCGGGTCGAGGACATCGCGGCGAGCATCCAGGCCTTGAAGCGCGCGGGCGTGGTGTTCGAGGACTACGACTACCCGGGGCTGAAGACCGTGGATCACGTCTGCGTGCTCGGCGCCGAGAAGGCGGCGTGGTTCAAGGACACGGAGGGCAACTACCTCTGCATCCACGAGGACCTGCCGCCGACCTGACACGCCGGCGCCGCGCGGCTCGACTCAGGCCGGGCGGATGAGCTGCAGCGCACGCAGCCGATGCTCGAGTTCGCCGATGCTGCCCCACGGCAGGATCGGGGCGTTGTCGCGCTCGTCGGGCGGATGGGAGGGCAGGGTCTCCGACCAGCCGCCGCAGCCGACCAGCGGCAGCAGCGGGCGCTTGTGCAGCCAGGCCAGACAGACTTCGGAAATGGTGCCGGCGCGACCGCCGATGACCAGGCAGGCATCCCCGGACAGCGCCATGAGCAGGTTCCGGGCGTCGCCCATGCCACACGGCACGACCACCGTGGCCGGCCAGTCGGGCGGGGGCATCTGATCGGGCGGGACGATGCTGAGAACCAGTCCGCCGGCGGCAACCGCGCGCTCGGCCGCCACGCGGGTGGCCGGGCTGCCGCAACCGCTGACGAGCGTGATGCCGTGTTGCGCCAGCAGCGTGCCGGCCTGGCCCGCCAGCTCGTAGGCGCGGGAGCCCGGCTCGGCGCTGCCCAGGACGCAGACCTGCGGCTTGCGGATCGAGGGAGTGGTCACGATGGCCGCCGCTATGCCGGCCGCTTGGCGAGCAGCGCCCAGACGCCGGCCACGGACAGCAGGGAGCCGCCCGCCAGGTTGAAGCGGCGCTGGGCGCGCGGGGAGGACAGCAGGCGCCTCGCCGAGCCGGCGAACACCGCATACAGCGTGGCGTTGATGCTGGCCATGCACACGAACGTGGCGCCGAGCACCCACAGTTGCTGCGTCACGCTCGCGCCGGCGTTGATGAACTGCGGCAGGAACGCCACGAAGAAGACGATGCCCTTCGGGTTGAGCGCCGTGACGAGGTAGGTGTTGGCGAACAGCCTCCAGCGCGAACCGGGAGCCGCCGGGGCGGCCAGCTCGGCCGAGGCGATGCCGGCGCGCAGCAGCTTGATGCCGAGGTACAGCAGGTACAGCCCGCCGAGCCACTTGACGGCCGTGAACCAGAGTGCCGACGTGGCCAGCAGCGCCCCGAGCCCGAGCAGCGAGACGAGCAGTGCGGTCGAGTCGCCGAGCGCCACCGCCGCGACGAGCGGCACATTGGCCCGGCGGCCATGCGCCATGGAGTAGCTGATCACGGTGAGGATGGTCGGCCCCGGGATGATCAGCAGGACCGCCGAGGCGGCGACGAAGGCGAGCCAGAGCTCGATGGACATGGGCGACGCTCCTTGGGGCGGCAGGGTGATGGGTGGCGTGAGGGGCGGGCGTCGCCGCGGGCTCACGCGATGTGCGTGACCTCGCCGGGGATCTGCACCCAGGCGTGCATTCTCTCCTCGTACACGGAGACGCTGGGTGCCGGGAACGAGGGGTCCGCGAATGCGCCGACCGGGATGGCGACGAAGCCGCCGGGCAGGGCGTAGTACACGGTCGCGCCGCACTCGGGGCAGAAGTGGAAGATGACCCGCGTGCCTTCGTCGCCGACGCGAACGAATTCCCTGGCCTGGCCGGACACGCTGACGGCCGTCTCGGCAAAACGAGCCTGTGCGCCGAAGACGCTGCCCGTGCGGCGCTGACAGGCCAGGCAGTGGCAGACGGAAACGCGGATCGGCTCGGCGCTGACCGTGGCCTGCAGCTGGCCGCAACTGCACGACGCAATGCGAGGCTTCATGGCTGGCGTCGATGGGCCAGGCGATGCCGGAATTCAACAGACCGCATGGCGGTGCCTAGAGCCCGGCCGTCGCACGAAGCAGGGTGACCGCCAGGGCGGCTGCCAGCCATGCGCCGATGCGCTTGAGCAGCGCGGTGTCGAGGGTGCGCGCCGTGGCCGCCGCAGAGGGGCCCAGGCCGACCACGAAAGCGTGAGCCGGCAGGGCGATGACCAGCAGCGTGGCGACGACGAGCTCGAAGCCGCCCTCGGTCGCCGAGCCGCCGAACCTGGCCCACAGAAAGGGCCAGACGACGGCAGCAAGCACGCCGGCGAGTGCGGCAGTCCAGGGTGTGGGGCGGATGGTCACGGCGTGTGCACCAGACGGGCAGGCATGCCGGCATGATGCCACCGAGGCCGGCGCCGGGCCGCAGCACAGGCCGGGCGCGCTCAGACTTCGCTAAGTTCCCAGGATCAGAGTGGGCACACAGTCGCTGTCGACTGGGCTTAGCCGAAAGGAAAGATCATGAGGACAAGCAGTGTTGCCATGCTGTTGGGTGTCGCGGCTGCGATGACGGGCCTGTCGTCGCATGCCGGCGAGCAAGCCAAGGAGGCGCGAGCCGGCGATCGGAAAGACGCTGGCATGCAGGCCGTCGCCAACGGCGCACGGAAGGGCCAGCCGGGCTATCGCTGGCGCTACTTCGTCGATGCACGCGAAGGCACGGCCGTGGCGATCGGCCCGGGCGGTGACTACTTCTACAGTGACGGGACCGGTCCGACCCTGGTGCACAAGGGAAGGCCCGGCCCGCATTCGAGCTGATGCCGCCGGACCGCCGGCGAACGGCGCGAGCGCGGAACGCCTGACGCTGGAGCCGGGCGCGCTGCAACGACGGGTCAGGCGTCCACCTCGGCGCTGGCCAGGGTGTAGCCCACGACGTAGGTGCTGCACCTTGTCTCTCGTGCCCCCTGGCTCGGCAGTCGATCGCCGGCACACAAGCCATCGGCGAACGCAGCCACGGCCTGGCTGTCGTAGCCGGTGACGATGATGGCCGAGTCGACACCGCGATCCGCGCCCCGAATGCGCTGCTCCTTCGTCATGGCGGCAGCCTGAGCGCCCGCCAGCAGGTGCGCACTGCCGAGGCCGGCCGCATGAGGCACGTCCGGAAGGACCTCTTCGAGCAGCCAGCGATTCAAGCGCCCGGCGCTTGCCTCGTCGCTGCCGAAGCGGATCAAGGCCGCAGCGCCGCCCTGGCCCTGCCCGAAGCTGCCGAGGACCGAGCACAGGCCTCTGCTCATGCCGCGATAGAAGGGCATGATGCGTTGAGTCCAGGGTGTCGGGTCGTTCAGTCGCGCGAGGTAGGCCTCGGACGTGAGCACCCGCAGGTCCCGGACTTCGTAGAGAACCATGTAGCGCGGCTCAGCGGCCGCAGCGATCCACCGTGTGCCCCGCAGGAAGCCCGGAATCGACAGGCGTTCGGGAAGATGTTCGTGCGTGTGCCACCGGTCGTGCTCCTCGATCGCCTCGGGCGCGATATCGAACGACAGCAGCATGGCGGCTGAACCGAGCAGGGGCATGGTGTTCCGATCGGAGGAGGAGGGGTCTTCGGTGACGTCCAGAGGCCGTGCGCGTCAAGGGGTCGCAGGCGGCGCCTGCCTCGCGGATGATGCCTGCAGGAGCAGGAACGATGCGAAGGCTGCAGCGGCCAGAAGGCCCAGGTCCTGGGGAACGCCGAGCAGGAACGCAGCCTGTGCGCCGACAAGACACCACAGAAGCGGCGCGACCAGGGCGGCGCGCGGGTAGGGCGGCACCAGGAATGCGAGCAGCCCGATGGTGAAGAGGGTCGTCGGGCACGGCAGGCCGAACGTGGGGAACTCCGGATAGCGGTGGCCTGCAAGCGCCGACCACGCGGGATAGATGACCAGGGCAAATGCCACCAGCAGCAGACCGGCCCGGCCCCGGCCCCGCGCCGAGAACCGGAAGCGAAGGCGGCGCCGCACTGCGCCGAACCACAGGAAGGCCAGGCCACCGGCCACGGAGAGGGCAGCGAAGGCGTAGGCCAGGGGATTGATGGCGGCGAAGAATGCCAGGTGGTAGGCCAGGCCGAGCCACAGCCAGAGCACGCCGAGGATGGCAGAGATCGCCTGATCGCTGCGGCGGCCCGGCCGCGTCGTCAGCCAGAGGGCGGCCACGGCGAGTGCGCCCAGCAGCCATGGGGCGGGCCACACGGTCTCGTTGTAGGCGCGGAAGACGCCGAAGAACTGCTCGACGGTGAATGGCAGCAGCATGAAGACCTCGTCCGGCGCCACGCCATGCCTAACGATCCTCGAAGCGACTGCCGGGATCGCGGTCGCGCTCGTAGCGATGCGCTACTGGAAATGGCGGCAGCCATGACTCCCGGCGGATCGTCCAGAGCTCGTAGGTGGGCGCCAGCTGATCCGGCGCATCGAGAACGCCGAGACTCACTTCCGTCTCGTCGCCGGTGCGCGAGTAAACCGATGAACCGCAGCGCGGGCAGAAGTGCCGTCCGGCGTAGTCGCGTGTCTCGCCTCGCACGGTGACCGCCTCGGCAGGAAACACTGCGCACGCGTGGAAGAGCGCGCCGTGGTGCTTGCGGCAGTCGAGGCAGTGGCACAAGCCGACGCGATAGGGGCGTCCCGAGGCGACGATCCGGACATCGCCGCAGAGGCAGCCACCGTCAAACCGATCCATGCCGACCCTCCTGCTCAATTCTCACTGCCTCGCGCGGCACGCAGCTTGTGCCAGCTCGTGAGGGACGCCAGGCCCGGAGCGAGCCACAGCGAAAGCCACAAGCCGGCCAGGACTGCGAGTGCGAGGGCATCTTGCGCCGAGCGTGTGATGGCGTACACGACGGCCAGGGCGAGCGCTGTGATGGCCAGCGCCGACACGATGTACATGAGCACGAGCTGGCGCGCGAAGACGCGGGCCAGATGCAGCAGCGGCACGCCCTGCACACGCAGGGTCCCCTTGCGGAATGCGATGAGGCAGACGGCCGTGGAGAGGGCGATGGCGGCTGCGACCCACTGCAGCCAGAACTCGGTCGTCCACGCCGCCCGGCCGCGCACAAAGAGCAGCAGGATGAGGGAGCAAGCGAACATGCTCAGTGCGAAGACCACGCGAAGGCTGTGAACGGGGGA
>CAZVLY010000004.1:7627-21875 GCA_964628175.1 uncultured Piscinibacter sp. | reverse complement strand
GAAGCGCGAGGCCTCAGCCGGGCTTGGGCAGCAGCTTGGCGGCATTTCGATCGGGCAGAACGCGGGCGATCAGGTCGGTGTCGCAGTACTCTTCATAGCGGGCGATCCTGCCGTCCCTGAAGTGGATGACGAAGGCATAGTCGTTGTCGTAGCGCTGGCCGTCGCGCGTGAGGTTCCTGCCGCGGGCCTGAACGACGATGACCTCGCCGCCGTCGATGATGCGCGTGGCGATCGTGGACCGCTCGACGAGCACGCGGTTCAGTGGGCGAAAGATCTCGTCGACGATGGTCTGCTTGCCGACAAACTCGCCGCTCCATGAGCCTTCGCCGATCGTGCGCCAGACGAGGTCGTCGTGACAGGCCTCCCAGAAGGGCGTGCCGTTGCCCTTGGCGATTTCATCGAACAGCCCGGCTACGAGCTGGGCATTCGTGGAGAGATTGGTCATCGGATTCCCCCTGCGTGACAGATCGGTGCCGCTGCTGCGAAGGCTCAGGCCGCCGCTCGCAGCAACTCGAGTGAGACCTCCGCACGCATCTTGATCGTGGACGGGGTCAGCTGGCGTTCGGACAGGCAGTTCAGCCATGCCCTGACGGGTGTCGCGCGGTAGAAGCGCTTCTGGCCCGCCCCGAGAAAGTCCGCCAGGTCCATGTCTTCGCCGGGATAGAGCAATGCGAATGCCTTCGCCGCCTCGTCGGGATCCCGCACGGTGATCGTCGTGCACTGGAGATAGAGACAGCGCAAGTTGTTGGTGCCTCGCTGGCGGGTCGAGTCGAAGAGGGTCAGGAAGGTCCTGGGGTTCTTGCCGATGTTCTCGGAGTGGACCGCTTTCACCCAGGACGACCAGTACAGGTGCAGGCTCTGGTCTCGCGCCGCCCAGACCGGGCTGTTCCAGGGCTGGCCGTCGCTTTCGGTGGCGACATTGAAGTAGGGCGGGCCGTTCAGCAACTCGATGGCTCGCTCGACGAGCTCGCGGTCTTCGTGGTCGGTCATGGTGGTGTCTCCTGCAATCTGGCGTTCGAACCGCGGGTTCGCTCGAGCGAAGGCTCAGGCCGGGGGTTCAACGGTGAAGCGCTGAACCGTGCCTTGCCACCAGCCCTGCGTGACCTCGACTTCGGCAAAGTCGCCTCGGGTCACGGTGGCGGCGACGCGGCGCCAGAACTGGCGTGCCGCTGCGTTGCCCGGCATCTGCCCCACCTCCCAGGCGCCGGGATGGCGCTGGAAGACATGCCTGGCCAGCACCATGCCGTTGCCGGCCTTGCGGTACTTCTTGAGGACGAAGAACTGCTCCATCCAGTGGCCCTCCTGCCGGGTGACCATCGCAGGGGCGATCAGTGCGAAACCGGCGTAGTGCTGGTCGACGAGCAGCACATGGGCGAAGAATCGCTGCGCCTGCCGATGCTTCGAGGTGTCGTAGCCGAACTCGCCCTGCGAGTCGAGTTCCTGATCCCAGATGTCGGAGAGTTCGTACTGGTACAGCTCCAGCATCCGGCCCAGCGCCGCGAAGTCCTCGGGCTGGGCCAGGCGGCACAAGGTTGACATGGCGCGGTGCACCCGACTGCAGGGACTTGCGGGTCAAGCCCGTGGTGCGGGTCCGCACTCGAGCGAGCGGCCGCGCCCCGGCGCCTCCAGTGCCCGCGCCATCTGGCAAACGCTGCTGTGCGAGCGCCTGAATCTGCTTGTCCGCATCAATGGTCTCTCCCATGCAGGCACCGCCGTGCCACGAGTCGCACCTCGCCTCGCCGAGCGCTCCGCTCGCGCGAAGCTCCGGCCTCAGCCGGGCCGGCGTTTCAGGTGCGGCGTTGAACGAGGTGGTGGATCGTAAGCCTCCGGCCAGTAGTCCGTGACTCGCGAGATCAGCCCGCCGCGCAGTTCGAAAATCGAGATGCCCGTCATCGTTTCATCGCCGACGACGAAGTCGATGACGCAGATAGCCTTGGACTCGTCACAAACGAGGTGCTTGATGTGGGCCGACCAGTGACCCGGCCAGGTCCTGAACATCTCCAGGTACCCAGGGCCGGATTCGATGTACTCGCGAGTCTGGGGCACTTCATACAGCAACCCGGGATGGAGCAACTGCCCGAACTCGCTCCAGCGCCTGGTGTTGGCCAGGTCCCAGTGCTGCAGGATCAGTGATCGCGTCTGCTGCGACATGCAAGGCCTCCGAGGGGGCTGGGTGGCAGGAAGTGCGGCCCGGGGGGCGAGCCGGGCCACGAACGCCGGCCTGCGTTCGCAACGCGCGGTTAGTTCGCCTTGCGAGCATGCCAGGAAGAGGCGCTCCACGTCGGCGCGGCCTCGGCGATGAGCTGGAGTATTTCCGGCGGCAGGTCTTCCGCGCCGGTCAGTTGGCGAATTTCCAGGATGTCGTCCGCGCCGAAGCCGGACGGCGCGCGCAGGGCCCATTGAATCGCCTCGTCGAGCGAGCCCACCTCGATGAGGTAGAAGCCGCCCACCAGTTCCTTCGACTCGGCGAAGGGGCCGTCCACGACGTAGCGCTTGCCATGGGCCACCGCGACACGAGCCCCTCTGGCGGCAGGGTTGAGGCCTTCCGAGGCCACGAGCACCCCGGCGCGGTGCATCTCTTCGTTGAATCGCATGTAGGCCTTGAAGAGGTCCGCATCGAATTCAGTCTGCGCGTCGGCCGTCGAAGCCTCCGCACTCGGCTGCGCCGTGATGATGAATCGCATGGTCTGCTCTCCGGGTGTAGGTGGGTCTCGGTCTGGCCACGACGAACCGGCGCCGGACAATTCGACAAGGCCTCAGTCATCGCTGCACGTTGCACCGCTCACGGCCCAGGCCCTTGCATTGAGCGAGATGGTCCCGCCTGCCGCTCGCGGCAATGCCGTCATCAGCCTGTCCTTCAGCGCGGCCCGGCGGTCTTCCGCAAGCGACATCGCATAGGCGGGCGCAGGCCCTTGTCCGCCGAGGAAGGGACCCCAGTAGTCGTCGAAGTCGGCGAACTCCGCCCTCAGGTCGAGTGCCGTGGTCTTCACGTCCGTGAGCCCCGCGTCCTCGAACGCCGCCTTCAGCGCGGAGGGCTCGCAAAGCGGGAAGCGCGCTCCTTCGTGAAGCGGGGCCGCCGCCGCATCGAGGGCCACCGCAGCGTCCCAGAAGTGCCTGATGATCTCCATCCCGTCGGCGTAGTCCCAGACATAGGCGGCGATGGTTCCGCCCCGGGACGTGACGCGTATCATCTCCGACAAGGCGTCGGGCAGGCTCGGAACGAAGTTCAGCACCAGCCCCGACACGGCGATGTCGCAAGCGCCGCGATCGAGCGGGAGCGCGGCCGCATTGCCAGCCAGGCAGACGGCCTTGCCGGCCAGGCTCCGAAGCGCCAGATCGCGGAATCCCTCCGAGGGTTCGACGCCGATCACGCTGGCTGGGCTGCACTGGTCGAGGATCGCTGCGCACAGCGCGCCGGTGCCGCAGCCGACATCCAGCCATCGTCTGCCGGCCGGCTCGTCCAGCCAGGCCAGGAAGAGCGGGGCCGTCCTGCGACTCCAGCGGCCGATGTACCGCTCATAGGGGCTGCCGCGTTCCCATCGATCGGAAAGACCAGGTGTGTTCATCGCTGGCTGCCTCCACGGACATGCCGGGCGATGCCCGGCGTTCGAGCTGGTCGTGCCGGCGCCGCGATGGCGCCGCGGGACGAATGCTATGCCGCAGCGCCGTGCGGGCCAAGTGCCTTGCCGCGGGCGCTCCCGCTCGGCCGGATGCTCAGCTGTCGATGCGCTGCGCTTCAGATGGGCTGGGGCACGCTGTGCCACCAGATGCGAGCCACCGAACAGCGCTTGCCACTGAACGTGGCGTGGAGGACACCGTCGAGCACCATTCTCGGCAGCGGATCGCCAGGCCTGCGTGCGACCAGGCTGGTGCCTGTGGACTGGGCCCAGATCTGGAACAACTCTTCCGACGCGACCTGGTAGGTGGTGTGCCAGTGTGCAATGCCCGAGCCAGCGGCTGTGGCCAGGACCTCGAAGCTGACCTTGACGTCCTCCTGGAGCTGCACGCGCTTCCAGTAGTCGACGAGTTGCTCGGTGCCTCGCTGCACCTGGAACGGCGTGTTGTGATATTCGCCATCGGGTGAGAACAGCGCGGCAAACATGGCCGGGTCGCGCCGCTCCCATGCGGCCTGGTAGCCAAGCATGAACGCTTCGATGTTCACTGCGATCTCGCTGTGTGGGGGTGGACGGCGCCCAAGGTCTGGGCGGGGCTGCGAGCGCCGGAATGGCGACCGGCCCTCGCAACGCATGATGACACTGGCCGGCGTGAGGGCCAAGTGCCTTGCTGCTCTGTCAGACCGCGCCGGCGAAGGCAGGCCTGGACCTGACGCGGCACTAGCGGCCCGTGAGCAGCTTGTAGGGCGGACTGGCGGCCGGCGTCGTGGTGACGATGGCGATGGCTTGCTGAACGTGCGGGACCTGCCGGATGAAGGCCTCGATCTCCGCGGCCTGAGCCTGACGGGCGATGCAACCCTCGATGTAGACCACACGCCCCTGAACCGTGACCCAGAGGGAGGTGTCCGGAAACGACGGGCGCGTGCGCATCGCAGCCAGGATTCCCGAGGCGATGTCTCGGTCGTACGCGTAGGCGCTGGGGCGTTCGCATTCCCTGGCGAGCCAGCAGGTGGTGCCCTTCTCCGCGCGACGGTGCGCCTGCACCCGGCGTTCTGCTTCGCTGACGCGCGGACCGGCTGGTTCCGGGCAGCGGGGAACGGCGTCGGAGATCTGGAAGAAGGGATCTTCGAACCAGTTGCGCAAGTCCTGCGCCGCAGCGCGCTGCGCCGCGAGCGACAGCAGCGCTGCGGCGGCGGCCACGAAGTACACCGGGCGAGGCATGCGAGTCCCTGCTCCCGTGCCGAGTCACGATCGCAGGCGCAGCGCGCGGCCAGCGAGGCAGACGATGGGAGCGATCGCCTCCCGACCCGCGTGCCCGGCCGGTGGCGGCCCACCCGAGCGAAGGCTCAGGCCTCGGGTTCGTGGCATACCGCTTCGATGTTGTGTCCGTCCGGGCCGATGACGAATGCCGCGTAGTAGTTGGCGTGGTAGCGCGGGCGCAGGCCGGGTGCGCCATTGTCCTTGCCGCCCGCTGCCAGAGCGGCGCGATAGAAGGCTTCGACCTGCTGCCGGCTCTCGGCGGCAAACGCCAGGTGAAGGTGCGACGGCTTCGCATCGGGTTCCCGGCGAATGCACAGTGAAGACGTCTCGTTCGGGCGGCAGAACTCCACACCGAGCGGCCCCTCCGAGACGATGCGGACGTGGAGCGGTTCGAGAGCCTTCAGGAAGAACGCCTTGCTCTGCGCGTAGTTGCTGGCGCCGAAGACGACGTGATCAAACATGAGACCCCCGGGAACGGCGCAGCCCGCGCGAAGATCGACGCCCGAGCTGGGCGGAGCGTGCCATGCCGGTGCCCGCCGGCTCCACCGCAGGTTCAGGCCGCATCTCTGGGTACGACCGGAGCGGTGGGATTCTGCTCAAACTGCGGCAGCGCATCGGTGATCTCGTGCCAGGGTGCCTTGGAACCGACATGGACATGGCAAACAGGGCGGTTCACCGGGTCATCGTCGAGCACGCCGAGTGCCAGGCCGAGGACACGGGGCTTCTCGTCGAACCGGGTGATCAGATTGGAGCCGCAGACCGAACAGAAGCTTCTGTGTTGACCGGGCGACGACTCGAAGTAGCGAACGAGTTCCTCGCCCCGGACCCACCGGAACTCGGCGGTCTTCACCTTGCCGCGCGCCCGAAAGGCCGAACCATGGGCCTTGCGACACATGCTGCAATGGCAGTACAGCAGGTCGATGACCGTGCCGTCGATCTCGAACGCCACGCCCTGGCATAGACAACTTCCGCGAAGCACGTTCGTTCCTTGTGCCGACCCATGTTGCTGCCGGGCCGCGAGCGCCGGGATGGTGCTCGACCCGCGTGGCGGATGATAAGGACCCGCGCCCCGCGGGCCAAGTGCCATGTCGGTGCGAGTCGGCACCGGCCCAGCGTCAGGCGGCTCTCTCTGCGGGGTCGATGTCGAAGTGCAGGACGTCCTCGCGCGTCCCGAGCTTCGAGTAGAGGGCGATGGCCGGATCGTCTCCGTAGTCGGCCTGCACGAAGATGACATGGATGCCGCGGGCGGCGGCGAGCCGCTTGAGCCGCTCGATCATGGCGGTGGCCACGCCGCGCCGCCGATGGCCTGCATCGACAGCCAGGTCATAGATGTAGAACTCCGACCTGGCCTGCTCGAACTTGGGCAGCACATAGCCGGCCAAGCCACCGACCACGCGGGTGCCGATCTGGGCGACGATGGCAACAAACGAGTCGGTGTCGAGCAGGCGCTGAAGGTATCGATCATCCGGCTGCCTGCTCGCATACGTCTGCTCATCCACGAACTCGCGCCCGAACATCGCCAGCATCCCCCGGGCGGCCGCGACATCGGCGCCCGCGAGCACACGGATCTCCACGGTCTCCGGCGGGGCAGGGGCATTCACGGGTGCTTGCATGTGGAGCCTCACGGTCGAACGAAGGGGCCGGTGGAAGTCCGCTCCGGCGAAGGGCCGGGCCTCGCCGTTGGGCCGAGTCGTCGCACGCCCATGCCGACGCCCTAGCCTGGCGTGGCCAGCTTGAGCCCGACGATGCCCGCCACGATGAGCCCCAGGCTCAGCAGGCGGCCAGCGTTGGCGGGCTCACCGAAGAGCACGATGCCGAGAATGGCTGTGCCCACGGCGCCGACGCCGACCCAGATGGCATACGAGGTGCCCACCGGAAGCGACTTCATGGCGATGCCCAGCAGCACGACGCTGCCGACCATCGCTGCCAGGGTGAGGACGCTTGGCCAGGGCCTGGAGAAGCCCTCGGTGTACTTGAGTCCGATGGCCCAACCCACTTCGAGCAGGCCTGCGACAACCAACAAGACCCATGCCACGAACGCACTCCCGAAGACCGAGTTCCGCGATTCTCGCCTCCCGCGCTCGCGGCCCGGCGTGTTGCACGCGAACCACCCAGGCTCGGTGGTGTCATCCGCTGCACGATCGACCTGCCGCGGGATTCGTCCGCCTGGAGGTCATGGCAGGAGCGTGGACGCGTCGACGGGCAGGCAACTCCTTCGCTCGTCTGGCGCCCAGGCTCCGGGCCAGGCGGCCGAAGGACGCCCCCGCCCGGACGAAGGCTTGGCCGGCTCCGCTTCGCCAGCGCTGCTACGGCTTTGCAGCTGGTGCGGCCGCCTGGACGCGCGGCGCGCCCTTGTCCACGACCAGGTTGTTGAGCAGACGGGCCTGTGTGTCGCCGACGTTGCGGAATCCGTGGGCAGTTCCCCGCAGGTTGCTGTAGGCCTCTCCGGCCGCGATGCGCCTGGGCGGCTGACCGTCCACGAGGAGTTCCACGGCGCCCTCGATGACCGAACCGACGCAGTCGCCCGGATGGGTGTGCATGGGCACGGCACCAGACGCTTGGATGGACACGGCCATGAGGACGATTTCCTTCTTGTCGTCGCCAGTGACGGGTACCGTCATGATGGGCCTGGAAGCGTAGAGCTGAGGCGTGGGCGCAGAGGCCTGCTGTGCCTGGGCCGGGGAAGCCAGCAGTACGGCCAGGACAAGCCCGGGAACATGTTTCGCATGGAAGGCGCTCACCTCTGTCTCCTGTGACGGCTGGGACAATCCGACTCTGGACCGCACCGGCAGCTTTCGCATTGACGGCCATCAGCACAGGCAGGCGACGCGTCGGCCGAGGTCTGGGTCGAGGAGCCGGGAGCCGAGCCGCCCCGGCCGGACCGGCCGCCCGCGCGGCGCCGAGGCTGAGCCCTTGAGCCTGCGCAACGGCGGTGATGACGGACGAGCGCAGATTCGCCGCGGGGCACAAGGTCGAATCCGTTGAGGGGAGGCGCCATGTACGCACGCATGACCACCATGCAGCCTCGGCCAGGGATGGCCGACGAAGCTGCCAGGATCTTCAGGGAGTCCGTGATTCCGGCTGCGCAGATGCAGAAGGGGTTTCGAGGCGCGCTGCTGCTCGAGGACCCGGGCAGCGGCAAGGGAACCTCCATCACGCTGTGGGAGACGGAGGCTGACCTGAACGCGGGGGAAGAAAGCGGCTACTTCAAGGAGCAGATCGCGAAGTTCGGCCCGTTGATGGCCGGACCACCGGCGCGTGAGGTTCTTGTGGTGACGGCCCAGGACCTGCGCGGTGCCTGAGGGACGCCCGTGACTCGCGAGGCGTATGACAACCGTGCGAATGTCGTTCCGGTGAGGCTTGTGCCTTGAGTCTCGGCCTAGCCCGCGCCGGAGGCTGCCGAGGCGGATGGCGCGGCACGGCCAGGGGCACTGGACTCGCCTGACGGACACCCCTTGGCTGCGGCAACTTGGCCGATGGCCCGTTGTTCGCCGGCCAGACGTGCGAACTCTTCTCTGTCCTTTGGGGCTTCGGTCGCCCGGTGGTAGAGAATTTCGGGCCAGAAGACCGCCCAGCCAACGATGCCGGTGGCGCCTTCGGTGACCTCGTTGGAGGATTCGATCTTGCTGCGAAGGCGCTGCATCCGGCTGGCGACCACACTGCTCTCGGTCGCGAGCTCCGCACAACTGAGTGCGATGTAGCGCTCTGCGGAGACACTCTGCGGGGCAATGCGCGCGGGCTCGATCGCGCATGAGCAGAGAAGGATCGCTGAACTGGCCGGAAGCACGCCAGCGATCAGACGCAGGGGAAGCGGCATCGAGACAGCCGGCATCGGTGAGGCCAGAGGGTTGAGTTGGGCGGGCCGGCGCCGCAGTGGCGCTGGCGCCGCGAAACGGATGTTAAACCGGGGCGCCTCGGGGCCCGAGTGCCGGGCCGGTGGCTGTCCACTTTGGCGACGGTCCAGGCCGCAATGTCGGCGAGATGCCCCTGGACGAGCAGCGCTACTTCAGCCGCACCGGCCTCGACTGGGCGAGATCCGGTGGCCGTACTCGAAACGCCAGCTGCGCTGGCGACGGATGGACAACCCGAGACGCACGGCCATCTTGCTGCATGCGCTGATGCACGACCGCCCAGCTCGGCAGTTCCGGCGATTCCTGCTCCCAATGCACCACGGAAGCCTCATCGCACCAGAGCGCGAGTTTGCGCATGACCTGCTGATGCACTCCGGACGACATGTAGCTGCGCATGGCGTCCTGGGTGGCCCAGGATGAGCACGTCCAGAAGGTCCGCTGTGTGTCGTTGAGCACGGCAACCGCCAGGTTGCCCGATGCGCGTTTCGCCTGATTGGCGGAGCGCCATGCCTGCAGGAAGAACACCGGCAGGTACCAGGCGGAACGGATCCGCAGGCGGGTGGCGGAAATGAGCGGCATGCAGTGCGGCGGCTTGCGGCCCGGCGTTCGAGCTGGGCGGGCCGACGCCGCGGTGGCGCTTGGCCCGCGAGGCGGATGATAAGAACAAGCGCCTCGCGGGCCAAGCGCCCTGCCGGTGCGAGCCCGCTCCCGCAAAGGGCCGGGCCTCACGGGGGACTCGTCTGTTGCGCCAGCATGGCCAGGGTGGCGGAGTCCTGCGAACCCGCGAAGTACGTGGCCAGCGCCAAGCGGAACGGTGAGTCGGCTTCAGCGACCTGGGCGAACAGCGTGACGCAGGAGTGAAACTTGCACGCGTCGATCTCGCCGAGGATGGCCGCTGCGCTTCGGCCCGCGTGGGCATTCATGGCGTCGACGCACGCGCGCAACCTTGGGCCGAGCACGGGGTGCGCGAGGTAGGCCTGTGCTTCTGCCAGGCTGGAGATGGCGTAGCGAACCGACATGGCACTGGAACCCAGGCCCCGGATCTGCGGCAGCACGTACCAGCTCCAGTGCGTTCGCTTCCTTCCGGCACGCAGCTCCGCCAGCGCTGCTTCGTAGCTCTCAGCTTGCGCCTGCTCGAAGCGGCCCAGGTCGAATGGATCGGTTTCGCTTGGCATGGGCGGTGTGAATGTGCAGCGCAATGAACGGGCGATGGCACGCCGGCGTGTCGTCTGAGACCCAGGGTTCGAACTGAGCGGGCCTGACTGCCTGGCCGACTGCCACCGACGTGAACGCCCACAGCAGCACTGCCGCCACGAGCAGCCACGGCCGCAAGCGTCTGGGGTGGAAGCGGTCAGCCACGGCGTGGCGCAAGTCGCTCGCGGCGGAGACACGACCGCAAGCATCGCAGCGCATCTGCGTGGCCATGTCGGGAACGGCGGGGGCAGGGACGAGCGTTGCGACCGCCACCTCTGCCCAGGACCGCCCCTTGGGCATGGCAGCGCCGCAGTGAGGGCAGTGCAGGAAAGCCATGGGACCTCCGCTTCAAGAGTGTCAGGCGCCACGATTCTGCGCCCGTTGGCATCGGCTCGCCACTGGCACTGCTCGCTGCCGCCCAGCTAGGCTTTGCAGACGCTGTACCCGTTGTCGAAGACGACGAGCCACCTGCCGCTCGGGCTCAGCTGCCAGGTGGTGAAGAACTTGGCGAAGATGGCGCCGGTGGGTGACAGCACGGGGCCTTCGGTGTAGCCCAGCGTGCCGGAGGAGGCGACTTCGACGAGCTCGGGTCGCCACGCAAACGGTGCTGCCTGCGGAGCGAAGAATCGTGACCAGAACTCGACGATCGCCGCCTTGCCGCGCAGCGGATTGCCTCCGTTGATGAAGACAGCGTCTTCCGCGATGAACTCGGCGAAGGCCGCAGGGTCCCTGCGTGCCATGGTTGCGGCGAAGCTCTCCTCTGCAAGGCGCACCTGGGAGAGGAGCTCCGGGCGCGAGACCGTTGGCCTCGGGGAGGCGCAGCCAGCGGTGCCGAACGCCACCCCTGCGGCACCCACGCCGGCGAACAAGGCAAGTCTGCGAGACGTCATGTGATCTCCTTGGGCCGCGAACGGCCCCGCCTGTGTGTTCCACGCCCTGCGAGTCTGCTCCAGCACGAGCCGGGCGTCGACTCGCGACCCGACTCAATGGTGAGCGTGCGCCAGGGCGTGCCCTTTGCCTCGCCCGATGAGCCAGCGATTCACCGGGTAGGCCACGGCACCCGCGACGGCGAGCGCGAATGCCATGCTGGCCCAGAAGTGCAGGGAGTCCAGGGGCGCGTTCATGGCGCCGGGGATGACCAGCATGATGGCGTTGTCCACGATCTCCATGATGGTGATCGAGGCCGCATCGGCCGCCAGCGCGATGCGAAACGCCGACGTGACGGAGTAACCGCGGCGCAGGAACGGCAGGGCGGTGAGTGCGAAGCCGGACAGGAAGGCCAGAGACACCGCCAGGGCGATGCTGGCTCCGTTGCTCCATCCCAGTGCGGTGCCGATCATCAGACCGGCGACCTCGCCGATGGCACACCCCGCCAGACAGTGGAGCGTTGCGACGAAGGCGACGTGGTTCAGCGACTCGTCGCCGCGCTTGTGGCCGGCGTGAGGCTGTTGATGCCCGTGATGCGCGTGATCCATGCTGAAGCTCCAGGTTGAGTGGTGCCGACAGCTTAGACATTCCCATGATGGGAAGGTCAAGGGCGCCGAGTGCCTTGCCGACCTTGAAGCCGGCCGGTGCGGCGATTGCCGCAGACTCCAGCGAAAGGTCAGGCGTCAGTGCGCGACCAGGCCGCTCTTTGCCAGCAGCTCCGCAACGGTGGCGGTGAACTCCACCCCCTTGGCATTCTCTCGGGTGACCTGGAACCCGAGGCGGGCATGGAAGGCCATGGACAGGCGGTTGGTCTTGTAGACGTTGCTTCGCAGCGAAGTGATGCCCCGGCGCGATGCGATTTCCAGGAGCTGGCGAAAGAGGGCCCGGAACACGGGAGCGCTGCGATGCGCGGGATGGGTGTTGAATCCTGTGACGAACCACTGGCCGGCCTCGCGAGGCTGGAGCATGGCGTAAGCGACCAGCGCGCCCTGGCGACGGACGACGGCCACTTCGGACAGGGGAAGCGCGGTCTCGATCGAGTTGCGCAAGCGGTCGGGATCAAGCTGATCGCCCGCGCGCTCCGTGTGTTCGCGCAGTGTCAGCAGATCGAGTTCGAGGATTTCGTGAATCTGGGGCACTGGGTGACGGCCAAGGGTTGAGCTGAGGGGCCGGAACCGGAATGGCCCGCGGCACGCGAGGCGGATGATGACCTAGGGTGCACGCTGGCCTGAACGCCAGTGGAACAGCTGGGTGTGCGTGCCGTCTTCGTTGGCGCGCAGCTCCGCCCGTTGCATGCCCGCCTTGAGCAAGACTCTGTGGGAGGCGGTATTTTCCGTTGCCGCGGTGGCAATCATGAAGGCCAGGCCGTGCGTGCGTGCCCCGTAGGCGATGAGGGCCGAGACCGCCTCGGTCGCCAGACCTCTGCCCCAACGCGAGCGAAGGAGAGCGTACTTGAGCTCTGGTTCGGGCTGGCCGCCCGGATGGACGATGCCGCAAAAGCCAATGGCGCCCGGTGAGTCCCGCTCCTCGATGGCGAACATGCCATAGCCGCGCTTCTCGTAGTTGCTGCGTGTGACCCCAAGCCATTGAACACACTCGTCCTGAGTGATCGCTCGACCGTCACCCACCCAGCGCATCGCTTCGGCGTCGCCATACACGGCGAGCAGGGCAGGGAGGTCGGCGTCGCGCCATCGACGAACGAGCAGACGCTCGGTCTGGAACTCTGGCTCCGACACGTGCTGACACTCCCGGTGCGGCCTGACGTTTGAAGGGAGGGGCCGGCGCCGCCGTGGCGCTGGGCCCGCGAGTCGGACGATAGACGAGCGCGCCTCGCGAGCCAAGTGCCGTTCCGCTGCGAATCGGCTCGAGCGAAGGGTCAGGCCGCGCGGTTGCGACCTGCCGAGCGGCCGTCGGTGCCCGCATCCTCGGGCTGGCAGGCCAGCGGATTGGCGAGGAACAGCCAGCCCGCGGCCAAGGCAGCGGGGATGGCCAGGAACCAGTATTGGCTGCCAGAGAGCCACGCGCCTGACGCCCCGAGCAGAGCGCCGACCGCAAGGAGGGCGATCAGCGCCCAGGCGCGCAAACCGGTCCGGGGTGGCGTTGAACTGCGAGCAAGCCGGACGAGATGCACCGCTGCCAGACCGAGGCCCAGGATCAGCCAGCCACCGGCAGTGAGGAGCGCGAAGGAAGACAAGGCACTCTCCCCGCAGACAGCTCCGAGGGACGGAGTTGCGCCATCGCATCCGAATGCCAGCAACGCAAATGCAAGGCCTGGCCCGAGATGCAGGATGGTGAGGCCGTAAATGAGCGCGCGCAGCATTCGAGGCAATGGCGGAGGGTGGTACGTTGCCGCGACTAGGCTTGCGCCAGGCGGCAGTAGCAGTAGATGAACTTCTGCACCGTGCCGAATGGGGTGTGGTGGGACTCGCGTTCCTGCCTGAGCAGCGCGAACGACTCCCCGAACTGGGCGTGGAGCGCCTCGGGCGAATAACGCATGACGGGCAGGCCGCTGCACTGTGAGGGGCCGTCCTCGGCGAAGGTCGCGACGATGACATGACCCAGGGGCTTGACCGAGCGCCGCAGCTGGGCCACATAGGCTCTTCGATCCTGCTCTGCGGTGAGGAAGTGGAAGACCGCCCGGTCATGCCAGACGTCGTAGGAATGCTCGGGCAATTGAACGCCCGTCACGTCGCCAACCCGCCAGGAGACCGACACGGCGCGCGCTCCAAGACGCTGTCTGGCCGCTTCGAGGGCACTGGCCGACAGGTCGAGGACCGTCACAGAGGTGTACCCGTCAGCGAGCAGGTCATCTGCAAGCGTAGAGGCTCCGCCGCCGACGTCGATGATGGAGCCGGTGCGCGGCGTGCCGGTCCCGCGGATGAGCGCGAGAGACTGTTCGGCGTGCGGTTGATACCAGCTGACCGATTCGGCCGACTTCGTGGCGTAGACGCGCTCCCAGTGTTCCGTCGATTGCATGGCAGCCCCTGCTGATGGCCCAAGTCTATCGGGCCAGGTGCCACGAATGCAGGAGCATCTCGACGGGCCTGGTCACGGCTCTCCCGTAGGCGAAGGAGCGCCCCGAGAGCAGCGCGTCCAGATGCATGGGGTGTGACATTCCATGGGAGCCGTCGGCGCGAAAGGCCATGGACCACTCGGCAAAATCCCTTTGGCGAATGGGCTCGTGCGTGTGTTCGACGATTCGATGGTGGAGCGGATCTGCCTTGATGATTTCCCAGATCGTTGAAACGCCTGCCGCGGGCCCTTCTATGTATTGAAAGAAGTGCCCATTTGCGTAGAGCAGGACTCCCGTCACATGGTGCTCCACGCTGCGTGCCTGAGCTCGGGAGAGAAGGTGCTCGATCTGGGGGCGTGACAACGATCCGCGTGCCTCGGACGTGTACG
>CAZVLY010000004.1:6069-7527 GCA_964628175.1 uncultured Piscinibacter sp. | reverse complement strand
AGGAAACGCGGGCTCGCGGGCCAAGTACCTTGCCGGCGCGAGTCGGCTCGGGCGAAGGGGCAGGCGTCACTGCTTTGCGCAGGAACCTGTCTGGCTCTTCACTTCCACGATGACCACATGCGTGTCTGATTGACCAATGTTCTGACCGATGTGTGTCTGAGCATCGGACCACATGACATCGCCCGGCTTGAACTCGCGCAGGAGCACTTTGCCATCAGGCAGAGTCAGTGATCTGCGGAACGACGAGAGCGCGTACAGCACAAAGGCGGGGTGCCTGTGCTGATGAGTCTTCTCGCCCGGAGCATCCTTGTAGTCGAGGACGCGAACGCACTCGTTCTCGAGAATGACCTTGTACTTGTCGCCGTCGGTCTGAACTGCATCCTGGGCGAGGGCGCCCGGTGCCAGCAGGGCGAGCAGCGACGGGACGAGGAATCGATGCATGGTGGCAGCTCCCGATGACAGGCAAGGCAGGAAGGAGCCGAAGGTGAGACACAGTCGCAGCCTTCGGGGCAGTGCATCATGCACCCCCAATCTTGCGTGGGTCGACTGGCGGCTCGGCTGGGAAGCCTGACGTCTGAGCAGAGGGGCCGGGGGCGGTCCGCCCCGGCGAAGGCTTGGGCCTCACTGGTACAGCGCACCGCGATTCGAGTTCCAGAACTGGAGCAACAGCTCCAGGCCCTCGGAAACTGCCGTGGGCGCAACCGCATTCTCTTGTCGCACGCGCGCCTCCCAGGAGGCATTCGACAGGCTGAGCAGCGTGGATGCCGGAGCCTGGGTGAAGCCCATGAGCCAAGCTCCAAAGCTGCGGCTGCGAATGGGCCCGCGCAGAAGTTCAATGATGTCCTGATGCAACGGCGAACGACGGATCCGGGCGTAAACCTCTTCGACCGCAGCGGGCGGTCCTTCGAAGTACTGGAAGAACGAACCGTCATGAAAAAGGAGAACGCCGGTGACGCCGAGCTCAGCGTTCTTCGCGCGCGACTTCAGGAGGAGTTGCTCGAGGTCAGCGACAGTCATGTCATGAACAGCGCTGCTTGTGTAGGCGACGGCTTCCAGTTGCATGCGTGAGGCCTGAGGTTTGAACTGAGGGGCCGGAGGTGGAATGAGGCTTGGCCCGCGAGGCAGATGCTAAGGCCGAGCGATTTGCGGGCCAAGTGCCATGCCGTTGGAACTCCGGCTCGAGCGAAGGTTTGATCCTCGCTGGCAGCGCTGCTACGGCATGGCTGCACCAACTGCCTGGCGGACAGGGATACCCTCGAGCGAGAGCCCTTCGAGGCAGTGCACATTGATGCCGAAGTTGTCGGGAGTGACGCGCTTGCGGTGGAAAGGGTAGATGCCGCAGACCTTGCAGAAGTAGTGGCGAGCTGTCCTGGTGTGGAACTGATACGCGGTGAGGGACGCCTCGCCAGCCAGAAGGCGGAACTGGCTCTCGTGCACCTTGACCATGAGTGCATTCTT
>CAZVLY010000004.1:1700-5969 GCA_964628175.1 uncultured Piscinibacter sp. | reverse complement strand
GGATGACGCTGACCGGCTCGCGGCCCGAGTGCCCTGCCGGTGGCAGTCCGCTCCAGCGAAGGGTCAGGCGTCGCCTTTGCGCGACTCTGTTGACTCGCGATCGTAGTACTCGACCCCAGCCTCTGCTCGGAACATCCTGCGCAGGCTGGACGTTGGAGATGTGCTGGCGAAGACCCCAATCTTCTGGGAGTCGGGATACTCGCAAACCTCCGTTGCCGAGACGTTCGAGAGAGACAGGTAGCGAAGCGGCGCGCTGCCGGTGTTGATGATCTGGTGCGCCACCTCCGCTCCACCGGTCGGGCACGCGATGACATCGTGGCGTCGAAGCTTGAACCTGCGCTCCCCGAAGCGCAACTCGCCTTCGCCTTCCAGGATGAGGAACATTTCCTCTTCCTCGCGATGGGAGTGAAAGGGGCACTGGGATTTGCCGGGTGGCAGCTCCGTCAAGTTGTAGCCGAGCTTTCGCGCACCGATGCTGGCGCTGAAGAGGGCACGCTTGGAAGTGTAGAGACCGTTCTCTTCGATGTCGTCGAACTGAACTTCATCGAGGTTCACGAAGGGCTTGGACATGGCGACTCCATGTGACGAATACAGTGCCACGGACGTGAGGCTCGGCCGAGCCTGCGACGCCTGAGGTCTGAGCCGGGCGGGCCGTTGCCGTGATGGCGCATGTCCCGCGAGGCGAATGATGGACCACAGCGCCTCGCGGGCCAAGCGCTTCGCCGGTGCGAGTCCGCTGCAGCGAAGGGTCAGGCGGCACTGGTCGCACGGCGCAGGAAGAGCATGCTTGAACTCGCACTCGCTGAGGCGCTTCTAGCTGTGACGCCACCATGCGAAAGCTGAGTAGGCTGCGCCGAGCAAGTACAGCGGGGTGAAGATGCTCTTGTTGTACTTCGCAAGCCAGCGAGGAAGGTAGATGTCGAAGTTCTCCTCGCGTCGCTCGGTATAGCGGGCGGCAACGCCCGTGAGGGGGCACGACCACTTGTTGAACAGCAGAACAAGCGCCTCGACCGCGACCAGGGCGACAAGCACGGCGGCGAGGGCAAAGTTGTCGTGCCATGCAGCAAGCGGCGCACCGAATATGCAGGCAACGAAGAACGCCCAAACTGCGGTGTGCACCACCTTGACAGCCTTCAGCGCGCGTTCGTGGTTCATGGAACTGCTGCTTGTCCCTGGTGTGCCGCCTGACGATTGAACCGAGACGCGAGCGCCGACGTGGTGCCGGGCCCGCCGGGCGGATGATGAACCACTCCGCACAGCGGGCCAAGTGCCGTGCCCGTGCGAGCCGGCGCCCGCGAAAGCTCGGGTCCCCTGCGCGTGCTAGCCCAGAGTGGCCGGATTCAGGCGCCACAAGGAGAAGTTCAGTGCGGCGGCGAAGCTCACCCACGCCAGGTACGGCGTCAACAGCAGGGCAGCACCACGGTGCAGCCGCCAGAACATGGCGATGGTTGCCGCGATCAGCAGCCACAGAAGAATGATCTCGGCGAAGGCCACGGCACCTTGGTGCCAGGCGAAGAACAGCCATGTCCAAAGCGCGTTCGCCGCCAGTTGCATGGCATAGAGCGTCAGAGCCGAGCGAGCGTTGCGCAACCCGTGCGCGCGCCAGACCCACCACGCCGCGATGCCCATGAGAACGAAGAGGACCGACCAAACCGGACCGAAGAGCCATGCAGGTGGCGCCCACGGAGGCTGAACCAACTGGCCGTAGAACCCTGCCGCATTGACGGAAGCAAAGCCGCCGATGGCACCGGTGGCGAAGCTGGTGAAGAGCCAGCCGAAGAGTCCGAGGATCTGACCTGAGGTGGTGAGGCGAGTCATTGATGGCCTGTGCGGTGGAGGTCCGGCTCCAGCGAAGGCTCAGGCCTCACAGGCCTTGGTGGCTGACTGGGGTAAGCCGAAGACTCGATCGAACCCCCACGTGAACGCGATGGCGTAGACGAAGAAGAAGGCCAGGATGCCGAGATCGGCAAGGAATGCCTTGAGCAGCGTTGTCTCCAGCCAGTACGCCATGACGGGGACGAGAATGAGAACCAGGCCACCCTCAAACCCAATGCCATGGGCAAGGCGCCGCTTGAGTGAGCGGCCCTTGACGACTTGCCGTGCCTCCCAGGTCTCGAAGAGCCAGTTGAAGACATAGTTCCAGCCAAGCGCTATGGTTGACATGAAGACGGCCAGGGCGAGGGTGGAACCAACCGATTGTTCGAACAGGAGGCTCATGGCCGGCCCGACGAACGCAATGGCGATGACCTCGTACAGAACCGCTTGGACGACACGACGGACAGTTGGCGACATACCGGGGATTCTGCCCTTCGCCGCGAAAGTGCGCCGAATGCAGCGTCGGTGAGGCCCAGCGCTTGAGCCGAGAAGGCGCGCGCCAGCGTGGTGCTGGGCCCGCGAGGCGAATGCCCAGCCTGGACGTTTCGCGGACCGATCTCCGCGCGCGCAACCTCCTCGGCCACCAGTTCCAGGTAACCCTCTGTGGCATAGAGGTCACGCAGTGGGGCCGATACCCAATTGGGAAGCCGCACGTCCGAGTCGTTCGAGTCGCTCCTTGAGCGCCGCGACCTCTTCGTGGTGAGCTTGCTCGATGGCCGTGAGAAGCCTGGAGAACTGCGCCAGGTCTTCGTCCGCCGCGAAGTCCACTCCAGCCTCGCTGAACGTGCATGTCGCGCGCCTCGAGTCGATCAGTTCGCAGATTGCTTCGGCTGCATCCATCCAGCGCTCCCGCGTCGCGTAGAAGTCGGCCTGCGCATTGAGCTGCCAATTGATGGAGGAGACAAGGCCAGTGTGTCGCTCTGACTGCGTTTCCGTTGGCATCTCCGCGATGGCGGCAGTGAGTTCGGCCGTTGCAGCCACGACCACCTTTCGGTAAGCCTGCTTGTGCGCTTCGGTCAATTGGCGCAACTGAGTCAGTACACGCCGAGACTCGCGCGTTCCTTCGGAAGAGGAGAGGCGTTCCTGAGTGAGGACCAGGTCGAGCTCAAGCTTGGATTGCTCCTGGTTGTACGCCTGCGCAACCTGCACTCCGAGTGTGGCAAAGCGCTTGGCGAGTTCAACGAACTTGAGCTCGGCTGGGTGCATGTCAGAGGGCCAAGGTTTGAGCTGAGCGGGCCGGTGGAGATCCGCTCCGGCGAAGGGTCAGGCCGTGCTGCTGGCGAGCCACCACGGACGGCCTGCTACTTGGTGCCTGCCTCGAACGCTGGGTCGACTGGGACTTGGAGGCCGGTAGCCAAGTGGTTCGTCTTCGCAGCCAGCGAGACGATGGCCAGAAGCTCTGCGTGCTGAGCATCAGTCATGCCCTTGGCTCGGGCTGCGGCCGTGTGGGAGTGCACGCAGTAGCCGCACGAATTGGCAATGGAGACGGCGATGTAGATCAGCTCTTTGGTGAGTGGATCAAGGTGCGTTGGTGTGGCCATCAGACCCTTGACCTCGGACCAAGTGTTCTCGAGCAGCGGCGGATCGAATGCAAGCGTTCGCCAGAGGTTGTTGACGAAATCCGTCTTGCGCGTGGCGCGAATGTCATCAAACACAGCCTTGACGCGAGGATTGCGCTCTGGATCTACGACTTGCTTGACAGTTGCCATGGTGGTCTCTGGTGGCAGTGGCTGACCGGACCGCGCGAAGCGCGCTGTGACCCGGTGCGGCCTGACGTTTGAGCTGAGGGGGCTGATGCCGGGAAGGCGCTTGGCCCGCGAGGCGGATGATGACAGCGAGCGCCTTGCGGGCCAAGTGCCTTGCCGGTGGCAGCCCACTCCAGCGAAGGGTCAGGCATCACAGCCAGCGCCGAACGCGGGCGGTGTATTGGGTGTACTGCTCACCAAACAGTTGCCCGAGTACTCGCTCCTCGGGTTGGATCTGGAAGCGAGTGATGTAGAGAACGAAGCAGACCGGGCCTGCGAAGGGCAGCAGAGCAGACAGATAGACGGCCCAGCCCGACAACAGGCAGCACATGCCGACGTACATGGGGTTTCTGGTGATCCGATACACACCGTTGGTGACCAGAGCCGAGGCTCGCTGTGGCTTCATTGGATTGACGGTGGTTCCTGAAGCTCGGAAGGCCAGAAGGCCAAGAACATCAAATGTCAGGCCGGCAGCCACAAGAAGACCTGCTGCCGCATACCGCGCCGCAGGATCGATGGCCAGCGATGGGCCGCTGGATGCGACGAGCCACATGGCCAGAGCCAAGAGCGCCCCAACCAACGGCGGAGGAATCTTGTGATCCAGCGGCGGCATTTGGCGTTTGGGTGATGCCTAGCGTTTGAGCTGAGG
>CAZVLY010000004.1:0-1600 GCA_964628175.1 uncultured Piscinibacter sp. | reverse complement strand
CCCGACTGGGGCACCGCTGGGTTGGACGTGAGTACTAGCCGGAGCGGCCAATCAACTGGCTCTCAGCGCATTCTTGGGTCTCGGAGGGAGTCATCAAGCGCAAGCAGCAAGCTTGAACGATGTACCTTAGCGACCTCCTGCCAGGGGACACCCAGAATTGCGCCTTCAAGCGCCCAAAGCAGATTGAGGGTGACAGAAGGCTCAAGCGCCTTTGCGCGGCAGTACACGTGGACTGAGCCAAGCTCCCGCAATTGACCAAGAGTCCTGACGCCAACGCGCCGAAGCACCGCCTCGGACTTTGGACCTAGGTTGGCAAGCTCGCGCAGCCTCGGCGCCGGCTTCGCTGGAGCTGCGTCGGGGCGACTTGAAGCAGAGCGTGACTTTGGCATGGGTTCTCTGCGGGCTAACAGTCGAGCTGAGCGGGCCGGAACCGGCGCGGTGCTTGGGCCGCGAGGCGGAGCATAAGCCTGGAGAGCCTCGCGGCCCAAGCACCATGCCGGTGGAGGTCCGCCTCGAGCGAAGGGTTAGGGCGATCCTTCGGCTTGAGCGGCCGCCTGGACCAGCATGAGCGCGCTGGCTTTGGCGAGAAGGACATCCCTCTTGCGGGCCGCCAGGTCTTGCTCGAATCGCACTGCCAACTGGTGATAGAGCGGTATGAGCTGCTGCACGGCTGCTGACTTCGAGGCGGACAGCCTTGCCTCCATGCGCTCCACCGTGGCTGCAAGGTCGGCTTCGGTGACCGAAGCTGCTGTGGTGACGAGGCTGAAACGCGGTTGGCTCCTTCCAGCATGCTCCACTGGCTCGAGGAACATGGCGAAAGGGCGAACCCACATGCCCGAGTCGTTGTACAGCGGGCGATAGAGAACCAGGGGTTCCAGCGACTCGCTGTGCCGCACGACCCCCATGACCTCGTACTCGCCACCCTTGTAGTGGCGGTAGTGGCCAAGCTCGATGGGCGGCAGCGGTGGGAGATCACTCACTTGAATGCGCCGGATGTGAAGCGCCCGGTGGGGTTGAGCGCCCGAACGTTTGAGCTGAGAGGGCGAATGCCAGTATGGTGCTCGGCCCGCGAGGCGGATCCTAAGCCTGGGCGCCTCGCGGGCCAAGTGCCATGCCGGTGGCGGTCCACTCCAGCGAAGGGTTAGGCCGCACTCGCTTCGAACCGAACTTGGCTAAGCCCAGACATCCGCGACGCACCGACCGTCGCGGGGCAAGTCTTCGAACGTGTCGAGGCCGTCGAAGTGGTCGATTGGAACCTGGGCAATGGGAGCAGGTTCGGTGAGCCGCAGGTTGACTGCAATCCGGCGCTTGCCGTCCGGCATGAGTTGCTGCCCTCGCCAGTACGCAACGCAGCCACACGCGGGGCAGAAGTGAAACTCGACCGACTTGCCACGGATGTACGCGCTGGTGGGCCCGGCGACCTTGATCCCTTCGTTCTCGAAGTCATAGATCCAGAGGACGCCGTAGCGGCGACAGACAGTGCAATTGCAGGCCGTAGCGCCTTCAGGAAGAACCGGGTGGGTCCAGTCCCAAGTGACCGCGCCGCAGTGACACGAGCCATGAAGCATCAAGTTCTCCTTCGCGTAGATGCGGCAACCAG
>CAZVLY010000003.1:0-49676 GCA_964628175.1 uncultured Piscinibacter sp. | reverse complement strand
CGTCACCGCCGCCGCGTGGCGCGACAAACCCTTCCTGCCGCTGCCCGCGCTCGGCGTGCCCGGCTGGTGGCCGGCCAACGAAAGCGCGGGCTTCTACGACGACGCCGACGTGTTTCGCGCCGCGCGGGGATAATCCCCTGCGTGAAGCGGGCCAGACCGCCGCCGGTGCAGGATCCGAAAGGTTGCACGGGAGGAAGGTCCGGACTGCACAGGGCGGCGTAGCAGCTAACGGCTGTCCGGCGCGAGCCGAGGATCAGAGCAACAGAGACGAGTCGGTGCGTTCATCGCAAGGTGGGCGCACCGGGTGAAACGGGCAATCTCTACGCGCAGCAACACCGAATAGGCACACGATGATTCGGCCCGAGGAGTGTGCGGGTAGGTGGCACCGAGCCGCGCAGTGATGCGCGGCCCAGAGGAATGGCGGTCACGGCGGGGCGCCTCGCAAGGGGCATCCCGCCGCACAGAATCCGGCCTATCGGCCCGCTTCACACTTTTCACGAGCCGATCATGAACCCCGACGCGCACACCCTCTGGCGCGCCCCGCGCTGGGCGTTGGCCCTGCTGCTGGCCTGCCTGGGCATGCTCGGGCCGTTCTCGATCGACACCTACCTGCCGGCCTTCTCCGGCATCGCGCAGTCGATCGGCGCCACGCCCACCGAGATGCAGCAGACGCTCTCGGCCTACCTGTTCGGCTTCGCGGTGATGAACCTGTTCCACGGCGCGCTGTCCGACAGCTTCGGCCGCCGGCCGGTGGTGCTGTGGGGCATCGCCGCCTTCACCGTCGCCTCGGCCGGCTGCGCGCTGTCGCAGCACATCGGCACGCTGGTGTTCTGGCGCGCGGTGCAGGGCATGTCGGCGGGCGCGGGCATCGTGGTGTCGCGCGCGGTGATCCGCGACATGTTTCCGCCGGCCGACGCGCAGCGCGTCATGTCGCAGGTGACGATCTACTTCGGCGTGGCGCCGGCCGTCGCGCCGATGGTCGGCGGCTTCCTGTTCGTGCACGTGAACTGGCACGCCATCTTCTGGTTCCTCACCGGCGTGGGCGTGCTGCTGTGGTCGGCCAACTGGAAGCTGCTGCCCGAGACGCTGCACGACTCGCAGCGCCAGCCCTTCAACGCCCGCCACCTGCTGCGCGGCTACTGGCAGCTGGTCTCGAACCCGCGCTTCTTCATGCTCGCGCTGGCCAGCGGCATCCCCTTCAACGGCATGTTCCTCTACGTGCTGTCGGCGCCGGTGTTCCTCGGCGAACTGCTGCACCTCGGGCCGGGGCAGTTCTTCTGGTTCTTCACGCTGACCATCGCCGGCATCATGGCCGGCTCGTTCCTTTCGGGTCGGCTGGCCGGGCGCATCAAGCCCAAGCACCAGATCCGCCACGGCTTCGTGATCATGGTGGCGATCTCGCTGATCAACCTGGCGCTCAACCTGCTTTTCGAGCCGCAGGCCTGGTGGGCGCTGTGGCCGATCGCCATCTTCGCCTTCGGCTGGGCGCTGATGGTGCCGGTGGTCACGCTGATGGTGCTCGATCTCGCGCCCGACCGGCGCGGCATGGCCAGCTCGCTGCAGGCCTGCGTGGGCAGCCTGGCCAACGGCCTGGTGGCCGGCGTGATCGCCCCGCTGGTGATGCATTCCACGGTGTCGCTGGCGGTGGCCTCGCTGCTGATGATGAGCATCGGCGTGGTGGCCTGGATCTGGGTCAAGCCGCACGTGAGCTGAACGGCACCGCCCTCAAGCACCGGCAGCGGCAGCCGATAAGACAACGATGCCCCGCGCCTTCGTGGCGCCCGAGGAGTCCGTTGTCATGCCCAAGATCCGCACCCCGCACCTGGCGCCCCTGATCGCCGCGATGTTCTGCGCCGGCGCCAGCCTGCCGGCGCTGCCCGCCGACAGCCATGGCCACGACGCCAAGCCGGCCGCGGCGAAGAAGGCCGCGCCCGAAGCCGCCGTCGCGTCGGCCGCAGACGGCAAGCCGGCCAAACCCGTGGTGCGTGCCGAATCGCCGCAGGACCCGATGGACAAGCTGCGCGAGCGCCTGGCCGAGAAGCTCGGCGCGACCAAGGCGGCTCCGAGCAACCCGAACGTGGTGCGAGTGGCCGCGCGGGCGAGCGCCGAGCCCGAGCACGCCCCGGCCGCCGTCGCTGCGGCCCATGCCGCCCGGCCTGCGGCGCCCAAGCCGCGTGCCGCCCCATCGCACGAAGCGCAGGCCGGCCACGCCGCGCACTGGAGCTACGAAGGCGCCGGCGGCCCGGCCGGCTGGGGCGCCATGAAGCCGGAGTTCGCCAAGTGCTCCACCGGCACGCGGCAAAGCCCGATCGACATCCGCGAGGGCATCAAGGTGCAGCTCGACCCGGTGCAGTTCGACTATCGGCCCAGCGGCTTTCGCGTCATCGACAACGGCCACACGGTGCAGGTCAACGTGGCCGCCGGCAATTCGATCGAGGTGATGGGGCGGCGCTACGACCTGCTGCAGTTCCACTTCCACCGCCCGTCCGAAGAGCGGATCGACGGCAAGCAGTTCGACATGGTGGCGCACCTCGTGCACAAGGATGCCGAGGGCCGCCTGGCCGTCGTCGCCGTGCTGCTGGACCGCGGCAGCGCGCAACCGATCGTGCAGACGGTGTGGAACAACCTGCCGCTCGAGAAGGGCGACGAGGTGCCGGCCAAGGGTGCGCTCGACCTCAACGCGCTGCTGCCGCCGGAGCGCAGCTACTTCACCTACATGGGCTCGCTGACCACGCCGCCCTGCAGCGAAGGCGTGCTGTGGATGGTGATGAAGCAGCCGGTGCCGATCTCGCCGGAGCAGATCGCGATCTTCTCGCGCCTGTACCCGATGAACGCGCGGCCGATCCAGTCGGCTTCGGGTCGGCTGATCAAGGAATCGAACTGAGCGTCTAGACTCTCGCGCATCCCCATTCACGGATGCGCGACATGACCCTGCTGATCCTCGGCCTGCTGATCTTCCTCGGCCTGCACTCGGTGTCGATCCTCGCGCCGGCCTGGCGCGACGCGCAGGTGGCGCAGCGCGGCGAGAACGCCTGGAAGGGCATCTACTCGCTGCTCTCGATCGTCGGCTTCGCGCTGATCATCTACGGCTACGGCCAGGCGCGGCAGGCGCCGGTGCTGCTGTACACGCCGCCCACCGCGCTGCGCCACGTCGCGCTGCTGCTGATGCTGCCGGTGTTCGTGCTGCTGCTGGCCGCCTACCTGCCCGGGCGCATCAAGTCGGCGGCCCGGCACCCGATGCTGCTGGCGACCAAGCTGTGGGCCACGGCGCACCTGCTGGCCAACGGCAACCTGGCCGACGTGCTGCTGTTCGGCGGCTTTCTCGCCTGGGCGGTGGCCGACCGCATCTCGATGAAGCGGCGGGTGGCCCGCGCCGTGCCCGGCGCACCGGCCGGGCCCCTGAACGACGCGATCGCGCTGGTGGGCGGGCTGGCCCTGTACGGGCTGTTCGTGATGGGCGGGCACGGCTGGCTGATCGGCGTGAACCTGATCTGAGCGTCGACGATGGCAGGCGACAGGGCGGACACCGACTGCGACGGCAGTCCGCCGCGCCCCTGAACGCACCTGGGTGGGACTCGCGCTACCGGGGCTTCGCTGCGCGCCCTCCCGCCCGGCTCTTCGCGGCGCGCGATGCCGCGGCCTCCTTGCGCCGGGTCGATTCCGCCGACGGACGCCGACCCGTCGCGATCCACTCGTCGTAGAAGCCGAGTTTGGCGTCGAGCAGCGCGAGCGAGGCCTGCCACGCCTCGATCGTCGCGGCCACGCGGTCGCGGTGCACGGCGAGCATCGCGCGCTGTTCACCGAGCGTCGAGCGCCCCTGGTCCACCAGCTCGGCGTAGGCGCGGATCTGCGTGACGCTCAAGCCGGCATCGCGCAAGCGATCGATCAGGCCCAGCCACTGGACATGCTTCTGGGTGAACCGGCGCCGCCCCGACGCGTCGCGCGTCACGCCTGGGATGAGACCCTGCGACTCGTACCAGCGGATGGCGTGCACGCTGCGCCCGCAGCGCGCGGCCAGCTCGCCGATGCGCAGGCCGGGCGATGCGCTCATGCGGGTGCGGCCAGGACAGCTTCGGCCAGGGCGGTATCCATGTACTCGGTCAGGGCGTGCATCTGGCCGTCGCGCATCTCGATGACGTAGCAGTAGTGATTGTCGTAGCGCCGGCCCGCCTGGGTCATCACCTCGCCGCGACACTCCACGACGATCACGTCGCCATCGGCAAGGATGCGCGTCGCCCGGTTGCGATAGGTGCCGGAGAACTGTGCGAACAGCGGCGCCATCAGTTCCCGGCGCACGCGATGCTTTCCGCGCCAGGTGCGGCTCCAGGGGCCGTGGCCGCTGATGGTCCAGCTGAAGTCGTCGGCCATGGCGTCGGCGAAGGCCTGGGTGTCGCCCTGTGCGAGCGCGGCGAACACCGACTCGATGAGTTTCTTGTGTGTGTTGGCAATCATGACAAGTCGTCCTTTCGTTTGTGAACGGACCGATTGCACAAGCTCGAGTGGACTCGAAGTCAAGCGCTGCTGACGCGGCCTGCGCGAACCGACGCAGCCGTGCCCGGACTCCGCCCGGCGGAGCAAGACCCGGTTCGGTCTGCTACCGGGGTTGGGACAGTGCGTGCACCGGCTTCATCTGTGCAGGGTCGTAGAAGAACTGCTCCCGCACGATGCGATCGCCGAGCCACTGCTGATAGGCCAGTTCCTCGATGCGCGAGCGGCCGCCGTCGTGCCACTCGAACTCGAACACCCAGCGGATCACGACATGATCGCCGCTCACGAAGACCGGACGCACGCACGACGAATTCACCTGCCGCGCCCGTGCCAGCACGCCTCGCTCATGGGCCACCAGCCGCTCGCGGCCGACCCGGGGCGGCGACTGGTTCTCCTGCATCGACGCCTGTTCGGCGTAGAACGCCTCGATCGCCTCGACGTGCGCGTTCGACTCGACACAGGCAATGAAGCGTTCGAGGACATCGGGCGTTGGCATGGGGAAGGTCCGGGACGTGTTGGGAAGCCGTGAATGTGCCGTGGCACCTGCGCAATCCGAAGGGCCAGTTCGGCGTGGTGTCGAAGGTCCATTGCGTCGCGACGACGGGCGCCCCGGCGCTCCTGCACGTGGCTCGGGCCGCGGTGCGAAGCGCTTGCCGCCCCTGCAGGCGTGCGGGCGTTCAAGCGCACGGCGGTACCATCGACAACCCCTTCTCACGACCGCAGAGTGCCGGTGGCGACGCGGTGCCAGGATGTTCCTCGAGCTCGACGGCAATGGCGATCTGTACGCTCAGTTGGCACGTGCGATCAAGCGCGCAGTCCTGGAAGGACGCATGCCCATCGGCACGCGCCTGCCCTCGACGCGCGCGATGGCGCAGGACCTGTCGCTGTCGCGCAATACCGTGGTCACGGCGTACGAGATGCTCCATGCCGAGCAGCTGATCGAGTCCCGTACGGGCGCCGGCACCTTCGTCGCCGCGACCGCGGCGGCGCGGCCACGCGCCGCCGGTGCCGCGGCGGTAGCCGCACAGTCGCACTACGCGGCTCGCCTGCGCAAGCTGGGGCCGCTGCGCCTGCGGCCGGCCGCAGCGGCGCTGCGCTACGACCTGCAGTACGGCGAGCCAATCCTGGACCTGCGCTTCGTCAGCGCGTGGCGCCGCGCGCTCGGGCGGGCGGTGACGCGCTCCAACCTGCGTTACGCCCCCGCCGCAGGCTTGCTCGAACTGCGCCAGGCGATCGCCGAGCAGGTCGGGCGCCGCCGTGGCATCGGCTGCAGCGCCGACGACGTCATCGTGGTCAGCGGAGCGCAGCAGGCGGTGTCGCTGGCCGTGCGCGTGCTGGTCGACGAGGGCGACGCGGTGGCGATCGAGGACCCGAGCTACCCGCTGATCGACATGGCACTGCGTGCCCACGGCGCCAGCGTGCGCTCGGTGGGGGTCGACGCCGCGGGCCTGATGGTCGCGCAGCTGCCGGCCGCCGGCGTGCGTGCCGTGCTGGTCACGCCCTCCCACCAGTTTCCTTCCGGTGCGGTGATGTCGTTCGAGCGCCGCCTGGCGCTGCTGGACTATGCCGACCGCCACGGCGCCTGGATCATCGAGGATGACTACGACGGCGAGTTTCGCTTCAACGGGCCGCTGCAGCCCGCGCTGCGCTCGCTCGACAGCGCCGGGCGTGTGCTCTACGTCGGCAGCTTCTCGAAGGTGCTGTTTCCGGCGCTGCGCCTGGGCTACCTGATCTGCCCGCCGGGCCTGCGCAACGACCTGCTGCGCGCCAAGCTGCTCGACGACCTGGGCTGCCCCGGCATCGCGCAGCTCGCGCTGGCCGACCTGATCGTCAGCGGCGCCTTCGAGCGTCATCTGCGCCATGCCACGGCCGAACTGAAGCGGCGCCGTGCGGCGCTGCTCGCGGGCCTGGCCGGGCCTTGCTCGCGTCACGTCACCGTGCACGACTCGGGCGCCGGCATGCACGTGGTCGGCTGGTTGCGGGGCTGGACGGAGCGCGAGGTCGAGTCGCTCGTCGGTCTGGCGCTGGAGCGCGGCGTCGGCGTGCAGTCGATCGGACCGCACTTCAGGCACCAGCCGGCGCCCAATGGCCTGTTGCTGGGATATGCCGCGTTGTCGGCCAAGCAGCTGAGCGCGGCCAGTGCGCTGCTGGCCGCGTGCATGGACGAGATCAGGCCAGGCTAGCGCGATGCGGGCATCGCACCGGCGCGGTGGTTCTGCGGGGCGTCGCCCGACTGGACCTTTGCCGGCGCCGGCAACGGGCCTAAGGTTCGCCCTGCGCGGGATGTCGATTCCGATGCCGTTCGTTCGTCGCGAAGGCAATGACGCCACCCTGCCCCTGAAACCACCTGGAGAGCGAACATGATGAGCAAGAACACGATCTGTCTGTGGTTCGACGGCGCCGCCGTCGACGCGGCGCAGTTCTACGCAGCGACGTTCCCGAACAGCGCGGTCGGTGCGATCCATCGCGCACCCGGTGACTATCCGTCGGGCAAGGGAGGCGACGTCCTGACCGTCGAGTTCACCGTGATGGGCATTCCCTGCCTGGGCCTCAACGGCGGGCCGGCGTTCAAGCACAGCGAGGCGTTCTCGTTCCAGGTGGCCACCGACGACCAGGAAGAAACCGACCGCCTGTGGAACGCGATCATCGGCCACGGCGGCCAGGCGAGCGCCTGCGGCTGGTGCAAGGACAAGTGGGGCCTGTCGTGGCAGATCACGCCGCGCGTGCTCATGGCCGCGATCGCCGATCCCGACCGCGCGGCGGCCAAGCGCGTCTTCGACGCCATGATGGAGATGACCAAGATCGACATCGCCGCCATCGAAGCGGCCCGGCGCGGCTGAGTGCAGGATCGGAGCGACCTTGAACGCAAGCTCTGAGTCCATGGCTGCACCGGCACCATCGCTGTGGGCCGATCTGCGTGCTGCCTTGCGCGGCACCAACGCCGACTACACACGCATCCCGCTGAAGCGCGCGGTGCTGCTGCTGGCCGTGCCCATGATGCTGGAACTGGTGCTCGAGTCGGCCTTCGCGGTCGTCGACATCTTCTTCGTTGCCAAGCTCGGCCCGTCGGCGGTGGCCACGGTCGGACTGACCGAGACCTACCTGTTCCTGCTGTACTCGGTCGCCATGGGCCTGTCGATGGCGGTCACGGCCATCGTCGCCAGGCGCGTGGGCGAACAGCGCGGCGAGGAAGCCGCGCTGTCGGCGGTGCAGGCGATCGCCGTGGCGGTGTTCGTCTCGGTGCCGTTCGCCGTGGTGGGCATTGTCTGGGCGCAGGACCTGCTGCGGCTGATGGGCGCGGATGCCTGGTCGATCGCCCACGGCTACCGCTATACGCAGTGGATGCTCGGCGGCAATGCGGTGATCCTGCTGCTGTTCGTCATCAACGCGATCTTCCGCGGTGCGGGCGACGCGGCGGCGGCGATGCGCGTGCTCTGGGTCGCCAATGCCTTGAACATCGTGCTCGATCCGATCCTGATCTTCGGCCTGGGGCCCATCCCGGCGCTTGGCATCGAGGGGGCCGCGATCGCCACCAACATCGGTCGCGGCGCAGGCGTGCTGATGCAACTGGCGATCCTGGCGCGCGGCAGCGAACACCTGCACATCGTGCGCGCCAGCTTGCGCCTTCACGGCGCGACGCTGCTGCAGATCGTGCGCACGTCGCTCGGCGGCATCGGCCAGATGATCATCGGCATGACGGCCTGGATCTTTGTCATGCGCATCCTCGCCAGCCTGTCGACGGAAGCGGTGGCCGGGGCGACGATCACGCTGCGCATCATGATGTTCACCTTGATGCCGGCCTGGGGCATGTCCAACGCGGCGGCCACGCTGGTGGGCCAGAACCTCGGCGCCGGCCAGCCCGCGCGCGCCGAAGCTGCCGTCTGGCACATCGGCTGGATGAACATGGCCTTCACCCTCGCGGTCTCGGTCGTGTTCTTCCTGTTCAACGACCGACTGATCGCCCTGTTCACCGACGATGCGGCCGTCATCGCCATCGGCGGCGAGTGGCTCTCGATCCTGTCCTACTCGTACTTCGTCTACGGATGGTGGATGGTGTCGGTGCAAGCCTTCAATGGCGCGGGGGATACCGCGACGCCGACCTGGATCAACCTGGTGTTCTTCTGGATGATCCAGATCCCGCTGGCCTGGGCCCTGGCACTGCCGATGGGCTGGGCGCACTCGGGCGTGTTCTGGGGCGTGTTCGTGTCGGAGACAGCCGTCGGCTTGTTCACGCTGTGGCTCTTCACGCGGGGGCGCTGGAAGACCGCGAAGGTGTGACCCCAGCTCACCGTGAGGATCCGAAAGGTCGTGACTGACGGCCGGCTGCGCTACCGCGAAGACATCCTGGACGGCATCGAGCAGGCCCCGGCGACATTGCCGGGCTGTACCGCGGCGAGGACCTGGGCAAGCGGCTCATCCGGCTGGAAGATGCCGGCGCCTGAAGCGGGTCGGGTGGGGCCTGCCCGGCACCGACGGCGCGCCTCTCAGGCCCGCCACGTGAACTGCTCCATCCGGGCCGCCCAGGCCAGCTGGCGTCGCCACAGCGGTGCGAGCGCGTCGGCCGACGGTGGCGCCGCCGACCATTGCCGCTGCCAGTCGGCGCACTCGTCCTCGCGTCCGCGTGCCGCCCCGGCGGCGGCCGCTGCGCGCAGGGCCGAGCGCCACGCGGGCCGCACCTTCAGCGCGGCGACCGCACGCTCCGCGGCGCGCTCGGGCTCGCCGGCGAACAGGAACGCGAGCGAGGCGAAGGTGTACCAGGCGAAGTTCTGCGGGTCGTAGCGATTCAGCTTCAGGCCCAGTTCCAGCGCGGCCGCGGCTCGCGCAGCCTCGCCGCCGAACAGCAGGGCCATGCCACGCACGAGGTGGCCGAGCGCGAAGCTCGGGTTCAGCTCGATCGCCTTGTCGGCGCTGCGCAGCGCGAGGGCGAAGTCGTCGCCGTAGTTGGCGACGATGGCCAGCGCGTAGTGCGCGTAGGGGTTCTGTTCGTCCACCTGCACCGCCTCGAGCGCGGCGGCGCGGCCCTCCTCGAGGTCGCGCGGCGGATCGTCGCTCCACCCGTAGGCCACCAGGCCGGCACTCACGCGTCCGATCCACAGCCGCGCCTCGTTGAGATCGGCGTCGATGCGCGCCGCCTGCCTGAACAGCTCGCGCGCCTTCAGGTGCGTGGGCCGGGTGACGTGGTGGAACAGCCAGGTGCCCTGGGCCACGAGACTCCAGGCGGTGAGGCCGCCGCGGCGCTGCCGTGCGGCCGCCGCGACGTTGCGCAGCAGCGCCGGCTCGATGGCCCCGGCCACCTGCTGCACGATCGCGTCCTGCACGTCGAACAGGTCGGCATCCGCGAAGTCGTACTGGTCGGCCCACAGGCAGGCGCCGGCCGGCGCGTCGACGAGCTGGACCGAGATGCGCAGCCGCGCCGCGGACTTGCGCACCGTGCCCTCGACGAGGTAGCGCACGCCGAGTTCGGCGGCCGCGCTGCGGTTGTCCTTCGGCGCGAGCTTGTAGACCTGGCTCGAGCCGCGCCCGCTGACCGAGAACCAGCGGAAGCGGCTCAGCGTGGCGATCAGGGCCTCGGTGACGCCGTCGGCCAGGTACTCCTGCGCCGGGTCGTCGCCCAGGTGCGCGAAGGGCAGCACCGCGATGCTCGGCCGCCCGCCGTGGTCCACGGCGCCGTGGTCCAGCGGGGCGAGCTGCGACTCCTCCACCGCCACCGCGCCGGGCAGGCGGTAGCCGAGCCGCGGCACCGTGACGATGCCGGCCTCGCCGTCCACCCCGCCCGCGGCCAGCGCCTTGCGCAGCGCCGTCACCTGGACCGACAGGTTGCTGTCCTCCACGACGAGCCCCGGCCAGGCCTGCGCCATCAGGGCCGCCTTGGTCACCGGCTCGCCGCCGGCCTCGAGCAGCGCCTGCAGGATGCGCAGTGCGCGCTGCCCCACTGCCACCGCCGAGCCGTCGCGCGTGAGCGTGCCCCGCGCGGTGTCGAGCAGGAAGGGACCGAAGGAGAAACGTCGGGCCATCGATTTAGGAGTTTTTCGGCGCCGCTTCAGTGACTCGCCGAGCCTGGCCGCGCATCGTACGGGCACGGGCAGCAGGCCCGCCAACCCCCAGGAGCACCCCATGGACATCAGGCAGACCACCCCCCGTTTCGTCGTGCAGGGATCCGACGCCGTCGTCACGGCGCAGGGCCCGCGCTACGAGCCGGGCATCAGTGCCGAAACGGTCGGTTCGTGCGGCCTCTTTCTCGGCACCGTCACGCTGCAGCCGGGCCAGCGCACGAAGGCGCACATCCACCAGCACGAGTCGGCGCACTACATGCTCCGCGGCGAAGAGGTCGAGTTGTGGACCGGCCATCGGCTCGAGCAGCGCAGCGTGGCCCGCCCGGGCGACTACCTCTTCGTTCCCGCCGGCCTGCCGCATGTGGCCGTGAACCGTGGCGCGACGCCGGCGGTGTTCGTCAGCGCCCGCAACGAAGCCTCGATCCACGAGGCTGCCGACATGCGGCCGGAGCTGGAGCGCCTGGTGCCCTGAAGCGCAGGCGCGGCTGGCCGGAGCGCGCCACGGTCGCGCTCGCCTAGGCATCGGCACGCAGGCCTTCGGCGGCGTCGCGGGTCAGCTCCATGCGCACGGCGCCGGGGCCGGCGCTAGCCATCGACGGATGCGACCTCTTCGGTCGCGAAGTCCGCCGGCAGCACGATCTCGAGCATCTCGACATCGTCGCTGTGACCCAGCTCGCGGTGGCGAATGCCCGGTGGCTGGTGCACGCAGGAGCCGGCCTCCAGCCGGACGCGGCCCTGGCCCTCGTACTCGAACTCGATCCAGCCCTTGAGCACGTAGACGAGCTGGAACTCGGTGCGGTGCAGGTGCGGCTGGCTCGCGAACTCGCTGCCCGCGGCGGCGCGGATCACGTGGGCGGCGACCCGCCCCTGCGTCGCCGCGCGGATGCCGAGGTCGCGGTACTCGAAGAAGGCGCGCAGGCCGCGCTCGAAGTGCGCGTCCGTGGCATGGGTTGCGACGAAGCCTGGGGTGGTCATGGGAGTTTCCTATGCTTCTCGTGCACGAACGAGGCTCGCCACCGCGTCATTGGCCGGCGTGGCGATGCCGCGTGCCTGACCCATGCGGACCACGGCGCCGTTGAGGTAGTCGATCTCGGTTCGGCGCCCGGCCTCGACGTCCTGCAGCATCGACGATCGATGCGCGGCCGCCTTCGGCAAGACGAACGGCGTCAAAGTCTTCTCGACGTATGTGGCGCCGTCCGGGGCCAGCGCCAGCCGTCGCTCAGCGAGGACAACCCGGATCGTCTCGTCGGCCACCAGGCTGATCAGGTGCCGGGCGTGTTCGTTGCTCACCAGCTCGCCGTAGGTCATGCGCGTGATCGCGCCGATGGCATTGAGGCAGGTGTTGAACAGGAACTTGTTGAGGATCGCGGGTTCGATCTCGTCCTCGTAGCTGATCGGCAGGAAGCCGGCCTGCCCGCGCGCCACGGCGTCCTTCATGCCTTGCGGCGCGGCACCGAACAAGCTGCCCACCCGGATGGGGCTGGCCTGCACATTGACGTTCACGTGCGTGGGGCTGCGTCTCTCGATGCCGATCATCATGATGCTCGAGAACACCGGAACGCCGGCCGGCAAGGCGGCGCGCGCCTCGTCGGCCGAGCCCCAGCCGTTCTGCAGCAGCAGAACGGCCTTCGGCGCGACGGCGGCCCCCGCATGGCGCATCAAGCCCTCCAGCACCTGCGCGACCTGATAGGCCTTCGTGGCCACGATCAGCACGTCGCAGGCGATGTCTTGCGTTTCGGGCGCTTCCGCGTCGCAGACACGCAGCCGATCGGGCCCGATCCGGTGATCGCCACACACGCCGGTGACGGTGATGCCCTGTTCCCGCAGCAAGGCCACCGCCGAACCCCGGGCCAGCAGCGACACGCTCTGCCCGGCCTGGGCGAAGCTCGCGGCTACGGCCAGACCCACCGAGCCGCTGCCCAGGACCGTCATGCGCAAGGGTGTCGGGCCCGTCACGCCAGCCCCTCCACCGACACCAGCCGCGCCGAGCTGCACTCGTCGCGAACCGCTTTCAGGCCCTGGTAGGTGTCCCCGTTGTAGAAGGACTCCCAGGCCGCAAGCGACGGAAACTCGAGCAGGACGATGCGTCGCGGCGCCCAGTCGCCCTCGTAGACCTTGAGCGCGCCGCCGCGAGCCAGATAACGTCCGCCCGCCGCCTCAAGGGCCGGCTTCACGCCCTTCATGAACTCCTGGTAGCGGGCCGGATCCCGAATCTCGACGTCGAAGATCACATAGGTGCTCATCGTTTCTCCCGCCCGCGAGAGCGCTCAGACCAGCGCCGGGTGCACAGGCGCGGGAAGCAGAGTTCGACCCGCGCACCGTCCGGATCGATGAGGAAGTTCCGCCAGGCGTCGCTGACGGCCACGCGCCCGCTGGCTGAGCGCTGCGCGGCCCGGCGCAGTCTGTGCGCGAGCGCAGGCCGATCATCGGCCTTCCGCGCGAAGGGATCAATGGCCTGCCGGCGCGCGAACCACGAAGTGCGAGTCGTTCAGCGCCATGCTCGCCCTGCATTGGCCCGTTTGCTGTCGGACATGGGTCGCACGCAGTTGCAGCGGACCTGACTGACCGCCAGACGGTGGGTTCTCGCCCGGGCCGGTGCCCGGGGGACGTGCCCCTCAGCCGGGCGGGAGATGTCCATGCCTTCAGAGCGTGAAGTGGAGGCCGAACAACAGCGCGCTGGCCTTGACCGTGTTCGACAGCTTGCCGTAGCCGTCGTTGGGGGCTGCCTGCGCTTGCGAGCTCAGGGCGCCGAGGAAGGCGAGGGCAAGAATGGAAAGTTTCATGGTTCTTCTTTTCGAGTGGCGACAGCCGATCCTGCCGGCCCGTGTGCAGGTCAGCGGCGTGGGGTGGGGATCTGCGAAGCAGGGGGCATGGCGGGCAGGGACAACCCGCCAGCGGCTCAGACGCTGCGCCCGAGGCCGTCAGCCGGGCGCTGACTCGAGCGCCCGGGAAGTCATGTCGCGTGGGTGCGACGGTCGGCCTTCAGCGCCATTGATCGGCGAAGAAGCCGGCCACCTGGTTCTCCAGTTCCGGCAGGAAGGCGACGCGGTCGAAGCCGGCTGGATTGGCCGCAGCGTCACCTGCCGCCGAGGGCAGCGGGAAGGTCGGTTGCGCCATGAAGGCGAAGTGCCCTGCGCCGGCCACCGTGCTGGACTGCGCGCGGGCCAGGCTGGCGGCGACATGTCCGCCGTGGTACTTGCCGTTGAGCACCGCATCCTGCTCGGCCACGATGACGCGAACGGGCACCGTGATGGCCGCAAGGCTCTCGGGCGTGAACACCACGGCCATGGGCGCCAGTGCGACCACGGCGCGGATGCGGCGGTCCGGCACCGAGACCGGCCGTGCGTCCGGCGTGACGGCGCTGGCGGCGGGTGCGGCCTGCGCCCCGGCGGCCCCGGTGCCTGCCGCACCCTTCGCGAGGGCGCAGTAGCCCGGGTCATCCTGCACGGCCCGGCAATGCTGCGCCGAGCGCTGGGCATCGGCCTGCGCGCCCGCCAGCGCCAGCACGCTGTAGCCGCCGGCGGAATGGCCCACCGCGCCGATGCGTTCGATCGGGATGCGCGGCCCCCACTCGGGGCTCGCCAGCAGCGCATCCAGCACGCGGCTGATCTGCAGCGGCCGCTCGCTGAAGTAGCGGCCCGATGCGACGAGCGAACGGTCCTGCCAGTTGTCGCCCGCATGTCGCACGGCCGCCACCAGGTACCCGTCCCGCGCGAGCCGGGTGCCCAGGTTGTGGTGGTTCAGCTCCGTGCCACCGGTGCCGTGTGAAAGCAGGATCAGACCCTTGAGCCTGGTCTCGGAGACCGGCGCCCCCGGGGCCACGACGGGCAGCCATGGGCCCATGGGCACGACACGGTCGGCCGCGGCCGTGGGATAGAACAAGGCCACGGTCGTGGGCGTGTCACCGGCGATCGTGAGCGTGCGATAGCCCGCGTGCTGCGCGCGCGCCGGCCCGGCCAGGGACAGCAGCAGGGCGGCGACGAGCGCGACGGGTTGCAGAACGGTGCGGAACAGAGTCATCTGGTGCTTTCGGAAGCCGATGGGGCAACGGCATGCGCAGACTCTGGGGCCGCGACCCGGGCACGTCCAGTGCCCTGCGACGAAATGCCGGAGGGCGGCGCGACTCGCCGATTCAAGGCCGCTGGTCGACGAGCATGGCCACCATCCGCTGCGTGAGCGGCGCGACGCCCAGCACCACGGGGAAGGCCACCAGCCAGGCAGTCAGCCAGGCGCTGGCCCACATGCCGGCATAACTGTCGCCGAGGCCGACGGCCCGGTAGGTCGAGATGCCGGATACCAGCAGGGACATCAGCCCCGACAGGATCAGTCCGAAGACTGCAGGCGCAAATCGCTTGGGAAGCATGAAGATTCTCCGGAAGGGGCTCGTCTACGCGCAGACCATCACGCGGTTCAGGCTCTCGGCGAAGTGGCGGCCGAACATCCTGGCCGTCTTGACGTCACCCGGCACGAACGAGTCCGCCGGCGCCGAGTGACCGGCCTGGGCCATCAGGCCCGACCACGATCCGAGCCGATTCGCGGCCTCGTCGTACGGCACGCCGCTGTGCTGCTCGGGCAGGATGGGGTTGCCGACCCACAGCATGCCGTGCTGCATGGCGAAGACGAACATCGACAGCAGCGTCGACTGCTTGTCGCCGGCCGGGAGCGACGACACCGTGAACCCGGCGGCGAGCTTGCCCTTGAGCTGCTGGGTGCGCCACAGACGGCCGGTGGCGTCCATGAAGGACTTGAACGCGCCGGAGACCCCGCCGAGGTAGGTCGGCGAGCCCAGGATGAGGCCGTCGTAGGCGATGAGTTCGTCCGGCGAGCGGGCGATGTCCTCGGCCTTGACCAGGTGGGCCTCGACGTCTTCGACCTGCCGGGTGCCGACGAGCACCTGACGCGCGATGAACTCGGTGTGCCCGTGGGCGCTGTGATAGACGATGGCAAGTTTGCTCATGACATGGACTCCAGAGGGGTTGCAGGATTTCTCGGGGTGGTACATCGGGGTCGGCTGCTCACCTGGCGGCCTGCACCACAGCGGCGGCCGCCAGGTACAGGCCTGCGCCGAACACCGTGTGATTGGCCAGGTTGCGCAGGCAGTTCTTCAGCGGCGCCGGGGTCTTCGACGCCAGAAAGCCCGAACCCATGGCCGGTTGCATCACGAACCAGGGCGCCGCCACGGTCACCACGCCAACGGCCACGGCAGGCAGCAGCGTCGGCTGTGCGAGCCACGCCGTGCCCTGGGTCGCAACCAGCAGCGCCGCGTAGGCGATGCCGATGAGGTAGTGCGTCAGCCAGCCCAGGCCGAGCTCGAACGGGATGGGCGCCGCCTTCGAGATGGCCCGATGGGCGAACCGACCCCGCGCGACGTGCCCGACCCAGCGCCCCACCATGGCGAAGCTGGTGGTGGGTACCCCCAGGCGCGCCAGGAGCAGCAGCCAGGCGTCCATCGCGGCCGTGGCGCCGATTCCGACCAGGGCGATTTGTCCGAAGGTGTTGAGGGCAGTCATGGGGATCTCCGTGAAGCGGTTGACTCTTCGATGTGCTGAAGGCAGCATAGAAGTTGAAGTCAACTTCAAGTCAAGCGCTTTTTCATGGACATCTCGGAAGTCGCCAGGAAGTCGGGCGTGGCCGCCTCGGCGCTGCGGTACTACGAACGCAAGGGCCTCATCCACTCGCTGGAGTCGGACGGCGCACGGCGCAAGTTCTCGCCGGCGGTGCTGGATCAGCTGGCGCTCATCGCGCTGGGGCAGGCGGCCGGCTTCTCGCTGGACGAGATTCGGGTGATGTTCACTCCCGGCGGTGAGCTGAACATCGACCGCGCCATGCTGGCTTCCAAGGCCGACGAGCTCGAGCGCATGGTCAAGCGGCTGAAGGCGATGATCGAAGGCCTGCGGCACGCCGTGGCCTGTCCCGCACCGAGCCACGCGGCCTGCCCTTCATTCCAGCGGCTGCTGAAGGCCGCCTCGGCGGGCGCGCTGGAGAACCGACAGCGGCGACTCACGCCCCTGAGAAGCCGCTGATCGGAGCCTCCGCTCGCGCGCGCTCCCCGGCATGGTGCTCGGCGGTGGCTACCGCCTGCCGCCCGCAGGTGCAACGGGCACAACCGAGCCGGAAGCATGCGCTGGCATCGTTGCGATCGAGCGCGATCTGACGCTCGAGCCATGCCGCCTGGGCTGACTAACCCACGCGGTAGTTGCTTTCCGCTCGCGTCCGTGGAGCGCCCGGAAGCTGCTGCTGCAGGTCGTCCAGCGCGCTTCGCAATGAAGTGATGACCAGGCGCTTGGAGAAGTTCTCATCGACTGCAGGCAGGTCCCAGCCGAAGATCGCGCGGTACTTGTCGACCAGCCGTCCGAGGTCGGTGTGCAGCTGGGCCCGATGAGTCTCCAGTGCAAGTTCTTCCATCCGTGACATGTGCAGATCCCTTCGCGATTCGGTTCGAGCCAGCTGAGCCGATGCTTGCCAGTCTGCAAGTCGATCCGGCCCAGTCTGCCGCCGCAAGCCGCGCGTGTATGTGCGCTGAGGAACAGTACGAGGGCGGTTTCCGTCGCCGTTGAGCACGTGATCAGGATGCTCGGTCAGGGGCTTGGCTCCGTTGGCTCGCGGGGCCGCGACGCTGCAGCGCGAATGCGGGCAGCGCTGCGCCCGGTCTGTGCGGAACGAGACAGACGAAGGCAGTGCGAATCGCCATCCTCCCATGGCTCATTTGCCTTGCCATGAAACCCACTATCCTGCTGACTGGCGCCACCGGCTACATCGGGTCGCACACCTGGCTCGCGCTCGAGGAGGCCGGCTATGCCGTGGTCGGCGTCGACGACTTCTCCAACAGCTCGCCCGAGGTCCTGAACCGCCTGTGCGAGCTCTGCAGGTCGCGGCCGGTCTTCGAACACGCCAGCGTCTGTGATGCGCACGCCATGTCTGCGCTGTTTTCCCGCTACCGCTTCGACGCCACGATGCATTTCGCGGCCTTCAAGGCCGTGGGCGATTCCGCCGCCAGGCCGCTGGACTATTACGCCAACAACCTCGGCGGCCTGCTCACGGTGTGCCGGGCCATGCAGCTGCATGGGGTCGATCGCTTTGTGTTCAGCTCCAGCGCCACGGTGTACGGAGATCCGGCGTCGCTGCCCTTGTGCGAGTCCGCAGCACTGTCGGCCACCAGCCCTTACGGGCAGACCAAACTGATCGGTGAGACCGTCCTGCGCGACCTCGGAACGGCTGATCCCTCGTGGCGGACGGCTTGCCTGCGCTACTTCAACCCGGTCGGTGCGCACGCCAGCGGCCGGCTGGGCGAAGACCCGCGGGGCACTCCGAACAACCTGATGCCCTATGTGGCCCAGGTCGCCGTGGGCCAGCGCAGCCACTTGCAGATCCATGGCGGCGACTACGCCACCGTCGACGGCACAGGCGTGCGCGACTACATCCACATCGCCGATCTGGCCGCAGGTCATGTGGCCGCGCTGGGCCGGCTGCTCGAAGCGCCAGGATCCTTCACGGTCAACCTGGGAAGCGGCCGCGGCCACAGCGTCCTGGAGGTGGTGCGTGCCTATGCCGCTGCCAGCGGGCGTGATGTCCCGTACCGGATCGGCCCCCGGCGTGCCGGCGACGTGGCGGCGTGTTATGCCGACCCGTCACTGGCGCAGGGGCTGCTCGGGTGGCGGGCACGCCACGACCTGGACCGCATGTGCGCCGACAGCTGGCGCTGGCAGTCCCTGAATCCGAGAGGTTTTCAAGCATGAGCGCACTTGCGCATGGGAGCGTGACATGACGACAACGACGACGGCCCAGGTATTCCGGGTGAAGGCCTACGATCTCGAATGCAGTGCGCGGGCCATCGATGGCGGCAGGTTTGCGCCCGTGCTCGTGGCCACCCGGCACGCCTGGCCCAGCCGCCCGCGCTCCATCGACGTGGCCCGCGGCAACCATGCCGACGAAGAGTCCGCCGTCGCTGCGGCCCGTTCAAAGGGGATCGAATGGATCGCCTGTTTCGGCTAGCCCGTCGCCACAGGCGTTGATCGCGCGGCCTCACTGCGACGACGTCCGCAGACCCCGACCCGCAGCCTGACGATCGCGCTCGCTGCGCCGGCCGCACGGGAACATGCGTCGTGCGGCATCTCGATTGCCCTGTCCATGGGCGTCGCTGCGACGCGTGACAGGTCCACACCATGCATGTTTCGTCGGCTGCCGTCTCCCACCTCCCGGCCGCCAGGCCGCAAGACAATCGGCTGCTGGCTGCGCTGCCCGCTGCCGACCTGCAACGCTGGCGGCCGCACCTGGAACTTGTCGACATGGCAGCCGGCGTGGCGCTCTGCCGCGGCGCAGAGTGCGGCGCTCACGTGTACTTTCCCACGACCGCCAGCGTGTCCATGCTGCACGGCACACGCAGTGGCGATTCGCTGGAGGTGGTCGCCGTGGGCAACGAAGGCATGGTGGGCATTCCCGTCCTCATGAGCGGCGGGGCCACCCTGGGCGAGGCCGTGGTGCGCACAGGCGGCCAGGGCTACCGGATGCGCAGCGCCTGGATCAGGAATGAGTTCCACAGCTGCGGGGCCGTGATGAGCCTGATGCTGCGCTATGCACACGTGTTGATGGCACACATGGCGCAGGCGGCCATCTGCAACAAGCACCACGTCCTTGAACAGCGCCTGTGCCGATGTTTGCTCGGCTGCCTGGATGGCACCCGCGGTGCCCCCCTGAGCCTGACGCACGAGGCCATCGCCCGCATGCTCGGCGTGCGCCGCGAAGGCGTCACCTGCGCTGCACTGAAGCTGCAACGAGCCGGCCTGATCGACTACACCCGCGGGCTCGTGGTGGTGATCGACCGAAACGGCCTGGAAAGCCTGAGTTGCGAGTGCTACGAGGTGATCAGGACGGAATATGCGCGACTCTCGCACTCGTCGCCCAGCCCGCAGCGCTCAGCGGCCGGCAGGAACGCGCCGCAGCTCGCGGCGCAGGGCGGCAGAGTGCGGGCTATCGATGGCGCTACGGCGGAGTAACCCGCGCTCAAAGCGCCGCCCTCGATTCGGCCAGCACTCTGGCCAGACTTCCCGCTGCCATGGGCTTCGTGAAGAACTCGTCGAAGCCGGCTGCCATGCACGTCCGCCGGTCGTCGGGATGACCATGGCCCGTCAGACAGATCAGCCTCGCCGGGCCCCCCGGTGGATGTGCGCGCAAGCGCCGCGCGACTTCGCAGCCGCCCATCCCGGGCATCTCCATGTCGACGAACGCCATGTGGGGATCGAACTCCATGGCCACGACGAGCCCATGGGTGCCGCCGAAAGCCACGGCAGTCACGCATCCCATCGTGGACAGGAGCGCACTCAGTGCCTCGGCGCCATCGACGTTGTCGTCGATCACGAGAACTCGTAACTGCGCGGTCGCATGGGGCATTGGGGTCACGTTCGCGGTGGGAATGCGGGCAGGGTGGCGCTTGTGTGTGTCAGCCTCGGAGGGCAAACGGTGTACCCAGAACCCGCCGAACGCCACGGCGCGGGCCCGGGCGTCTGTTCGGTAGCGCATATCGGTCCGCGCCCGAATGACGGACAGTGAGTGTCCCTCCGGCCGATGGCCGGGTACAAGCTTCCGCTTCCGTGGCGCCGAGGCGTTGACCGGCAACCTCCATGCACAGATTTCTTGCAAACAATCGAGAAGAACTCATCGCCCGATGCAAGCAGAAGGTCGCCCGGCGGCCATCGCGGGCCGCGACTCCGCCGCAGCTCGCCAACGGCATCCCGATGTTTCTCGATCAACTGACGAGAACGCTGGCGGCAGAGGATGAAGGCGACTCGGCCGAAGGCACCCGGATCTCCGGTCCATCAGGTGGTGACGGCGCTGCGCTGTCCCAGATCGGTCTCACCGCCACGGCACACGGCGAGGAACTGCTGGCTCTGGGCTATACCGTCGATCAGGTGGTCCACGACTACGGCGATCTGTGCCAGGCCATCACGGACCTCGCCGTGGAAAGGGACGCACCATTTTCCGTCGAGCATTTCAGAACCCTCAATCGTTGCCTGGACAATGCCATCGCCGATGCGGTGACGGAATTCAGTGCCCATCGAGAAGTGCGCATATCGCGCCAGCTCTCGAACGACGAAAACGAGAGGCTCGGCGTGCTCGTTCATGAGCTGCGCAATTCACTGCAGACGGCAATGCTGGCGTTCAGGGTTCTCGAAACCGGACGAGTCCCCGTCTTGGGATCGACCGGCGCGCTGATCAAGCGCAGCCTGTACGCGCTGTCGAGCCTGCTCGACCGCTCGGTCGCCGATGTCCGAATGCAAGCCGGCACCCATTCCGTACGCGAGGCCTTTGCGCTTGCCGCATTCATTGCCGATGCAAAGCGAATCGCCATGCTCGGGGCGGATGCGCGCGGCGTTTCACTGGTCGTTCCCGAGGTGGACGCCAAGGTCGAAGTCGCGGGCCATCGCGAACAGCTGCTGGCCGCGCTGGTCAATCTTCTGCAGAACGCGTTGAAGTTCACTCACCCGGACTCTGAAGTGACCCTGCGGGCGTACGCGGAGGCAGAACGCGTCTTCATCGACGTACAGGATCACTGCGGGGGCTTGCCCGCCGGTTCTTCCGAGCAGATGTTCAAGCCCTTCACGCAGGGAAGCGAGGACCGGAGCGGGCTTGGCATGGGCCTGTCGATTGCACGCCGCGCCACCGAAGCGGAAGGCGGGACGCTGACGGTGCGGGACCTTCCGGGAACGGGCTGCGTCTTCACCATGAGCCTGCCGCTCCATTCTCGCTAGACGCGGGGAGGGCGCGACCGAGGACGGGGCGCGGGCCGGTCGCCTGCATCTTGCAGTCGATCGGCCCGCGCCCGCCGTCAAGAGCGACCTGGATCAGCGTGCCGTACCGCGTCGGAACAGGTTCACGATCGCGAGCAGGATGACTGCGCCCACCAGGGAAACCAGCAACGGGCCCATGCTGAACGCGTCCTGGTTGATGGTCGGCATGCCGACCAGCGGCGAGATCAGCCAGCCGCCCAGTGTTGCGCCGACGATCCCGACGATGATGTTCAGGATGACCCCCTGCTGCGCGTCGGTGCGCATGATCATGCTGGCGATCCAGCCGATGAGTCCCCCGACGACGAGCCAGGCAATGAAGTTGATCATGATGAGATTGCTCCTGTGGATGCGGGCGAAGTGGCCCGTGTCGATTCGGGGCAAGCGGCATGCCTTGCAGCAGCGCTGCGCACTGCAGCGCATTCAACGCTGCCGCGCCCCACGGAGTCTTGTCGGCGATGTCCCCGCTTCGGCACCGACGGGCCGGCGTCGCATCTCGCCAGCCCCGGGCCTGCATCACGAAGAAGGTCCAGTCACGACTGTCGCAGGACCTGCAGCTGCACGACTTGGCGATCCAGGTCCGTGCCGGTGACGGCCAGGTGGTGTTGAGCGGAACGGCACCGGACTCCGCCTTGCGCGTTCATGCCACGCAGCTCGCCCAGGCAGACCGCAACGCAGCGGGGGGTGGTCTACGTGCTCCCTGAAACCCTGGCGGCGCAGACGCCGTTCAAGGGGGACAAGGTGTCGCCGGGCGCACCGTAGTCACACGGCGCGCCCGGCGAGGCAGGTCAACGACGGATCAGTTGCGATCGGCGCGTGCCGGACGCATGCTGCCGTCGCTGTTCATCGCGCCGCTGCCCATCCCGGTCGAATTGCTCCGCGCGCCATTGTTGGACATCGAGCCGCTGTTGCCGCCGGTGCCCATGCCGCGCGTGCTGTCCGTGCTGTCCGAGGTTCCACCCATGGTGCCCATGGTGCCCGTGCTCCCCGAGGTGCCCGAGGTGCCCGAGGTGCCCGAGGTGCCCGAGGTGCCGCCCATGGCGCCCGTGTTGCCCGAGTTGGTGCCCGTGCTGCCCGCATTGCTGCCGGTGCTGCTGGGGCCCGACGCCGAAGCGCTGCCGGAAACGGCGTTGTCCGTGCGAGTGCCCGAACTCGTGGACGGCGTCGTGCCCGTGCTGCCCGGCATGGTGCTGGTGGTGGCGCCCGTGCCCGTGTTGGCGTTGGGCGTCGTGCTCGACTGCGCCCATGCGACACCGCCTGCGACGGCCAGACATGCGGCTGCAACGCCGCTCATCAATTTGAAAGTCTTGCTCATTGATTACTCTCCAGTTTCAGTCAAAAACCGCATGCCCCGTTTGTGGCGGGCCACGGTGCGCGGCGAATGCCGTGTGCTACTGGGGCAACGCGCATGCCTGGCCCTCGCCAGACTCGCTTCCCATGGTGGAACGCCCTTTGCCGCGGAGCCCTGCGGGATGGACCCGCGCATCAGGAGCACCCCATGGGACGCAGCAGCTTGCTTGGACTTGAATCCGCCGCCACCGAACCCGCGGGTCGTGAGACCGGGGCACTCGGCCCGGGCGACAGCAGCGACAGTGGCAGCGACAGGGCCGGATTGGAGGACATCGACTCGGACGATCCCGTCGAGCGCCACCCCGCCCGGCGCGGTGTCGATGTGCGGCACGCGGGCACCCGGGACATCGGTATCGACCGCGTCTTCTCGCATGGCCCCGACGACCAAGGCGCCGGCGGGAAACTGCATGACGATGAGGATCCTGATCTCGCGTTCATCGACAGTGCTGCAGCCGCGGATCTGGTCGAACAAGGAACGCCGCAGGACGAGGACCCTGAAGGCCGTGGGCTCGAGGGCGAAGGAGACAACATTCCCGGTGCGCACGAGACGCCGCCCCGGACGCGGCCTGGCCAGGCTCCGGTGCCCGCACCGAAGGACACCCCGAAGCCCCGAGCCCCGTGACGGGGCCCGGCCATCGCGAGCCGGGCCCCACCGCGGTCTTACAGCCGCAGGGGGCTCAGGCCGCTGACCGGCTGAAGCTGACGGGCAGATTGCGCCAGGCGCGAATCACGCAGGTATTGCTCGTCGTTGCGGGAACGAGCCTTGGGCGTGATCGCCAGCGTGATCAGCCCGCCCAGGAGCGGCGCGCCCAGGATCCACAGCGGGATGAGACCGCCCATCGCGTTCGATACTTCCATGACCAACTCCTTGGTTGAAGAGGGAGAGCCGCTGCGAATGAAGGGGCTCATCGCAATCAGTGCGGACACGGGGCAAGGTGCATGCCCAGCGCGAGTCGCGCGGCGGCAGTCACCCTGCTTGCCCGATGCCCGCACCGGCACGGGCGCGGCCGCATCCCGCCAGGAAGGTCGGCCTCCGCACGTCCTGGGCCGCTTCCGTGCAATGACACTCCCCGCCACGCGGGCGGGGGCCCTGGCGCTGCGGGGCCGTTCAGCTGGCCGCGGCGGACGCCCGTTGCGGCAGCGCTTGCGTGGCGGCATCCAGCCGCTGGTTGGCACGAAGCAGGGCCATCTGCAGCAGGCCATCCATCGATTCGGCCGTGCGTTGCCACGAATAGATCGCCACCGTGTTCAGCATCTCGCAGTTGCGCTTGCAGCGCGCTGCGGCGGTCTCGGCCAGCACGGCTTCACAGGCCTGCACGAAGGGCCCGGGCGCATGCGCGACCGCCACCGCGGCGCCGTACAGCGAGATCACGTCGGGCACCGGCGTGCTGACCACCGGCTTGTCGCCGGCCATGTACTCCAGCGTCTTGGTCGGGCTGATGAAACGGGTGGCCTCGTTCAGCGCAAAGGGCATCAGGCACAGGTCCCACCCCGCCAGCAGATGGGGCAGGCGCTGGTACGGCTGCATTCCCAGCCAGTGGATGTTGGGCCGTTGCGGCAGCAGCCGCGGGTCGATCTTCACCACGGGGCCGGCCATGACCACGGCCCACTCCGGGTGCTGGTCGGCGATGGCGGCCACCAGGTCGAGGTCGATGCGTTCGTCGATGACGCCGAAGAAGCCCAGTCTGGGTCGCGGCAGCCCGTCCTGAAGCTGTGCTGCGGCCCGGGCATGAGCGCAGCCGGGGTCCAGATTGGCCGGCGCGAAATGCGCGGCGTCCACCGCGCTGGGGAAGCAGTGCACGCTGGGGTGAAGATTGCGGCGCGCTTCGTAGAGCGAAGGCCCGCCGGCGAACACCTCAGCCGCTTCCTTGAGCAGCGCGGACTCACGCTGGCGCAACTGCCGCGGTGCGTCCTTGAAGCCCGAGAGCTCGTCCATGCAGTCGTACACGAGGCAGGTGGGAGTGAAGCTCTTGGCCAGCGGCAGCGCCATCGGCGTGTACAGCCAGGCCACATCGACGTGCAGGCCGCGCGCGCGAAGTGCCGTCTGCAGCAGGGGCTGCAACAGCCCGAGCTGGTCGTCGTGGAAACCGGCGGCGGCCACGGGCGTGTGCGGCACCAGCACGGTCAGACCTGATGCGATCTCGCGCGTTTCGAGGTGTGCAGGCCCTTCGCAGTGAACGGGTTCTTCCACATAGACCACGCGCCACTGCCCGGCCAGCCGGGCCAGCAGGTGTTGCGGGCGCTGATGGACGAAACTCCAGCGAAGGTGCGAGAAGACGAGCAGGACGGGTGGTGGCGACATGGGGGTATCCGGTGAGATGAGCGGGGCCGACAAGCAGGTGGCGATGTGGGTCAGGTGCGGCGGCCGATGGCGACGACGCCCTTGCCGTGCGGCTTGCGGCCGGCCGTCACGGCGGCGTCGCTGCCCGTCACGGGCGCAGGCATCAGTTCCTCTCGCCGCTGGTTCATCTCCAGGGCCAGCGATTCCCAATCCAGGCGCGAGCCTTCCAGCAGCGGGAACATTTCGCTTTCCTCTTCCGTCACGTGGTGCATCACGTATTCGCACATCACGGTGAAGCGGGCGGCGTACTTTTCGTCATCGGGGCTCATGGAGCGCAGTTGCGCGATCAGCGCGTGCACCGACTCATGCTCCACTTCGGCCTCGTCCACCAGGCCGCCGTCGGCGATGGCATCGCGCGCGGCCGGGTAGAGCAGCTCCTCTTCCAGCGTGGCGTGCACGGTCAGTTCATCGAGCACGTGCAGCACCAGCGCCTCGCAGGCTTGCGGGTCTTGCTGGAGATCGAGCTTCTGGAAGTCACGGTAGGCCTTCTTCACGCGTTTGTGATCGTCCTTGAGCTGGTTCAGGATCTTGCTGCGGGCGCTGGTGGCGGCGCGGCTGGCGGTACGGGTGGTGGGCATCGGGAATCTCCGGAATGAAGGTGAACTCCGGCCAAGGCAATCGCCGTACCCTGCGCACGCGTGCGCGCATTTCCCCGGCTGTCGCCAATGCCGGAGCCGGTCGGTTGGCAAGCCTTGCGGCAATTCGGGAGGGATCGGCAACTGCCCCCCAGGCCGCACTGCGGGAGCACGGATTGCTTGTGCGCATCCCAGGCCCGGCGGTCGCCGGGTCGGCCCAACCCTGGAAAGCCATCATGAATCCGCAAACCACCACTGATGAAGACGAAGGCCAGTTTCAAGTTCCCGGCACGGCCGACGCGATCGAGCTGCTGACAGCCGACCATGAAGACGTCAGGCTGCTGTTCAACGAGTACGAGGACCTGGTCACCGACGGCGCCAGCGCCGACGAGCGCGCCAACCTGGCCTGGCAGATCTGCACCGCGCTGACGGCCCACGCGACGGTGGAAGAAGAGATCTTCTACCCCGCGGCTCGCGTGGCCACCCTGCAACCGGAGCTGCTCGACCAGGCAGAAGCCGAGCACAGCAGCGCCATGGCGCTGATGACGCAGATTCAGAAGATGGACCCGGACGACACGCAATACGACGCCGCCGTCATGAAGCTCAGGGACTCCATCGACCAGCATGTCCACGAGGAGGAAGGCGAACTCTTTCCGCGAGTGCAGGGCAGCGGCATCGACTTGCAGCTGCTCGGCGAACAGATCGCGCAGCGCAAGGTCGAGGTGCTGGCAGAGCTCGACGAAGCCGAATAAGGACCGGACGGCGCACCGCACCGTAGGTCCCGCGGCGCGGTGCCTGTAGGACAGGTGCGCGGCGCGCGTGAAGTGCGGTCCAGCACGCGAAAGATGCGCGCGCGCAGTGATACAACGGGCTGTCGTCCGCTACGGAACAGACACCGTGCTGCGGCCAGCCCGCGCAGCTTCGAGGATCGGCCGGGCTCCCTTCGCAACGCGGCGGGTTCGCCGTGCTGAACCTGCGGCGGGCCCCGCAGGAACCCCGTCAATGCCCCATGCCCTGGTCGTCGACGACGACATCGACTCCGCAGCCTCGCTGCGAGCATTGATTGCGGGAGAGCGCTTTACGGTCGCCGTCGCTCACAACCTGCGCGACGCTCGCCGCCAGATCTCGCTGCAGCAACCCGACATCCTGCTGCTCGATTTGCGCCTGCCCGACGGCAACGGCATGGATCTGCTGGCCGACCCGCAGCTGATGGCCAACTCGGAAGTCGTGCTGTGCACCGGCCACGCCAGCATGGACACCTCGATCCAGGCGCTGCGCCTGGGCGCTGCCGACTACCTCGTCAAGCCGATCAACATCACGCAGCTGCAGGGCGTGTTGTCGCGCATCACCAAACCGGCGGTGCTCAAGGCCGAGGTCGAAGACCTCGCCGCCAGCCTGGCGCAAAGCGGACACTTTGGCCCCCTGTGGGGCAGGAGCGGCCCGATGCTGCGCGTCTACGAGCAGATCTCGCGCGTGGCTGGCACCGGTGTCACGGTCTTCATCACCGGCGAGAGCGGCACCGGCAAGGAAGTGGTGGCGCAGGCCGTCCATGACCTGAGCCGGCGCCGCAAGCGGCCCTTCCTGGCGGTGAACTGCGGCGCCATCTCGCCGAACCTGATCGAGAGCGAGATCTTCGGTCACGAGAAGGGCAGCTTCACCGGCGCCGAGCGCCAGCACCAGGGCTTCTTCGAGCGCGCCAGTGGCGGCACGCTGTTCCTGGACGAGATCACCGAGATGCCGCTGGACCTGCAGGTCAAGCTGCTGCGGGTGCTGGAAACCGGCCGCTTCATGCGGGTGGGCAGCACCGTCAGCCAGGAGGCCGACGTCCGCATCATTGCCGCCACCAACCGGCTCCCGCACCAGGCGGTGGCCCTGGGCAGGCTGCGCGAGGACCTGCTGTACCGCCTGAACGTGTTCCCCCTCGAACTGCCGCCATTGCGGGATCGGCTGTCCGATGTCGGCTTGCTCGCGCAGCATTTCCTCGCCGGCATCGGCGAGCAGGAAGGCCAGGCGCGCCGCTTCACGCCAGCTGCGCTGGCGCAGCTGGCCAACTACCGCTGGCCCGGCAATGTGCGCGAGCTGCGCAACGCCGTCCAGCGCGCCTACGTGATGGCATCGGGCGAGCTCATCGGACACGACTGGTTGCCACGCAACGTCGACGCGAGCCCCGCGCGCGCGAGCCTGCTTGCACTGCCCGGCGAAGGCGGAACGGCCCCGCCGGCGGATGGCGCGCAGGCGAGCATCACGCTGCCCATCGGAACCTCCATGGCGCAGGCCGAGCGCATCCTGATGCTGGCCACCTTGCGGCACTACAACCACCAGAAGGAGCGTACCGCGGCGGCCTTGGGAATCAGCTTGAAGACGCTGTACAACCGCTTGAAGGAATACGCCTCCGATGACAAGACGGACGGTGCCGCAATGCCAGGGCATTGAATGGCGGGCCGCTCTCAGCTCTGCTGGCGCGCTCATGCATGTCTTGCCGCAACTCGCGGTGAATCGGTAAATCAGGGCCGCCTGGCTCGCCCTCGCGTCTGATTCCGGCACGCGAGCGGGGCTGCCCGCCACCGGGCGCGCGGTGGGGAGCGTCGCGGCCTTGTATCCAGCCCGGCCCACCGACCCATGACGGCACGGGCGTTGCGTGAGTGCATCGGCAGACGCTGCGCATGCCGCTGCAGCTCGCCCAAACGAAGAGAAGCGCGGCCCGCATGAAGCGGCCGCAGGAGACGCCGAGTGACCATGATCGAAATGCGTGCCGACCATCGGCAGACCCAGTCCCTCTCGCCACGACTTCAGCACGCGGTGCGCCTGCTGCAGATGTCGTCGCTCGATTTCGCGACGATGGTGCGCGACACGCTCGGCAAGAACCCGTTCCTCGAGATCGAGGAAGGCGAGGGTGACGATCCGCAGGGGGCGACCCTGTTCGGGGACGCCGGCGCAACCCGTGGAGAGCGGCTGCCCGGCGACGGTGACAGCGATGCTCGCGGCGCACTGGAGCACGCCAGCGACGAACAGGGCCGCAGCGACGACGCCGGCGGCGGTGACCTCGCCACCGGCAACGACGATGCCGACAGCTCCAGCGACCGTGACCTGTGGCTGGCCGATGCCGGCGCTGGCAGCGGCACCCGGAGTACCGACGATGGCCAGATATCGGCACTGGACATGATCGCTGTCGAAACGGCGCTGAACCACCACCTGCATGGCCAGCTGAACCTCTTGCCGGTGACTTCGCGCGACCTGGTGCTCGCGCGCACCATCGTCGAGTCGCTGGACGACGACGGCTATCTGCGCACGCCGCTGCCCGAACTGCTGGAGCTGGCAGGCCTGGACCCGAAGCCCACGCTGGAGGAGATGCAGATCGCTCTGCGGCGCGTGCAGTCGCTCGAGCCACTGGGCGTGGCGGCGCGCGATGTCGGCGAGTGCCTGCAACTGCAGCTGCCTTCCATCGTCTGCCCCGCCCTGCGCGGCCTGGCGCTGACCATCGTGCGCGAGCACTTGCCTGCACTGGCGGCGCGCGACATCAGCGGACTCGCACGGCGGCTGGGCGAATCACAGGCGCGTGTCGAAGAGGCGTGCGATCGCATCCGGCGACTCGATCCGCGGCCCGGCTGGCGCCACGGCCCGTCGCGTGTGGCCTATGTGGTGCCCGACGTGGTGGTGAAGAAGCTGCGCGGCCAGTGGACCGTGCAGCTGAACCCGGCGATCGTGCCGCGGGTGCGATTGAACAGCGTCTACGCGCAGCTCTTCCAGCGTCACCGCACGGCTCAGAACGCCGAGCTGGGCGCGAACCTGCAGGAAGCGCGCTGGACACTGCGCAATGTCGAGCAACGCTTTTCCACCATCCTGGAGGTGGCCGCGGCCATCGTCGAGCGGCAGCGAAGCTTCCTGGACTACGGCGCGATGGCGATGAAACCGCTGGGGCTGCGCGAGATCGCCGAAGCGGTGGGGATCCACGAGAGCACGGTTTCGCGTGCCACCAACAACAAGTACATGGCCACGCCTTCCGGCGTGTACGAGCTGAAGTACTTCTTCTCTCGCTCGATGGTCAGCGCCAACGGCAGCGCGTGCTCGGGAACGGCGATTCGCGGGCTGGTCAAGGACATCATTGACGCCGAGCATGCCGACTCGCCCTTGTCCGACGCCGAGATCACGCGCCAGTTGGGCGAGCAAGGCCTGGTGGTGGCACGACGCACGGTGACCAAGTACAGGCAGATGCTGAAGATCGACGCCGTGGATCGGCGGCGCCGCCACAGCTAGCCGGCCCGGGCAGGCGCGGCGTTTGCCTTGCAGCGGTTCAGGCCCGGCGCGTCAGTGCCGGCCTGCTTCACTCAGCACATTCCCATTCATTGCCAGGAGACCGACATGGCCGAAACCAGCCCCTACCTCACCGGACTGTTCCCCGACCGCGACAGCGCCGAACGCGCCTACCAGGGCGCAGTCGACCGCGGCTACAAGAAGGACGACATCAACCTCGTGATGTCCAGCGACACGCGCGAGCGCCACTTCGGCGATGACGCGGGCAACACCGAACTGGGCACCAAGGCGGCCGAAGGCGCCGGCGTCGGCGCGGGCATCGGCGGCACCATCGGCGCGATCGCCGCTGCGGTGGCGGCGGTGGGCACGAGCCTGGTGCTGCCGGGCCTGGGCCTGGTCGTGGCCGGACCGGTGGCCGCGGCCCTGGCCGGTGCGGGCGCAGGCGGTGCCACCGGCGGGCTGCTCGGCGCTCTGATCGGCTGGAACATCCCCGAAGCGCGCGTGAAGCAGTATGAGAGCGGCATCAAGGAAGGCGGCATCCTGATGGGTGTGCGGCCGCGCAGCGACGACGACGCGCAGCAGCTCGAGCAGCAATGGCGCGACGCCAGAGGCTCCGAGGTCTACCGATAGGCCCACCCGCCCGCAGTGCGGCGGGCGATTGAGGCGCGTCCGAAGCGCCTTGTTCGGGCGATCGGATTTGTCGTGCGGGGTCATGCTGGGTCGGTCACGACCCGGAGACCCCGCATGCGCCCACTGTCCGATCCCCTGTACGGCCAATGCCTGTACATCGTGCACCTGGCTCAGCGCCTGGACGCGCTGGAGCGCAGCGCCGCGCCGCCGGCGACGGCCTACCGGCTGATCGCGCGGCGCCTCCAGTCCGCGCTGGCCGGCATCCCCGAGGCCAGGTCCGCGCAGCTCGGCGGCCAGCTGCCCAGCGTGATGCACGCCTTGTCGCAGCGGCACTTCGATGTCCATGGGGTTTTCAGGGGCGGGGCTGCGGCGCGTGCCCGCGGGGTGGCGAGGCGCCTGTTCCTCAGGCTGGGCTGCGCACCCGATGCGGTGCGCTGACACGGTGTGATCTGGTCCGGATCAGGCACACCGCTTGCCTCATGCCGCGAAGGGCCGCATGTCGCGGTCCGCATCGCACAGCGGCCCATGCAAGACGACCTGATCATCCGTTACCACCGCCTGCGCCACCAACTCGACGCGGCATATTCCGCTGCCGTGTGGGACAGCCCGCGCATCGACCACATCGCGCGGGACATGCTGGGGCTGGAACGCAGCCTGGTGGCAGCGGGGGTGGTGGAGACTCGCCCGCAGCAGGATGCAGTTCTTCGGCCCGGCGACGCTTCGCGCAGCGCGGGCGAGGATTCCGCACCGAACCTGCCGGCAGCCAGGACGGCCGGCCTGCTGAACGGGTAGACCCGGCTCAGCGCGACACCTTCTCGGTGCAGACCTCGAGAGCCCCGTGCTCCGGCAGTGGCCTTGCTCACCGGGTTCCAGCGCCCGTCCTGGAGGGTTGACGCAGGCGCGATCGGTCAGGTGCCGGCGCGTTCGAGGGTTGCCAGCAGGTGGATCTCGGCCACGGCGGCCAGTGCCTTGGACAGCGGGCAATCGCGTTTGGCGGCCTGGGCGATCTCCTGGAACCGCGCCTCGTCGATGCCCGGGATGACCGCGGTCAGCGTGAGCGCGATCCTGTCGATGACGAAGCCCTCGCCTTGCGGCGTGAGGCGGACCCGCGCTTGCGTATCGAGCCGGCTGGTGGCGAAGCCGGCCTTGTCGCAGGCAAAGGAGAACGCCATGGTGAAGCAGGCTGCATGCGCCGCCGCCAGCACCTCTTCGGGGTTCGTGCCCTTGCGGTCGTCTTCGAACCGGCTGGAAAAACCGTAGGGATAGCGGTCGAGCGCACCTGTCTCGGTGCTGATCTGTCCCTGGCCCTTCTTGCCCGGGCCTTCCCAATGCACGCTGGCGGTCTTCTCGATCATGGGGGTGTCCTTCATGGGTTCTGCGAGGAGCAACGCGCCTCTCGCGGTGGGGCCATCGCAGCGGGAGTGCCACGCAGCCCCATCGTCGCGGACCACGTCCACCGCGTCTGTTCTGGATCGCACAGACAGGCCAGGCAGGGCACGCCGCCGCAGACCGCCGGCCCTGCACTCCGGCCGGACCCCTGCGCTCTGTACGGTGCAGAACAGACCGCAGAGCGCCTGGCAGAGACGATGGGCGCGGAACGAGGACGCGATGCGCCGGTGGTGACCTCCGGTTGGAGCCCCATGTCACACAGGGCGGTCGCGTCGAGCTCATGCCGGAGAACACCATGAGACTGACCGAACGCAGACGGCTGGCCGTCAACGCCATGATCGACATTGCATTGCGCGAGCAGGCAGGGCCAGTGGCGCTGGCCGCCGTCGCCCGGCGCCAGCGGGTGGGCCTGTTCTGCCTGGCCCAGGTTTGCGCGCGGCTGCGTCAGGCCGGGCTGGTGAACGTCAGCCGCGGGGCGGGCGGAGGGTTCACGCTGGGCCGCAGGCCAGCCGCCATCTCGGTGCGCGACATCGTTGATTCGATCGGTGTGGCCGTGACCCGAGCCGAAGCGCGCGCCCTTCGTTGCAGCACGGTCGATGCTCTCTCCGAGCGCCTGGATGACGCCATGCAGGCGCACATGGCCGCCTTCGTGCTGGCCGATCTCGTGGCCGCGGCGCGCAACACAGGGGTCGTCATCGAAGCACGCCGGTGCCGTGCCGTGCCGGCGCCGCGCCCGCATGGCGGCCTGATCGCCATGAGGGCGACGGACACGGCCCTGCTGACCGACTTGGTGACGGCAACGGCACGCCAGGCGACGATCCACCGCTGAACGCGCGGGCAGACAAGGCGGCACCCGACGTCCAGGCCTGGTGCGCCGCACCGCGGTATGTGGCATAGCGAACCGACACAGTCGCGCAGCGGGCCCAGGCTTGGCCGCATGAAATCCCATGCCCATTCCGACCTGCGGCGCACCCGTCCGGGCCTGACGCCAGCGCTCGGCGGCGAACGCATCAGCTTCAGCGGTGTGAACTGCTACATCGACGGCAGTGGCCCGCCACTGGTTCTCGTGCACAGCGTCAATGCAGCGCCATCGGCAGCCGAGATGCGGCCCCTGTACGAGCACTACAGCGCGACACGGACGGTCTTCGCGATCGACCTGCCGGGATTCGGGCTCAGCGATCGCGCGGACCGTCGCTACGATCCGCGCCTGATGACGGACGCGCTGCATGCGCTGGCCGAGCAGGTGCGCGTTCGCTGCGGCGCGGCACCGATCGACGCCCTCGCGTCCTCGCTGGGCTGCGAGTTCCTCGCCCGAGCGGCGGCGGAGCAGCCGACGCGATGGGGGCGCCTGGCCTTCGTCAGCCCGACGGGCTTGAACGGCCTGAAGCCCCGTCGGGGCGCGCCCGGCAGTACCCGGGCGATGCCCTGGTTGCACACGCTGCTCAGCGGCCGGCCCTGGTCCCGCGCGCTCTACCACACCCTGACCCGGCCCGCCGTGATCCGCTACTTCCTGCAGCGCACCTGGGGCAGCAAGGCCATCGACGAAACCCTGTGGGCCTACGACGTGCTCACCACGCGCGCCAGCGGCGCACGATTCGCCCCGCTGCACTTCCTCTCCGGCGGCCTGTTCAGCCAGGACATCCACCGGATCTACGAAGCCGTGTCGCAACCCGTGTGGATGAGCCACGGCGTGCGCGGCGACTTCAAGGACTTCCGCGGCAAGCGGCTCGTGAAGGATCGCGGCAACTGGCGCACGACGGTCTACCAGACCGGCGCCTTGCCGTACTTCGAAGTGCCCTCGGCATTCTTCGCCGGACTCGATGAGTTTCTGGGGGGCATGGCTTCCGATCGACCCGCCGAGACCGTGGCCCCTGCGGTCCGGGAAGCTGCACCGGCCTGAGCCGCCGCGTCGCCGGCGCCCAAGTCCTTCAACCTCCAGACCCTGCGCCGAGGGAGCTTCCGGTGAACGTTCTCGATATCGACCTGGCAGGCGTCTTCGCCTTCACCGTGTCGCCGCTGGAGCTGATGCTGCGCGGCACGCTGATGTACTGGCTTCTCTTCGTCGTCCTGCGCTTCATCCTGCGCCGCGACGTGGGCTCGCTGGGCATCAGCGATTTCCTGTTCGTGGTGATCCTCGGCGATGCCGCGCAGAACAGCATGATCGGCGGTGGCACCTCGGCCACCGACGGCCTGGTGCTGATCGGCACGCTGGTCTTCTGGAGCTACCTGCTCGACTACCTGAGCTACCGGTTCCCGCTCATCCAGCGTTTCACCGCAGCGCCGCGTCTGTGCCTGGTGCAAGACGGAAAGCTGCTGCGCAGGAACATGCGCCGCGAGCTGATCACCGAAGCGGAGCTGAAGGCGAAGATCCGGCAGGAGGGCATCGAAGACCTTGCCAAGGTGAAGCGCATGTACCTTGAAGCGGACGGCGAGATGAGCCTGATCCGCCAGGACACGCGGGAGGCCGGCGCATGAGCAGGGCCGTCAAGGCTGCGCCGCCGGCAGCAGACGACCCCCTGCGCGCCTACAAGTCGAAGCGCAACTTCGCGCTGAGCCCGGAGCCGGCAGACAGCGCGGACGCCATCCCCGGCCGTTCGATCTTCGTCGTGCAAAAGCACTGGGCCAGCAGCCTTCACTACGACTTCAGGCTGGAACTCGACGGGACATTGAAGAGCTGGGCGGTGCCCAAGGGACCCAGCGTCGACCCGAGCGTCAAGCGCATGGCCGTCCAGGTGGAGGATCACCCGCTGGGCTATGCCGGCTTCGAGGGCACCGTCCCGGCAAAGCAGTACGGCGCGGGCAAGGTCATCGTCTGGGATGCCGGCACCTGGGCCCCGCTTCAGGACGCCGCGCAAGGCCTGCGGGAGGGCAACCTGAAGTTCGAGTTGCACGGCCACAAGCTGCACGGCCGCTGGGTGCTGGTGCGCATGAAGGGCAAGGCAGAGAAGCAGCCGGCCTGGCTGCTGATCAAGGAGAAGGACGCATACGCCCGCCCGGCGGCAGAGTTCAGCGTGGTCGACGAGATGCCGGCGAGCGTCAGGCATCTCGAGCCTGCGTCGCGCGAGGCTTCGGCGTCCCTGCCCGCCGAGGCACTTCCGTCCGCCTTGCCGGCCTCGCTCGCACCACAGCTGGCCACCCTGGTCGCCGGCCCGCCGCCCGAAGCCGCCGACTGGCTCTACGAGATCAAGTTCGACGGCTACCGCATGCTGGTGCGCAACGACGCCGCGGGCGCTCGCTTGCTCACGCGCAACGGCCACGACTGGACGTCGAAGCTGCAGCCTCTTCAGCGCGCCTTCGAGCGCCTGGGGCTGCCGCCAGGCTGGTACGACGGCGAGATCGTGCTGCCGACGGACGCGGGCATCCCGGATTTCGGCGCGCTGCAGCAGGCCTTCGACAGTGCGCGTACCGAGGAGGTGGTGCTGTACCTGTTCGACCTGCCCTTTGTCGCGGGGCATGACCTGCGCGGCGCACCGCTGCAGGCGCGGCGTTCGTTCCTCCAGGCGCTGCTCGCCGCGTCGAACTCCGACACCATCCGCTTCAGCGAGGAGTTCGTTGCCACGCCGCAGAGCGTGGTCGCGTCCGCCTGCAAGCTGGGCCTCGAAGGCGTCATTGCCAAACGCCGCAGCAGCAGCTACCGGTCTTCCCGCTCGGCGGACTGGGTGAAGTTGAAGTGCAGCCAGCGGCAGGAGTTCGTCATCGGCGGCTACACGGCCCCGCACGGGTCGCGCACCGGCTTCGGCGCGCTGCTGCTGGGCGTGCACGATGCCCAGGGCGCGCTGCAATATGCCGGCGACGTGGGCACAGGGTTCTCGAACGCCGCATTGACGGGCTTGCGCAAGAGGCTCGACACGCTGGCGCGCGGCAGGAGCCCGTTCGCTGCCGGCACGAAGATCGAAGGCCATCCGCAATGGGTCGCCCCGACGCTGGTCGGCGAGGTCGCCTTCGGCGAGTGGACACGCGCCGGCCGCATCCGCCATGCCGTCTTCCGCGGCCTTCGCGACGACAAGGATGCCGGCGCCATCGTGCGCGAGAAGGTGCAACGCGTGCCGTCCGCCAAGGCGCCCCCGCGTTCCGCCACCCACCGTGCGCAGGCCGTGGCCGGTCCGCTGCGCGTGACGAATCCGCAGCGCGTGATCGACGCGAGCACGGGCACGACGAAGCTCGAGATGGTCCGCTACTACGGCGTGGTCGGCGACCTGATGATGAAGCACCTGACGGGCCGGCCGGTCTCGCTGGTTCGCGCACCCGCCGGTGTCGGTGGAACTCTGTTCTTCCAGAAGCACGCCGAAACCGAGAAGCTGCCCGGCATCCGGCAGCTCGACCCGGCACTCGACCGGGCCCACCCGCCGATGATCGTGGTGGCCGGCAAGCAGGGCCTGCTGTCCGCGGCGCAATGGAACGTCCTCGAGTTCCACACGCAGAACTGCGGCCCCCGATCCTTCGAACACCCGGACCGCATGGTCTTCGATCTGGACCCCGGCGAAGGCGTGCCCTGGGCCCAGGTGCAGGAGGCAGCGCAACTCGTGCACGCCTTCCTGTCCCAGCTCGGCCTGCCCGCCTTCCTCAAGACCAGCGGCGGCAAGGGGCTGCATGTCGTGGTCCCGGTGAAGCGCCTGCACGACTGGAACACCGTCAAGGGGTTCTCGCAGGCCATCGTGCGGCACATGGCCAAGACGATTCCTCAACGCTTCGTCGCGCGCAGCGGCCCGAAGAACCGCGTCGGCAGGATCTTCATCGACTACTTGCGCAACGGCCCCGGGGCCACCACGGCGTGCGCCTGGTCGGCGCGGGCGCGGCCGGGGCTGGGCATCTCGGTCCCCGTCGCGTGGGAAGAACTGCCGTCGCTTCGCGGCGGTGACCACTGGACCGTGAAGACCGTCCACGAGCGGCTGGACACCGGCAATGAACCCTGGGATGGATACGCCAGGGCGGCGAAGCGCCTCACGTCGGCGATGTCGGCCCTGGGCCATTCGCCACCGCCTGCCTGAGCCTGCCACGAGACGCTGAGTCCCATCATCAACCGCCGGCAGCGCGCCGGACAAGGAGTTCCCATGCCCCGTGTGATCTGGAAAGGCGCCATCAGCTTCGGCCTGGTGCACGTGCCGGTGGCCCTGTACCCGGCCTCGCAGGACGTCGGCATCGACTTCGACTGGCTCGACAAGCGGTCGATGGACCCGGTGGGCTACAAGCGGATCAACAAGCGCACCGGCAAGGAGATCCAGCCCGACGACATCGTCAAGGGCATCAAGCAGGACGACGGCGACTACGTGATCCTGAGCGAAGAGCAGATCAAGTCGGCGTACCCGAAGTCGACGCAGACCATCGAGATCGAGTCCTTCGTCAAGGCCAGCGAGATCCAGTTCACGCTGCTCGAGACTCCCTACTACCTGGAGCCCATCGGCAAGGGCGAGAAGGTCTATGCGCTGCTGCGCGAGTCGATGGCCGAGGCCGGCGTCATCGGCATCGGGCGGGTCGTCATGCACACCAAGGAACGCCTCGCAGCGCTGATCCCTTCGGGTGCCGCCCTGGTGCTCAACACGATCCGCTGGGCCAGCGAGATCCGGCCCATGGAAGAGCTGAAACTGCCTGCCGAGGGCAGGACCGCCGCCGGACTGAAGCCGGGCGAACTCAAGATGGCTGCGCAGCTCATCGGCGAGATGACGGGCCCGTGGAAGTCGGACGGCTACTCCGACAAGTTCAGCGATGCCATCCTGGCACTGGTGAGCAAGAAGGTCGAAGCCGGCGAGACCGCGACGGTGGCGACGCTTGAAGAGGTGCCCGCCGAAGTGCGAGCCACCAACGTGGTCGACCTGACCGATCTGCTGGCGAAGAGCCTGGCCAAGCGCAAGCCGGCGAACACTGCCGCCGGGACATCCCGCAGCACCGCCACCCCCACGAAGAAGGCCGGTGCCAGGGCCTCGAACCGGCGGCGGGCATGAGAGCCTGTCTGCCGAGCATGTTCGATGCCGTACAGACGCTGGTGGGCAAGGGCGCAAACATGGCCTTTCGCCGCCCGTGCATCGCGTTCGGGAGATCGATCGAACATCCGGAGAGGACTTGCATGAAGCCGAGCACGAAACGTCGCGACGGGAACCAGTTGCCGACGCCGCCGCGCGGCGCGAAGGCACCGCGTTCGCCCGCCGGACTGGCGCTGCCTCACGAACGGGATGAATCGATCGATGCGCCGCCGGCCGAGATCGATCCCAAGCTGGCTCAGGCCAAGCGTGACATCGACGCCGGTCTGGTCGACACCGACATGCGGGCGACCCCCGGACTCGATGCCAGGCGCCGTGCGGACCTGGTGCCTGGCCCAGGCGGCAAGGGGCCCGCGCGCCGTCCTTGAACCCGCCGCGCGCACCCGCTGATCCGGAAGTGCGACGCGGGCCGTCGCGGCTGTGCCGGCTGATCCTCGGTCGATGTCGATCACGCCGCCGCGGGCTCAGACCCAGTCCTGCGTACCCCGTCCGCAACCGCTCCACAACCGAACCGGTGCCCCGATGCACGACCTCGTCGTCTTTTCTCATCTGCGCTGGGACTTTGTCTACCAGCGCCCGCAGCAGCTGCTGTCCAGGTTGGCGAGCGATCGGCGCGTCTTCTTCGTCGAGGAACCGGAGTACGCGCCGGGCCCGGCGCGCATGGCAGCCAGTTCGCCCTGCGCGGGCGTCACCGTGCTGCGAGCAAGCACGCCTGTCGACGCCGCGGGGTTCGCCGACGAGCAGCTCGCGGTGCTCGAACCGCTGTTGCGTCGGTGCCTGGCCGAGCAGGGCGTGCGCGGCGCCGTCGCCTGGTTCTACACGCCCATGGCGCTGCCCTTGCTGAACGCCGTGCCGGCCCACGCGGTGGTGTACGACTGCATGGACGAGTTGGCGGCATTCGACTTCGCGCCGGCGCAACTGCGGCAACGGGAGGCCGAACTGCTGCGGTGCGCCGACCTCGTGCTGACCGGTGGCCCGAGCCTGTACGAAGCGAAGAAGTCGCGCCACCCCAACGTGCACTGCTTTCCGAGCTCGGTGGACGTGGCGCATTTCGCGCCCAGGGCCGGCCGTGAGGAGCGCAGCGATCTCCCTCGCCCGCGGCTGGGCTTCTTCGGCGTGATCGACGAGCGGCTCGACATCGGGTTGATCGCCGCACTCGCCGCGGCCGAACCCGCATGGAACATCGTGATGGTCGGCCCGGTGGTCAAGATCGACCCGGCGAGCCTGCCGCGGGCTTCCAACCTGCACTGGCTGGGCCAGCAGCCCTACGCTGCACTGCCCGCCCTGGTGCAGGGTTGGCAGCTTTGCCTGCTGCCGTTTGCCTTGAACGCTGCGACGCGGTTCATCAGCCCGACCAAGACGCTCGAGTACATGGCGGCGGAAAAGCCCGTCGTCAGCACGGCGATCCGCGACGTGGTCTCGTTGTACGGGGACCAGATCCGCGTGGCCGCCGACACGCCGGGCTTCATCGCGATGTGCCGGGCCGCCTTGGCGGAGGACGCGACGCGGCGCCTGATACGGGTCGCCACCATGCGCGCCGCCGTGACGCGCACCTCGTGGGACCGCACCGTCGACGCCATGCGCAGACTGGTCGATGCCGTCGCACCGGGCATGGAACCTGCCCCCTCACCGGGCAGCCCGTTCGTGGGCTGAACCCTTGAGGACGACATGGACATGCACAGAGACAGCCTTCTTCGACCCGACTCCGCAGCCGCTGCCGGAGCGCAAGGGTTCGACTATCTGATCGTCGGCGCCGGCTTTGCCGGCAGCGTGCTGGCGGAGCGGCTCGCCAGCGAGCTGAACTGCAAGGTACTGCTGGTCGACAAGCGGCCGCACATCGGCGGCAACGCCCATGACTGCTACGACGACAGCGGGGTGCTCATCCACCCCTACGGCCCGCACATCTTTCACACCAACAGCGCGGACATCTTCGAGTACCTGTCCCGGTTCACGCAGTGGCGACCGTACCAGCATCGCGTGCTGGCCAGTGTCGACGGCCAACGGGTGCCCTTGCCCATCAACCTCGACACGATCAACCAGCTCTATGGCCTGAGTCTGACTTCCTTCGAGATGGAGACATGGCTCGAATCGGTGGCCGAGAAGAAGGACGAGATCGGCAACTCCGAGGACGTGATCGTGAACAAGGTCGGCCGGGAGCTCTACAACAAGTTCTTCCGCGGCTACACGCGCAAGCAATGGGGCCTGGATCCGTCGGAACTCGATCCCAGCGTGACGGCGCGCGTGCCCACGCGGACCAATCGTGACGATCGGTACTTCACCGACACGTACCAGGCCATGCCGCTGCACGGTTACACCCGCATGTTCGAGAAGATGCTGGCTCACCCGAACATCAAGATCATGCTGAACACGGACTACCGGGAGATCGTCGATCTGGTGCCATGGCGGCACATGGTCTACACCGGCCCGGTCGACGCCTTCTTCGATTTCAAGCACGGCAGGCTGCCCTATCGCAGCATCCGCTTCGAGCACCGCACCGTGGCGCAGGAAGAGTTCCAGCCGGTGGGGACGGTGAACTACCCGAACGACTATGGCTACACGCGCATCAGCGAGTTCAAGCACATCACCGGGCAGCGCCATGCGCATACGTCGGTCGTCTACGAGTACCCGTGCGCAGACGGCGACCCCTACTATCCGGTGCCCCGACCCGAAAACGCGGCGCTGTATCGGCTCTACGAAGCGGAAGCGGACGCGATGCAGCAAGTGACCTTCGTCGGGCGGCTCGCCACCTACAGGTACTACAACATGGACCAGGTGGTCGGCCAATCGCTTGCCGCGTTCAAGCGGGTGTGCCAGCAGCGCAGCGAAGTGGCTCCCTAGCGATGCCCGCACTCGAACTCTGGGCCGGCCCGGAATGCACCGTCAATCGCGTGGGCCAGACCTGGCGCGATCAGATGGCGGAGACAGGCTTCGCGCACCGGCTCGACGACATCGACCGCATCGCCAGCCTCGGCGTGCGGCGCATGCGCATGCCCCTGCTCTGGGAGCGTTGCGCGTTGCCGTCTCCCGGAGCATTCGACTGGCGCTGGTCCGACGCGCGCATCGAGCGATTGCGCGAGTGCAGGCTGGATTGCGTGGCTGGCCTCGTTCACCACGGCAGCGGGCCGCCGACGACCCACTTGCTCGCCGCAGACTTTGCTACCGGTCTGGCCCGGTACGCCGGAGCGGTCGCCCGGCGCTATCCGCACCTGGAGGCCTTCACACCGGTCAACGAGCCCACCACGACGGCCCGCTTCAGCGGCCTCTCGGGCGTCTGGTATCCCCATTGCCGCGACGATGCGAGCTTCGTGCGTGCGCTGCTCAATCAGCAGCGCGCCACGGTGCTGTCGATGCGTGCGATCCGCGATGTCAACTCCGCAGCGCAGCTGGTACAGACCGACGATCTCGGGTTCACACATGCCACGCCCGCGCTGCAGTACCAGGCCGATTTCGAGAATCAACGGCGATGGCTGGGCTTCGACCTGCTTTGCGGACGGGTCGATCCGGCGCATCCGCTGTGGAGCTACCTGCGTCGGAACGGTGCCTCCATCAAGGAGCTGTTCGAGTTCGTCGACGCACCTTGCCCTCCGGACATCACGGGCATCAACTACTACGTCACCAGCCAGCGTTTCCTCGACGACCGGCTCGATCTGCATCACGCGGACCTGCACGGGGGCAATGGCCGGGATCGCTACGTCGACATCGAGACCGTTCGCGTCCATGGCGATCAGCTGGATGGCGTCGCCGCTCGTCTGAAGGAAGCGTGGGAGCGCTACGGGCGGCCCGTCGCGCTGACCGAGGCGCACATCGGTTGCACCCGGGAAGAGCAGCTGCGCTGGCTGAACCAGGCGTGGGACTCCGCACAATCGCTGCGGAGCACCGGCGTCGACGTGCGTGCGGTCACGGCATGGGCGGCGTTCGGAACGGTCGACTGGGACAGCCTGGTCACCCAGGACAAGGGACATTACGAGCCCGGACTCTGGGACGTGCGCAGTCCGACGCCGCGCCCGACGGCGCTGGCGCATCTTGCGCGGCAGCTTGCGCAAGGCTCGGCGGCGCGCCACCCGGTCGCCGGCGGCCATGGGTGGTGGCAGCGGTCCATCCGCCATCGTTGTCCCGCCTATGGCCCGGCGGACCACCTCGCACCACGCGGACCGCCGCTGTTGATCGCCGGCGCCACCGGTACGCTGGGTCGCGCCTTTGCGCACCTGTGCCACATGCGTGGCCTGCCTTGCCACGTGCTCGCGCGGGCCGATGTCGACATCGCCGACGTGGCGGCGGTCGAAGCCGCCATGAAGCGCTGGAAGCCCTGGGCATTCGTCAACGCGGCCGGTTTCGTCCGCCTGGACGATGCCCAGGCACAAACGCGGCAATGGCGCGACAACGTGCTCGGCCCGGCAGTCCTGGCGCGCGCCTGCGAACGCGAGGGTGTGAAGCTGCTGACCTTCTCGAGCGACCAGGTCTTCGACGGCGACAAGGGCCTGGCCTATGTGGAAAGCGACGCCGTGAATCCGCTCAACGCCTACGGTGAGGCCAAGGCGGAAGCGGAACGGCGCGTCTTGCAGCAGGATCCGGCCGCGCTGGTGATCCGGACGGCGGCCTTCTTCGGGCCGTGGGACCAGCACAACTTCCTCACTGTCGGACTGCGGCAGCTGGCCAGCGGTCAGCGCTGGCGCGCCGCCTGCGACCAGGCGATCTCACCCACCTATGTGCGCGACCTCGTGATGGCTTCGCTGGACCTGCTGATCGACGGCGAAAGCGGAATCTGGCACCTGGCGAACCAGGGGGTCGTGAGCTGGTCCGGCTTCGCCGCGACGGCGGCTCGCCGCTGCGGCCTGGACACGCGGCTCATCGACGCCGTCGAAGGCCATGAGCTCGGGCAGGTGGCGCAACGGCCGGGCCGGGTGGAGATGGGCAGCGAGCGTGGCACCCTCATGCCGACGCTGGACGATGCGCTGTCGCGATACCTGGTGGAGCGCGGGGCGGATGTATTGCCCCGGGCCGAGTCAGGCCGCAGCCCGGTGCATCTGGACCTGGTCGCCTGAGGCCGGGCTCGCCGAGCCTAGACACCGCCCGCAATGTGCGTGCGCGCAGCCCGCGTCGCCCTGGCGATGTCGTCGAGCGGCATCTTCGGCGTGCGATCGGCACGAAGCAGGCCGTTGGCTTCCTGGAAGGTGTCGGCAAACTGCGTGTAGCAGAAGCCTGCAAACAGCGCCGTGTGGATGACCGTGTGCATCAGCTCGCCGTACATCTGCACGAACCGGGCTTCGCTGTCCGCCACCGAGTATCCCCAGACCCGCGGCGCCCCCGACTGCGCCTGCTGCGCGAACGCGATGCCGCCGAATTCCGTCAGCATGATCGGCTGGCCGCGATGGGGATAGCCGTCGAGCGTGAGGATTCGGCCGCCGGGGCGGCGCCGGTCGAAGAGTTCATCGGCCTTGATCTCCGGCCCGTAACGCTTGCGAAGATGCTCCACATTGGCGTCGTAGTCGTGAATGCCGATGATGTCGGTCGCGCTGCTCTCCCAGCCATCGTTGCCGATCACCAGGCGCGTGGAGTCGAGCGTCTTCGTCAGGTGGTACAGCGCCTCGACGGCATGCCTTTGCTTGCCGACGACGGTGAGTTCGGGCACGCCCCAGCTTTCGTTGAACGGCACCCAGACGATCACGCAGGGGTGGCTGTAGTCGCGTTCGATCACCTCGGTCCACTCCCGCACCGTGCGCTTGATGGCGGTGCGCGTGAATCGATAGGCGGACGGCATTTCCTCCCAGACCAGCAGCCCGAGCCGATCGGCCCAGTACAGGTATCTCGGGTCCTCGATCTTCTGGTGCTTGCGCACGCCGTTGAAGCCCATCGCCTTGGCCAGTTCGACGTCGCGGCGCAGCGCCTGGTCGCCCGGCGCCGTCATCAGCGTCTCGGGCCAGTAGCCCTGGTCCAGCACCAGCCGCAACAGGTAGGGGCGTCCATTGAGCATGAATCGATCGCGGAGGACGGCGACCGACCGAAGCGCCGTGTAGGACTCGAATTCGTCGATCACCTCGCTGCCACGCATCAGGCGCACCGTGGCGTCCAGCAGGGTCGGCCGTTCAGGGCTCCAGAGAAGCTCGTTGCGAAAGTCGTCGATGCCAGGGTCCGAGAGCACGATGACCCGGTCGACTTCGCGATCGAGCACCTGATACCGGTCCTGGGCCAGGGTGCGCGAGCCGTGTCGCAGCGCAACCTCGACCCACAGGTCTTCGCAGGTGTCGCCGGTGATGCGCAGTTCGACGCCGATCGCAAAACCCTCGACCTGTGGCGTCCAGCGGATCTTGCCGACGTAGGTGCGGGCCACACGCTCGAACCAGACGCTCTGCCAGATGCCGGTGGTTCGGGGGTACCAGATCGAATGCGGTTCACGCTGCCAGTCCTGCTTGCCCCGCGGCTTGGCAAGTTCGTGCGGGTCGTCCTCCACGCACAGCGTGACGGTCTGACGTCCGGAAGGCTCGAGCATCGACGTGATGTCGGCCGAGAACGGCGTGTGGCCGCCCTCGTGCGCCACCGCCAGCTGACCGTTCACCCACACCTGCGCCGCATAGTCGACCGCGCCGAAGCGCAGGATCACGCGGTCCGGCCCCGGCATGCAGTCGAACTCGCGCTCGTACCAGCAGACGGCGTGAAAGCCCGTGTCGCCGATGCCGCTGGCGCTCGATTCCGGCGCGAAGGGCACGTTGATCTGCATCGGCCAGGCATCGATGTCAGCGGGGGACGCGTAGCGCCGCTCGTCGTCGAACAGGAAGCGCCACGGCCCGTTCAGGCAGGTCCATTGGGCGCGGATCAGTTGTGGGCGGGGATAGGCGAAGTTCATGCGATGCGTTCTGCGGGCTCGGTGATGGCGCTCGGTCTGGATCGTGTTGCCGGGATGTGGCTACTTCTGCGCGAACGGGCACGCCCACTCCCGGCCGACCCGACGCCCGGAGTACTGGGCCGCCTCGGAACGATCGCCGTGGTCGGCGGCCATCGGGTTGATGCTGCCCTGGAGTTGCCGGTCACGCTGCTGGATCGTGTCGCGCACGCCGTCGAACTTGCCGTTCGCCCGGAGCTCGACGAACTGTTCGTGAAGGTTGAAGACAATGACCGGCATCGGCGTGCGCCGAGCGATTCGCGACGCGGCGGGATGCATGCCGATCAGGAAGAAGGCGCGGCCTCCAACGCTGAAGGAGAAATCGGCGCTCTCGGGTTCCGACTCGACATCCGCGCACCAGTCGAACAGCGCTTCGTCGACGTCGTGAATGGCTTGCAGCTGCTGCCACAGTTGCTTCTCGAACGCCGCTTCATCCTGCGGCGCCGAGGGCTCGAAGCAGGCCACGAACGAGACCGCCCCGTCGACCGGTTGCGGAAACTCCGCGCAGAAGGTGTACAGGTCGTGACACAGCATGCGCGCGTTGTCCGGCGAGCCCAGCGGGCCGTAGGTGGAAAGCCGGTACGCATCGCGATTGAACGCAGACCTTGCCATGACGCACGGATAGTCGCTGGCAAGGACGTGCGAGCGGATGACGTCGTGGATTGCCGCATCGTGCGCACTGGGCAGGTCTTCGGGGCGCGATCGGTAAGTGCACGTGCCGGCGGCAGGGACGAGGTAGTGGCTGACGGACAGCGCGGGCGCCGTCGCAGCGAGCGGAGTGGTTCCGATGCGGCTGCGAGCCATCGTGGATTCGATGTGCATGGGGAGTGGGTTTCGAAGGCGGCATTGAGTGTCGATGGCCCTCCGTGCAACAGACGTAGGACAAGATCACCGAAGCCCGGCGGACAAGATGCCCAGATTCGCCAGTGGCGGCGCTGTCCTACGCCAACTTGCGTTGCCCACCGTTGCGGCCGCGAACGGCGGTTCCTAAAGTGGGTCAACCACTGGCCAACCGGGAGTCTGCGTGATCGACACAAGTGCGCGACGCATCCCGCCGCAGTCTGGCGTGGCGTTCGAGCTGCGAAAAGGTCAGGTGCTCCGGGTGGTGGATCCGCTGGGCGAACAGGTGGCCGATCTCTTTGCGTTCGAAGCGGGCAGGCTGGATCGCTGGCTTTCCTCCGGTCGATCGATCGACTACGCCGGCACCACGAGGCTGAGCACCGGGGACACGCTCTACAGCAACGACAGCTGCCCGATGTTCACGATCCTGGGCGACAAGGTGGGCCGGCACGATTTCCTGCTGACACCCTGCAGCCAGGAGATGTTCCGCATCCTCTACGGTTGCCAGCATCACCACCCCAGTTGCTTCGAGAACCTGGCGAGCAGCCTGGCGCCATTCGGTGTGCGGCCGGCGCAGATCCATACGACCTTCAACATCTTCATGGAGGTCAACGTCGACGCGGCGGGTGCCCTCACGGTCGGCGTGCCGCGATCGAAGGCAGGCGACTGGATCGAACTGAAGGCTGAGCGTGACCTGATCTGCGGCCTGACCGCCTGTTCAGCCGAGGGCTCCAACAACGGCAGCTTCAAGCCGATCGACTACCTCATCCGCGAGGCCGCGCAGGACGAGCACGCCACGGTTGCCAACGGCACGGCGAACGTGCTGAGGAGCGACCCGCCGCGCGCCTGCAACGGCGAGACCCGCATCGCCCCCGTGACCGAAGCCGTGCGGCTCGCGCGCACTCCGCGCTTCGCCCTCGGCGGCCGTGGCACCGCTGCCTGGATGTGAGCCGTGACCGCCGTCCTGACTGCAGTCAAGCGGGGCGACACCGGCGCCGCCGGCGTCTCGACCGAGCTTTCCTTTCAGGTCCACTGGGCGACTTGCCCCGAAGACATCGCGGAGGCACAGCGGCTGCGGTTTCGAGTCTTCGTCGGTGAGATGGGGGCGAATCTGTGCCTGGCAGCGAACGTACCGCCTGCGCACGATGTCGATCCCTTCGACGCTTATTGCGACCACCTGGTGGTCAGGGCGCGCGACAGTTCGGGCGACGGCCGGGTCATCGCCACCTGCCGGGTCCTGACGCCGGAAGATGCCCGCCGCGCCGGGGGGCTGTACACCGACCGCGAGTTCGATCTCGAGCCGGTTCGCGAACTGTTGCTGCGCGCCATCGAGATGGGTCGCGTGTGCATCGATCCGTCCTGGCGCAATGGTCTGGTCGTGATGGCCATGTGGCGGGCCGTCGGCTTGCGGATGGCAGCGCAGAACCTGGAGGCGATGATCGGCTGCTCGAGTGTCAGCTTGTCCGATGGTGGCCGGCTGGCGTCTCAGCTGTGGCACCGGTTGCGGATGAAGTATCTCGTGCCGAGCTCCGATCGAGTGCGGCCGAGAGTGGCCCTGCACCTGACCGCCGAGGACGCGCTTGGGCCCGACGCCGCCGTGCCCACGCTGATGAAGGGCTACCTGCGATGCGGTGGGCGCTTCCTCGGCCCACCGGCACTCGACCGGGCCTTCAACACGGCGGACTTCCCGATGATCATGCGACTCGACGACTTGCCGACCCGCTACGCGAGGCGCGTCTTCGTCGAAGAACAATGACTCCCGGCATCGACGATCTCGCCTGGGCGCGATCCCCCGGGGTGGCGGCCACGCCGGCGATCGGGGCGCTCGAACGGCTTCCGAAATGGCTGAACCTCGTGCCCATCGTCGCGCAGTGGTTGTGGTTGTCCGCCCGCTACGGATCCGTTTCATTGCCGTCGTGCACCAATCCTGCAATCACCACCGGCGGGATGGTGGGTGAAGGCAAGATGGAGTACTTCGACATCATGGGCGAGCGTGCCTTGCGGGCCACTGCAGCGACCGCTTGCATGACGGCGGCCGGTGCAGAATCGGTCCCCGACGCCGAGGAAGCCATGAGGCGCCACGGCCTGGTCTATCCCGTGGTGGTCAAGCCGGACATCGGCTGGTGCGGGTACGGCGTTCGCCGCGTCGGCAACGCCTTCGAGCTCGGCGAGTACCTGCGTGCATTTCCGCGGGGCGAAAGGGTCGTCATCCAGCGCCTCGTCGACGAGCCGGGTGAGGCGGGGATCTTCTACATGCGTCGGCCGGGTCATGCCGCGGGCATGGTGATCGGCATGTTGCTGCGCCACTTTCCTCGGGTGGTGGGCGACGGAACGCACACCGTGGCGGAACTCATGGCTGCCGACCCGCGCACGCGCCGCCTCGGACGCGAAGCCGCCAGCGAGCCATGTTGCGATACCGGCAGCATCCCCGGCGCCGGCGAAACGGTTCGCATCGCGACGGTCGGCTCGACCCGCGTGGGCGGCAAGTACGAAGACGGCAGCGGCCTCGTCACGATCGAACTGATCGCGGCAACCGATGCGATTGCCCGCGACATGCGGTCGTTTCACGCGGGTCGATTCGACGTGAAGTTCGTTTCCCTGGAGTCGCTGCGTGACGGAGAGTTCACGATCATCGAAGTCAATGGGGCAGGCTCGGAGGCGGTGCACGCCTGGGACCCTGCACTGACACTGGTGCAGGCTTACCGGATCATCTTCGACAAGCAGCGGCGCCTGTTCGCCCTGGGCGACGAGATGCGCCGCCGTGGCCATCGGCCCGTGGGCAGCCTCGCACTGGCCCGCCATCATCTGCGGCAGCAGAAGCTGATCAGCCGGTATCCGCCTTCAAACTGAGTTGGAGACGGGCGCGCGGCAGTCGGATCGTGAATACCGTTCCTGCGGAGAGCGAGGACTCCACGGAGATCGTGCCGCCATGGGCGATCACGATTTCGCGCACGATGAACAGGCCCAGTCCTAGACTGGTCCTCGAACGCTCATGGGCTTCGGAGCTGGCGTTCGGTGCCTGCACCAGTGGCTCGAATATCGCCTGCATGGCCGCCGGCGGAATCGGATCGCCCGCGTTGCCGACCTTCAGTACGACGGCGTCCGTTTCCCCGTTGGCTGTGAGCGTGACCGGCGACTGCCGGCTGCCATGCTGGACGGCGTTGCTCAGCAGGTTGGACAAGGCTTGCTGCATGCGGGCCGCGTCGGCCTGCAGGTTCAGGTCACCGGACAGCTGCTGCACGAACTGCTGTTCGGGACTGCCGGCGCGAATGTCCTCGAGCGAGGCCTCGCACACCGGACCCAGATCGCAGGCGACCCGATCGATCGGAATGCCCGCGCCCAGGCGGGTGCGGGTGTACTCCAGCAGGTCGGTGATCAGGCGGTTCATGTCGCGGGCCGCGCGCTTGATGCGGACTGCGGACTGCAGCCTGGCCGCGTCCGACAGGCCGGGCTTCGCAAGCAGCATGGCGGACATGTCGATGCCGGACAACGGGCCTCGCAGATCATGGCCGAGCACGGCCAGAAACATGTCGCGCGAAGCGGCGACTTCGCTCGAGTAGCGCTGTACCGACTGGGCCAGCGCCTTGTCCATGCCTTCGTTGAAGCGCGTGATCTCTTCGACCGACGAGGGCCCTGGCTCGGCCGCGTGGGAACGCTGCCAGAACGCCATCACGCTGGCACGCATCGCGCGAAACTCGGCGAACAACTGCACAAGGTCGAAGCCCGCCATCTGCCGCAGTGCGCCATGTTCGGCCGCTGCAGTGGAGACGGAGGCGTCGGTGGGCATGAAGTCCTGCGACTGGTCGGCCCGTTCCTGATCGGAATGCCCCTGGTCCATGTCGGCGGCGATGGCCAGGAGGATCTCCCGGCTGTGATCGCGCAGGGCCAGGGCCGACATGGTCCGGCCTGCTGGCAGTTTCCTGGCGAAGGCCTCCCAGTCGGCGACGATCGCGTCCAGGTTGTCCCTGACGAAGTCGCTGAGTCTCATGGGCGGCTCCTGTGGAAGTAGAGCGATGGGCAGCGGCTTGCCCGGCAGCGGTCGTTCATGCCGACAGGCCGGTCATCATGGGGGCCGCCGGCTCAGCCGACTGTGCGCTGTCGCACAGGAGCGGTTCGTCGCGAACGG
>CAZVLY010000002.1:41263-51648 GCA_964628175.1 uncultured Piscinibacter sp. | reverse complement strand
CGGTCGTGCTCTACATCCTGATTCCGGTGCTGATTGCGCAGGCGTGGCGCAAGGCGCTGCTGGCCAGGGGGCAAGCCGCCTTCGACGCGACGCTGGCGAAGATCGGCCCCTGGTCGATCAGCGCGCTGCTGGCCACGCTGGTGCTGCTGTTCGGCTTCCAGGGCGAGGCGATCCTCAAGCAGCCGCTGGTCATCGCGATGCTGGCGGTGCCGATCCTGATCCAGGTGCTGTTCAACTCCGGCCTGGCCTACTGGCTCAACCGTCGCCTGGGCGAGTCGCACAGCGTGGCATGCCCCTCGGCGCTGATCGGCGCGAGCAACTTCTTCGAGCTGGCGGTGGCCGCGGCGATCAGCCTGTTCGGCTTCGAGTCGGGCGCCGCGCTGGCCACCGTGGTGGGCGTGCTGATCGAGGTGCCGGTCATGCTGCTGGTGGTTCGCATCGTCAACCGGAGCAAGGGCTGGTACGAGGCCGGCGCCGCACGCTGATCGCCGTCAAGCCGGCGGCCACCACGTGGGGCACAGTCAGTTCCATGGACACTCAGCTGAAGATCAAGGTACTCGGGTCGGGGTGCAGCAAGTGCCGCAGCACGATCGGCCTCATCGAACGGACCGCTCGCGACGCAGGCATCCAGGTCGACGTCGTCAAGGTCGAGCGCCCTGACGAGATCCGCCGCTACGGCGTTCGTGCCACGCCGGCGGTCGTCATCGCGGAGCGAGTGGTCCACAGCGGCGGCATCCCGTCGCACGAAGCCGTGCAGATGTGGTTCAAGCCGGCCGGCATCGGGTTCCTCGACCGGCCGACACGGCATCTGTTCTTCACGGGCAAGGGCGGCGTGGGCAAGACCTCGCTGTCGACGGCGGCGGCGTTGACGCTGGCGGACGCCGGCAAGCAGGTGCTGCTCGTCAGCACCGATGCCGCGTCGAACCTCGACGAGATGCTGGGGATCGAGTTGCGCAACTCGCCCGTGCCCGTACCGGGTGCGCCTGGCCTGTCGGTGCTCAACATCGATCCCGACAATGCGGCGGAGTCCTATCGCCAGCGCGTGCTGGCTCAGATGGGCGCGAGCGCGACCTCGGAAGAGCTTTCGACGGTTCGTGAGCAACTCTCCGGCGCCTGCACGACCGAGATCGCCTCGTTCGACGAATTCTCGTCCTTGCTCGCCGATGGAGCGGGCCACTACGATCACATCGTCTTCGACACGGCACCGACCGGGCACACCCTGCGCCTGCTCAGCCTGCCCAAAGCCTGGACCGGCTTCCTCGATGGGAACGACCGAGGCGCATCGTGCCTCGGCCCGCATTCGGGGCTGAAGATGCAGGAGGCGCGGTTCAAGGCCGCGCTGGACGCCTTGAGCGATCCGGCGCGCACGACCGTGATCCTGGTGACGCGCCCCGATGGCGGAGCCCTCGCCGAAGCCGCGCGCACGTCGGACGACCTGCGCGAGCTGGGTCTGAACAACCAGCGCCTGGCGATCAATGCGGTCTTCCATGCCAGCGAGCGCGAGGACGCGGTGGCGCGCTCGATCGAGGACCTGGGGCAGCAGGCGCTCGAAGCCATGCCGGCATCTCTGCAGGCGCTGCCGCAGGACCGGGTGCCGCTGCGGCCCTTCGACACGGTCGGGCTGCCCGCCTTGCGCGCGCTGCTGAGGCCGGGCGCCGAAGCCGACGTGCCCATCGCCACCGGCGCGGCGGCCAGCATCGACGGCCTCCGGGGCCTGGGTGCACTGGCAGACGAACTGGCCGCCGCCGGCCACGGCCTCATCATGGTCATGGGCAAGGGCGGTGTCGGCAAGACAACGATCGCCGCCGCGCTGGCCCTCGGGCTGGTCGAGCGCGGCAAGACCGTTCACCTGAGCACCACCGATCCGGCCGCACACCTTGCAGCGACACTGAACGGCGCCGTGCCTGGGCTGGCCCTCAGCCGCATCGACCCGAAGGTCGAGACGCAGCGCTACATCGACAAGATCATGGCGGCCCGCTCGCCCAGGCTCGACGCGGCCGAGCAGGCACTCCTGCTGGAGGACCTGCAATCGCCCTGCACCGAAGAAGTCGCCGTGTTCCATGCCTTCTCGCGCATCGTCAGCGAGGCACGCAGCGCCTTCGTGGTGCTCGACACGGCACCCACCGGCCACTCGATGCTGCTGATGGACGCGACCGGCGCCTACCACCGGCAGATGACCCGCGAGTTCGAAGGGCACGGCAGCCCGCGGGTGGTGACGCCCCTGATGCGACTGCAGGATGCCGGGTACACGAAGATCGTGCTGGTGACATTGCCTGAGGCGACTCCCGTGTCGCAAGCCGCCGCGCTGCAGGACGACCTGCGCCGCGCACACATCGAACCCTATGCGTGGATCGTCAACAAGAGCGTGCTGGCGGCCGGCACACGCGATCCGCTGCTCGCTGCGCGACTGGCAGGTGAGCACCAGCAGATGGCGCGCCTGTCCGCCGGCCTGGCCAGGCGCCAGTTCATCGTCCCGTGGCTGACATCGCCGCCGATCGGCCTGATCGAGCTGTCGAAGCTCGTCCTTGGTCCCGACCGCAGTCCGTCGATCAACCAGGCCACGAGTCCCCCTGAAAGGAATGCGTCATGACCCCCGACATCCAGGTCAAGGAAGCCGTGCGGCAGAAGTACGGTGCGGCCGCCGACCGGGTCGCGCAGCGCCAGGCGAACAGCTGTTGCGGCGGGGCTTCTGCTGCGATGGGCGGATGCGACCCGATCACGTCCGGCCTGTACGACGCGTCCGAGGCCGGTGCCGTGCCCGAAGCGGCGATGCTCGCTTCGCTGGGCTGCGGCAATCCGACGGCACTGGCCGAACTCAAGCCGGGCGAGACGGTGCTGGACCTCGGGGTCAATCTGTCCGGCCGACAAGGACCGCGTGCTGGCCGAAGCGTTCCGGGTCCTCAAGCCAGGGGGTCGCTTCGCCGTGTCGGATGTGGTCGTGCGCGGGGAAGTGCCGGAGTCGATTCGCAACAACATGGCGCTCTGGATCGGTTGCGTCGCGGGGGCCTTGTCGGACCGCGACTACCTGGACAAGTTGGGCCGAGCCGGCTTCGTCGAGACCGGCATCGAGGTCACGCGGGTCTACACGGTCGAGGACGCCAAGGAGTTTCTGGCGGCCCAGGGTGCCGAGTTGCAGCAGCTCGCAGCGCAGGTCGACCGGAAGTTCGTCAGCGCCTTTGTCCGGGCGGTCAAGCCCGGCAGGCACCAGCCCGACCGGCCGGCATCGGCAGCCTCCTCGACAGCGGCAGCACCAGCGTCATGCTGCGCACCCGGTTGCTGCGGCCCGAGATAGGCGAGGCACGGGGGCGCCCGGTTGCCGCAGCTCAGCGCGATGCAGAGGGAGACTGATTGCGTCGAATCCAGAGCACCGTCAGCTCGGCCAGTTCTCGATAGAACAAGGTCTGTGCCCCCTGGCGCATGGCGTCGGCGAACGGTCCGATCCATGCCGCTAGATGACCCGCCAGGAATCGAGCCCGCAGCGCCGCGAGCGTGGCGGCACCGGCTTCGTCTTCGTCGCGCCTTGCCTGGTTCTGCCGGAAGTCCAGCACGTAGAGGAACTCCAGCTCGACGGCGACGTGATCAGGAAGATCGCGGAAGTCACCGTCGATCTCGAACCCGCCTTCCTTGTACAGGGCGAGCGTGGCCAAGGTGGCATCCCGCATCAGCGTCTGTTCGCCCGTGAGCCAGAACGAACCGTAGGGCCTGGCGAGCGGGTCGACGGGTCCGAGGAACAGACGGGAGTAGTCCACCAGCAGGGTTTGCAGATCCTCCGCGGCAAAGGCGTCGCCCAGCCGGTGCACCCGCTCGACGAGTTCGGTGTCCAGCTGCCGGGCGGCCTCCCGCATCGACTCGAACAGGCGTTCCTCGGCAAACATCGGTGTCGGCTCGTAGAAGCACGCCGACAGGAAGCGGCTCATGTCCGCGCCTGCCAGTGCCTTGCCAAGGTCCAGGTCAGCCATCGTCACTCCGTCACGGGAACGGGCCGGCGAGATGGCCCACATGCCCTTCCCATCGGACCCTCAGGCCCGCGGGCTGTACTTGCCGATGTAGTGGACGTTCGGCTTCGTGCCCGCTTCCTCCTTCAGCCGGAAGGACTTCTCCTTCTTCAGGACCTGCGAGATCCGGCTGTTCGGGTCGTCCTTGTCGCCGAAGATGCGTGCCTGCGAAGGGCACACTTCGACGCAGGCCGGCTGCAGGCCATTGAGCACGCGGTGGTAGCAGAAGGTGCACTTCTCGACCACGTCGTCGCTTCGGATGGGCTGCAAGTCGCTGCCCTTCCAGGCGTTCATCGCCGGCGTGCGTGCGCCCGCCCTGGCGGCCGTCTCGACGCCGGAGGCCGTGCAGCCCGGGATCGCCGAGGCCTTGTCGGCCCAATAGGGCTGCGGCTCGTCGTCCATCGCATTCAGGCTGATGACGCTGTAGGTCCGGCCGTCCAGGCTGGCGTCGTCGAGCTTCTCATGGCTGTACGGGCACTTCTTCTGGCAGTCGCCGCAGCCCACGCACAGTTCCGGCTTGTGCAGCGTGATGCCCTCGGGCGTCTTGTACAGCGCCTTGTACGGGTTGCCCGGCCCGGCCTTCTTCGGGTTGCCGGGGCAGACCTTGATGCAGGGTGCGTCGTCGCAGTGGTTGCACAGCACCGGCATCACGAAGTGCTTCGTGTTCGGGAACTCACCCTCGGTGCGCATCACGAAGTCGGCCCAGTTGAAGCTCTGGCCGTCAGCGCGCGTGCGCGTGTTGTTTTCGGCCTTGCAGGCGAAGGCGCAGGCCCCGCAGCCGACACAGCGGGCGAGGTCGATGACCATTCCAAGTTTTGCCATGACGAACTCCTTCAGGCCTTCTGGATCCGCACGCCGGTGAAGCCGCCGTTGCGCGCGGTGGCGCCGCTGAGGCGGTCATAGTCATCGACGAGGATCTCGTTGTTGTTGCCGCCCCGGGGCAGGGCCTTGGCATAGTCGCCGGCGGCGACGCGGCCATAGGCCCAGTGGCCCTGGCCGTAGCACTTGGCGACGGTGCCGGGCCGCACGCCCTCCCACAGCTTGAGTTGCGTGGTGATGCTGCCGGCCGGCGACGTGACCTTCACCGTGTCGCCGCTCTTCAGCCCGAGCTTCGCCCCGTCGCGAGGGTTCATCTTGACCACGTCGCCCCAGGACACGTCGCCCGGGTCGACCTTCTTGAACTCCTGGTACCAGGGCAGGTTGGCCGAGCGGCCCTCCCGGTTCAGCCGCGACTTGTAGTCGACGAAGGTGAATGGATAGTCGGCCGCGCTGCCATGGCGCTTGGGCACCTCGTAGTGCGGCACGAAGGCCAGCTCGCCGCGAGCGGTGTAGCCGCTGACCGCCAGGATGTCGTCGGCCGTGGTCTCGTACTTCCTGGCGTGTTCGAGCAGGCCCTTCTTCAGCGTCTCGCTGTAGAACTCGAACTTCTTCGTGACGGTAGCGAACTTGCCGCCCCAGCCCTTCTTCAGCGTGTACTTCGGGCCGCTGAACATGCCGCGGGCACGGTACTCGGCCCAGCCGTTGACCGCTGCATCGCCCTTCAAGGGCTCCTTGGGTTTCCAGATCGGCGCGCTGGTCATCTTGACCGCGATCTCGGCGAACTCCAGCGCCGTCGTCGGCGCCTTGCCGGTCTCGGGATCCTTGAACTCCTTCGAGTAGTAGTCGAACAAGTTCGGGAAGCCGCGCGACTTGAGCTTCTCGGCCAGCAGCCACATGACCTCCGTCTCCTCCTGCTTCACGTCCCACAGGCGCTTGACGGCGCCTTGCTGGATCGAGGCATAGGCGTGCCCGTTGCCCATGTTGGTCACGATCGACCAGCCCTCGGCCGAGTTGAAGGTCGACGGCAGCACGATGTCGGCGAACTGCGTCATCTCCGACGGGTTGGTCACCAGGTGCACGAAGAAGGGCACCCTGGCCATCACCTTGTCCCAGCGGTCCGCGCCGGTGCAGGAGAAGTTGAAGTTGGCCCAGGAGGCCATGAAGACCTTCACCGCGCCGGGGTCCTTGAGCATGCCGTTGGCGACGTTGTTCGTGACGACGCCACTGCCGGGAACCGCGTTCATCATCGCGGGCATGTCCTTGGCACCGCGGCCGTCGAGCTTCTTGCCCTTGGCTCCGGCCTTGGCGATGTCGTCGACGTAGGCGTCGGACTTCGGGAAGGCCGCGAGCGGCGGGCCGCTCGGGCTCTGCCACACGCCGCCTTCGACGTCGATCGAGCCGAGCAGGCCGTTGAGGGCGTGCACCGCCATGGCGGCGTAGGTGCCGCGCGGGCTCATCGCCACGCCGGGGCCCATCCAGACGATGGTCTTCGGTGCGGCCTTGCCCATCGCGCGGGCGACGCGCACGGTCTGCGCGGCGGGAATCAGGGTTTCCTTCTCGGCCCAGGCCGGGGTGCGGTCCTTCAGTTCCAGGTTCCACCACTTGACGAGGCCGTTGGTCTCCTTCTCGGCGAAGGCCGCTTCGTCGATCGCCTGGCCGGCACGGAACAGGTTCTTGCCGTCCTTGAAGTCGCCGACGAACTCGCGATTCCACAGCCCCTCGACCAGCAGCACATGGGCGATGGCGCCGGCCAGTGCACCATCGGTGCCTGGATTGACCGGCAGCCACTCGTGCGCCTTGGCGGCGACGTTGGACAGGCGCGGGTCGATCGCGATCACGGTGCCGCGTGCGGCGATCTCGTGGAAGCGGTGAATGGTGTTGGGCACCATGCGGTTGGAGGCCAGGGGGTCGGTGCCCCAAAGCACCAGGCAATCGGTCTTCTCGAGGTCGTAGTCGCGGTAGCCGAAGAAGCCTTGGGTCAGACCCGGGCCCATCTTCTCTGCCTCGGCGCAGATGGCGCTGTGCGAGAAGTAGTTCGGCGTGCCGAACACCTTGGGCAAGGTGCCATACAGCAGGTCGGTGGAGGTCGGCGAGTAGCGCCCGCGCATGTAGACGAACTTCTGCGGTTCGCCGGCCTGGCGCAGTTCGACCATCTTGTCCGCCACGATGCCCAGCGCCTCGTCCCAGCTGATGGGCACGAACTTCGGGTCGATGCCCCGGCCCTTGGCCGGGTTGGTGCGCTTCATCGGCACCTTGATGCGGTCCGGGTCGTAGACCTGCTGCGGGATCATGTGGCCGCGCGGACAGACGTAGCCGTGGTTGGTCTTGCTCAGCGGGTTGCCGCGCACCCGTGTGGCACGGCCGTTCTGCACGAAGATCTGTATTGCGCACCACTGGGTGCAGCCCTGGCAGGTGCTGGCCACCCAGTCACCCGGGGCGGGGCTGCTGGGCCCGGCCTTGATCGGCACGAAGGCGCTGGTGAGCGGCTCGGGCAAGCTGGCGCAGCCCGTCGACCACCAGGCGGCCGACGCGGTGGACGCCATGAGGAAACTTCTTCTGCTCAGTCTCATGTCCTGCTCCTCGAATCGAAGGCACCCTCACATGCTTCGGCCAGACTGTGCTACCCGCACGGGCGAAGCCGCTGATCTGCGGCAAGGTGTCCTCGGGTTTTCATCAATGACCCAGTGCGCTTGTCGACCAAGCCGGGCGCGACGACGGCGCCAGCCGGGTATGCGGTCATGCCCGCGGTAGGGGTTTGGACATCGCGCGCGATTCAGCGAGACTGGGCCCGCGGGCCCCGTGCACGGCCCTTCGGAGGCTGTCGTGACCACTCCCATCGTCGTCTTTCTCGTCCTCGGCGCCCTCTTCGGCCTGGCGACGGGGTCGAAGCAGCATCTCTTCAGCGAAGGCCGGGCGCGGCCCGCCGATCCGGGCGAGCCCGTCTCGCTGGCCAGCCGGGTGCTGTGGGTGCTGATCAGCAGCTGCCTGTGGCCGATCCTGCTGCTGGCCGGCGTGCCGACGCTGTACCGGCTGGCCGCCGTGCGCGTGCGCGCCGAGCGGGACCGCGCACCGCGGGAATGACCGGCGGGGCGGCTGCGCTATCGTTGCGCGGCGCCACACCGTCCGCGCCAGTCCGCGCGGGGCCCGGCCGACCGACGATCCGCAGCCCGAGCCCCATGTTCACCCTGACCCGCCTCACCCTGCGCCGCGCGCGGCAGGAGCGCCTGCCGCAGATCGCCGGCACCCTGGCCTTCACGACGCTGCTGTCCGTCGTGCCGCTGCTGGCGGTGAGCTTCGCGCTGTTCACGCGCTTCCCGATCTTCAGCCGCTTCGAGGCCGCGCTCGAGGAGCATCTGCTCAAGAGCCTGCTGCCGGTCGACATCGCGCGCACGGTGCTGAAGTACCTGCACCAGTTCGCCGCCAACGCGAGCGGGCTGACCTGGGTGGGCTCGCTGTTCCTGCTGGTCGCCGCGATCGCGATGCTGCTGACGGTGGAGAACGCCTTCAACCAGATCTGGAACGTCAAGCGCAAGCGCCCTTTCCTGCGCCGCGTCGGCCTGTACCTGCTGATGCTGGCCGTGGGCCCGCCGGCGCTCGGCGTGAGCCTGTGGGCCACCTCGTACGTGCTGGGGGTGTCGATGGGCTGGCTCGGGCCGCTGCCCAGCGAGGCGCAGTTCGTGCTGAGCCTGGGCCCGGCGGCGATGGCCTGGGCCGTGCTGGCTTGCCTGTTCTATTTCGTGCCGAACACGCGGGTGCGGCGCCGCGATGCGATCGCCGGTGGCCTGCTCGCCAGCATCGCGCTCGAGCTGGGCAAGCGCGGTTTCACCGCCTACCTGCTGAAGATCCCCACCTACAAGGCCGTGTACGGCGCCTTCGCGGTGTTCCCGGTGTTCCTGCTCTGGGTCTACTTCTCGTGGCTGGTGACGCTGGCGGCCGCGCTGGTGGCGGCCAACCTGGCGCGCTCCGCGAGCGCGGCGCCGGCGGCGCGGCGGTGAGCCGCGCCGCCGGGTCACCGCATCGCCGCCCTCACTTGCCCGCGATCGGCGGGCACTGGCTCATGCATCGCGTGGCCGCGGTGTCCGGCCGGTCGTCGACCATGAAGCCGTTGCGGTTGGGCATCTGCACGGCCGTCAGGCTGGCCGCCGTCATCACCGCCTCGGCGCCGACCAGGCCGTTGAGCTGCAGGATGTAGCCCGTCACCGCATAGGCCTCGTCGTTGCTGAGAGACTGCGGCGCGTTCATCGGCATGGCACGGCGCACGTAGTCGAACAGCACCGGCGCATACGGGTACATGCTGCCCGGCGTGAGCACGCGGCGGTCCGTCTTGAACGAGCCGATGCCGCCGACCATGCTGCCGAACACCGGCCCGCCGGCCGCCGCCGCGCCGTGGCAGGAGGCGCACTTGGCATCGAACACCGCCTTGCCGGCTGCGACCGAGCCGGAGCCCGGCGGCAGGCCCTGCCCGTCAGGAGTGCGCACGTCGATGTTCCAGGCCAGCAGGTCGGCCTCGGTCACGGCCTGGCCGCGCGGCTGCGCAGGGCTGCCGCCGGCGGTCCGCGGGGTGGCAGCGCAACCGGCCAGCACGAAACCCGCGGCAAGCGCGAGCCAGAGAAGCTTAGGCGATTGCATTCTTCACCTCCCCTGCGGCATTGATGGACCACGGGAACACGCCGTTGTGGTGCTGCACGAAGCCGGTGATCGCGCGGACCTTCTTGATCTCCTCGACGGTGGGTTGCACGTAGCCGGTCGAGTCGACCGCGCGGCTGGCGATCGTCGCCGGTGTGCCGTCCCACTGCCATCGCAGGCGGAAGCGCGTCAGGCACTTGTCGAGCACCGGTTCCTCGAGCGTGGCCTCGCGCCAGGTGCGTCCGCCGTCGAGCGTGACGTCGACCGTGCGGATCTTGCCCAGGCCCGACCAGGCGAAGCCGAGGATCTCGATCTCGCCCGGGCGCACGCTCATGCCGCCCGACGGCGAGGTGATCACCGACTTGGCTTCCATCGCGAAGCTGAACTGCCGCCACTTGCCGTCGGGCATCGGGTCGGTGTAGCGGGCCGTCTCGCTGCGCAGGTGCCAGGGCTGGTCGCCCAGCTTGATGCGGCGCAGCCACTTGATGCTGACGTTGCCCTCCCAGCCGGGGATGAACAGGCGCAGCGGGTAGCCGTTCTCGGGCCGCAGCATCTCGCCGTTGGAGGCGTAGACGATCATCGCGTCCTCGAGCAGCTTGGCCATCGGGATGCTGCGCGCGTGGGCCGCGCCGTCGGCGCCCTCGGCCAGTGCCCAGGTGGCTTCGGGCCGCACGCCGGCCTCGTCGAGCAGGGTCGACACCGGCACGCCGGTCCACTGCGCGCACGACAGCAGGCCGTGCGTCTGCTGCACGGTCTTGGAGCTCGCCTTGAGCCAGTCGGTCAGCCCGTTGCCCGAGCACTCCATGAAGTGGAAGCGCGTCACCGACGGGTACTTCATCAGGTCCGACATCGTGAACAGCAGCGGCTTGCGCACCATGCCGTGGATGGCGAAGCGGTGCTGCTGCGGATCGATGTCGGGCACGCCGCTGTGGTGGCGCTCGTAGA
>CAZVLY010000002.1:4483-41163 GCA_964628175.1 uncultured Piscinibacter sp. | reverse complement strand
GCGGCCACGCCGCCGGCGGCTGCGGCCGCGGTGCGGCCGAGCATCGCGCGCCGCGACGGGTCGTGCGTGATCGACCCCGCCGCCTGCAGTTCCGATCTCGCCGCGCTGACGAGTCGGGCGCTCTTGTTGTCTGTCATGTCGTCCTCCAGGGTTCATGGTGGTGGCCACGAGACGGCGATCCGCCTTCCAGGCCCTTGGCCGCCGCGCCTTCTGCGCGCCCGGTTTCGGTCATTCGCTCGCAGGCGCCGGCGGCGGGGCCGCGACGAACACCTGATCCCGCACGTAGCGACGCCCGCGCGCCAGCGCCACCGCCAGTGCTTCCTGCGGCGTGCGCCAGCCCTGCCCGCCGTTGATCGCGCGGTCGGAGAACATCTCGACCTGCGAGGGCAGCTGCCGAACGACCACCTTGGCCGCATAGCAGGTGCCGGAGGCCAGCGCCACGGAACTCACGTCGATCGTGAAGCCGCCGCCGGCCTCGTCGAGCGGCTCGTCGGCGGCGTTACGGCCGCCCGGCGCCATCGCCCGCCTCCGGGTCGATGAGGAAGCTGAAGCCGTGCTTGCGAAAGCCCAGGCCCTCGTAGAAGCGGTGTGCCCGGTCGCGCTGCAGGTGGCTCGACAGCACGAGCTTGTAGCAGGACCGCGCGGCGCATTCGCGCATCGCGAAGGCCATCATCTTCTGGCCCACGCCGGTGCCGCGCAGCGAGGGCGTGACGACCACGTCCTCGACGATGCAGGAGTCGCGCGCCGAGTGGGCCAGGCCGCCGACGAAGGTCAGCGCGAAGGTGCCGACCACCTGCCCCAGCTGCTCGGCGACGTAGATGCGGTGACGGTCGCCGGCCGTCAGCGCCTCGAACTGCGCCCGCGCCTGTGCCTCGCTCAGCGCGGGCTCGCCCGGCAGGTCGAGCTGCCGGCACAGGGCCAGCACCGGCGGCAGGTCGGCCAGCGCGGCCCGGCGGATCAGCAGGTGCACGGCGCGGCCCCTTCTCGCTCAGACCGCCAGCTTCAGCACGCGCTTGGCGTTGCCGTACATCACGTCGTCGATCACGCCGTCGTCGAAGCCGAGCATGCGGTAGTCGTTGATCGACTGCGCCATCGGGCGGAACGGGTAGGAGCTGCCGAACAGGATCTGCTGGCGCATCGCGCCGTTGGCCGCCTCCACGTACAGGCTGCCGCCGGGGGCGAAGATGTACATGTCGGGCACGATGAAGACGTTCTCCCAGCGCAGCGCGACGCCGAGGATCTCGTTCACGAACGGGTAGAAGCCGTGGTAGCAGACGATGGCCAGCTTCGGGAAGGCCTTGGCCACATGGCCCACCGCGGCCGGGCGCACGAAGTCCAGGCTCGGCGCCGTCGGGCCCGACATGATGGACACCGGCACGCCGAGCTGCTCGCAGGCGTCGTAGACCGGGAACAGCATCGGGTCGTCGGCACTGCGCAGCGGGCTGCCGAAGCCGGGCTCGACGTTGATCGCCTTCAGGCCGAGCACCGTCACCGCGCGCTCCACCTCGAGCACGGCGGCGCGGGCGCCCCAGCGGTGCGGGTCGATCGAGCCCACGCCGACCAGCTCCTTGTGGCGGCGCACCATCTCGTGGATCTCGTCGTTCGAATGCTTGATGCCCGGCGTGTCGCGGCCGACCACCACCGAGGCCGCGATGCGCGTGTCCTTGATCTCGCGGACGAAGGACTCGATGTCGCGCGAGGCCGTGAAGTGCTCGACGTTCTTCGAGCCGACGCGGCCGTTGAGCCACTTCACCACCTCGAACTCCGGCGTGCCACGGGTCTTGCCGTAGAAGTCATGCAGGAACGACGGCCGGCTGCGCATGTCGATCACTTTTTTTGCCATGTTCTTTTCTCCTGGTTGGAATGGGGCTCAGGCCGGCTTGGCGCCGTTGGCGCGGTCGCCCGTGCGCCTGGAATAGGCCTCGACGAAATCGGCAGCGGCGCGGCTGCCGCCGGAGAAGGACTTCATCGCCTCCTCGTGCAGCAGCGAGAGGGCGCGCATCTTCACTTCGTTGGCGTGGTCGTTGTCGAAGATGTTGACCAGCCGGCGCGGGCGCGGGATGTCCACGTCGATCACCGCGCGCACCTTGGTCGGCGTGTTCGTCATCACGATCAGCCGGTCGGCCAGGAAGATGGCCTCGTCGATGTCGGTGGTGACGAAGAAGTTGGTGCGGTGCGACTCCTCGAACAGGCCCGCGTAGTACTCCCACATCAGCTCCTTGGACATCGCGTCCAGGCCGCGGAAGGGCTCGTCGAGGATCATCACGTCGGGGTTGTTGATCATCGCGCGCGCCAGTTCGGCGCGGCGCTGCATGCCGCCCGACAGCTGCGGCGGGTACTTCCTGCGGAAGGCCTTCAGGCCCACCTTCTCGAGCAGGAACTCGGCCTGCGCGCGGCTGGCCGGGTTGTCCTCGCCGCGGGCGCGCGGGCCGTACATGATGTTGTCGAAGGTGGTCATCCAGGGGAACAGCGCCGACTCCTGGAACACCACCAGCCGGTCCTTGCCCGGCCCGGTGATCGGCTTGCCGTCGATGGTGATCGAGCCGCTGGTGGGCTTCTCGAAGCCGGCCAGCAGGCGGATCAGCGTGCTCTTGCCGCAGCCCGAGGGGCCGATCATCACGGTCAGCTTGTTGCGCGGGATCGCGAACGAGCAGTCGTTGATCACCGTCTTGGAGAACAGGCCGCTGCCGTAGGCCTTGCTGACGCCCTCGACGCGGATCTCGCCGGCCGTCGTCGGCGCCTTGCCGTTGGTGCCGGCGGGCCGGTCGCTTGCGATGGGGTTGCTCATGCTCGTCCTTCAGCGCTTCTGCAGCCAGGGGGTGGACAGTCCGCCGAGCGCGCGCAGCACCTCGCTGCAGCCGAAGCCCGCGATGCCGATGCTGATCATGCCCACCACGATCTGCTCGTAGGAACCGCCGACGTAGGAGTTCCAGATGAAGAACCCGAGGCCGCCGCCCGATCCGCTGCCGCCGCCGCCGGAGATCATCTCGGCGGCCACGACCACGTTCCAGGTGATGCCCATGCCCACGGACGAGCCGACGACGATCGACGGCAAGGTGGCGGGCAGCACGACGCGGCGGAAGATGTCCCACTGCGAGGCGCCCATCGCCTGCGCCGCCTGGAAGAAGCGCCCGTCGATCGACTTGGCCCCGCCCACCACGTTGATGACGACGGTGAAGAAGGCGCCGAGGAAGGTCACGAAGGCGATCGACAGCTCCTGCGTGGGCCAGAAGATGATCGAGATCGGCACCCAGGCCAGCGGCGGGATCGGCCGCAGGATCTCGAAGCTCGGGAACGACAGGCCGTAGAAGGTCTTGCTCACCGCCATCAGCAGCCCGAGCGGGATGCCGATCACCATCGCCGCGATGAAGCCGGCCAGCACGCGCAGCAGGCTCAGGTACCAGCTCTGCCAGTAGCCCGCGTCGGTGATCAGCGTGGCCCACACGCGCAGCACGCCGCTGGGCGCGGGCACCTGGCCGATCCAGGGCAGCGACACGCCCAGCCACTGCTTGGAGCGCGAGCCCAGTTCCCACAGCAGCACGAACACCAGCAGCGAGATCATCGCGCGCAGGCTGGCGCGGCTGAGCAGCTTCTTTCGCAGTCGGGTCATCGACTTGTCCATGGCTCAGCCCTCCCTCTCGCCGGCGGCGAAGGACTTCTTCGCCTCCTCGTGCACGACGGCACTGGTCTCTTCCATCAGCTCGCGGAAACGCGGACTGGTGAGCACGCCGTAGTCGCGCGGGTGCGGGATGTCCACCGTGAGGATCTTCTTCGGCTTGCACGGCCGCGAGGTCATGATGACCAGGCGATGGCCGAGGAAGATGGCCTCCTCCAGGTCGTGCGTGATGAAGAAGATGGTGACCTTGTTCTTGTAGTAGATCTCCAGCAGCGCCTCGTGCATGACCGACTTGGTCAGCGAGTCCAGCGCGCGGTAGGGCTCGTCGAACAGCAGCACCTTGGGGTCGTTCATCAGCGCGCGCACGATCTCCACGCGGCGGCGCAGGCCCGACGAGACCTCGCCGGGGAAGTTGTTCTCGGTGCCGCTGAGGCCCGCGTCGGCCATCATGCTGCGGGCCTTCTCGTAGATCTCCTTCTTGCCCAGCTTGCCCTGCATCAGCGGGCCGAAGGCGACGTTCTCGAGGTTGGTCTTCCACGGGAACAGCGCGCCGTTCTGGAACACGACGATGCGGTCGGAGCCGGGCTCGGCCATCGGCTTGTCGGGCCCGCACAGCAGCTTGCCGTCCATGAAGATGCGGCCCGAGGTGATGCTGTGGAAGCCCGCGATGGCGTTGAGCAGCGTCGTCTTGCCGCAGCCCGAAGGCCCGACGATCATGCAGATCTCGCCGGCCGGGATGTCCAGCGAGCAATGGTCCACCGCCATCACCGCGGCGCCGTCGGGGTCGTAGATCTTGACCACGTCCTCGATGCGGATCGCCCCTTGCGTCGCGGCCTGCTGCGACATCTGGCCTGTCTCGATCATGTTGTTCATCACCGGCCGCCCAGCGCGAGTTCGCGCACACGCCACTGCATCATGTAGTCCCCCACCATCCGCACCAGCGCGCTGGTGCCGTAGCCGACCGCGCCGAGCGTGGCCATGCCGATCACGATGGTCGGGTAGCGCACCATCGTGTACGAGGTGTTGATCACGTAGCCCAGGCCGAACTCGCCCGACACCATCTCGCCGGCCACCAGAGAGAACCACGCGACGCCCACCGAGATCTGCAGCCCGGTGAAGATGAAGGGCATCGCACCGGGCACGATGACCTCGCGGAACACCTGCCACTTGCTCGCGCCCAGGCAGTAGGCGGCGCGGCTGTACGACTCGTCGATCGACTCCACGCCGAGCATCGTGTTCAGCGCCGTGGCGAAGAACGAGGCCAGGAAGGTCAGGAAGATCACCGGCGTCTCGGCACCCGAGAACATCAGGATGGCCAGCGGCACCCAGGCCAGGATGGGGATCGGCCGCAGCGTCTCGAACACCGGGAAGACGTACTCGCGGAACTTCTTCGACCAGCCGAGGAACAGGCCCAGCGGCACGCCCAGCGCGGTGGCCAGGAAGAAGGCGATCGCCACGCGCCGCACGCTCGCCCAGATGTGCTGGTAGTACTCGGGCGTGTAGACCGACAGCCCGTACACCGGGTTGGAGCTGAACAGCTCCTTGAAGACCGTGGTCAGCCCCGGCGTGTCCTTGAAGCGCGGCAGCTTCCACACCTCCACCGTCAGGTACCAGAACGACAGCAGGATCGCGAAGCCGGCCAGCATCAGGTAGGGCTTCGGGCTCTTCAGCCACTGCGACAGGCGGAACGCGGTGAGCGCCCAGCCGCTGCCCACGCCATCGCCCTGCGCAGGCAGCGGGGCGGTGCCGGCGGCCTGCCCGAAGTGAGGAATGCGCGCCGCCACCGCATCGGGCGCGGCGAACTCCCTGGTGATCATGGTCGCGAAGCGGCTCATGATCACGTCGCCGGTCTGCGGGGAGCGCGCGATCAGCGCCATCAGCTCCTCGCCGTCGATCTGCAGGATCTCGGTGCGCTCCAGGCTCTTCGTGCTCGCCAGGCGGCCGCGCGTGCCGTCGAGCACCGCGGCCCAGCCGAACACGTCGCCGCTGCGCATCACGCGCTCGATGTCGCTGCCCTGGGCGCCGACCTTGAGCACGTGCTCCACCGCGCCCGAGGACACGATCTGGATGTTGTCGGCCACGTCGCCGGCGTTGTAGATCACGTCGCCGCGGGCATACGACTTCAGCTTGGCCAGCTTGGCGATGTCGGCGAGCAGCTCGTCCGACACGGTCTGGAAGGGCATCGCCCGTCTGAGCAGGGCGTTGGTCTGGTCCATGCAGTGCGTTCCTCGGTCTGGGCAGGGGCGGCCCCGGTCCGCGCGGCGACATCGCTGTCGCCGCGGGCGGACCGGAACCGGGCGGCGGCCTTACTTGGGCTTGTAGGCGCTGTCGGGCTGGGCCATGACCTTGCCGATCGGCGCAGTCAGGCCCCGCTCCTTGAGGATCTGCTGGGTGAACTCGGGCATCACCGCGTCGGCACGCAGCTTCTCGACGTTGATGCTCTTGATCGAGTAGAGGAACTTCGCCGCCGTGTTGACGAGGTTCATCACGTCCGGCGTCAGCGCGAAGGGCAGCGTGAGGCGCGTCGCGGCGCCGCCGGACTCGACCGGGTTCTGGCCGTACATCGACGCCCACAGCATCTTCTCGGTGAAGCCGGTGGTCTGCGCGGTGGCCATCGCCGCCACTTCCATGGCGTTCTTCGGGTCGGCCAGGAACAGCTGCGCATCGAGCTCGGCGTTCAGCCAGGCCTTGACGATGTCGGGGCGCTGCTTGATCAGGTCGGCCCGCATGGTCAGGAAGGCGCCGTCGTTCTCGTTGACGGTGGCGCCGGAGGCGATGCGCTTGGCCAGGCCCTCCTGCACCAGGCGAGAAGCCGTGGGCTCCCAGATCACCGCGGCGTCGAGCTTGCCGGCGCGAAAGCCGCTGGTGATGACCTCGATGTTCTGGTTCAGCACCGCCTCGGGCTTGACGCCCTCCTTCTTGAAGGCCTCCTGCGCGAAGCGGTCGGCGCAGCTGCCCAGCGGGATCGCGATGCGCTTGCCGTCCAGCCACTTGATGCCTTCCTTGCCGCTGGCGAACTTCGGCGCGTCGGGGCGGGCGAGCAGCACGTTGCACTCGTCGGTGCCCAGGCCGGCGGAGGCGACGATGCGGATGTCGGCGACGTCCTGCTTGGTGGTCGACACGATGCCCGGCATGTCACCCACGTAGCCGATGTGCTGCTTGCCGGCGAGCATGGCGTTGACGATCACGGCGCCCTGCAGGCCCACCGAGAACTCCACCGTCGAACCCTTGGGCAGGTACTTCTCGTAGAGCTTCTTGCCGCGCATGACCACGCCCGACCACGACTCCGTGTAGTAGGGCTGGTAGCCGACGACGAGGTTCACCGGGTCCCCCGGCTTGCCGTATTCGAGGTCGCCCGCGAGCGCGGCCGACGGTGCGATGAATCCGAGGCCGACCGCGGCGGCCACGGCCGCGAGCGCGGTGCGCACACCCTTGTAGATGCCAAACGTCATGTCTGTCTCCTGGTTTTATGTTCGAGATACCGCGACGCCGATCCCAGCCTGTTGCCTGTCCTCCCAGCGGAACGAACGACTCGGCGCCGTGCCGTTCCAAGCGACTCTTCTTCGGTCTATTTGCCCCCCTGCGACCAGAGGTGCTTGGTGATCAGCGAGGAGAGCTGCCGCATCACCAGGTAGCCCGAGGCCGGGTCCTGCGCGAGCACGCGCAGCACGTCCTCGCCCTTCAGGCGCAGCAGCGTCGAGGTCTCGGCGCAGGCCGCGCGGGCGATGCGCTTCGGGTGGTTCTCGAGCAGCGCGGCCCAGCCGAACACCTCGCCCTTGCGCAGCATGAAGCCGGCCGGGCTGGTGCGCTCGCCACGGCCGATGATGAATTCGACGCGGCCCGACTCGAGGACCCACAGGTCGTCGGCCGGATCGTCGACGTCGTACAGCGTGGCCAGGCTCTGGTGCGTCTCGCGGCGCGCCAGCGCATCGAGCTGCGCGATCGCCGCATCGGAAGCGCCCTTGAACAGCTCAGACACCTTCAGCGCGCTGGACTGCAGCACGAACAGCTCACCGCCCTCGTGCTCGATGACGAAGCGCTCCAGCGGCGCCTCGGCCAGGCCGACGGCCTCGCCGGTGGTGATGTCCCACTGCCACAGGTGCTGGTGGCAGGTGAGCGTGGCGCCGTCGAAGAAACCTTCGTCCAGGCACACGTCCTGGTGCGGGCACATGCCCTGATAGCCGTAGTAGGCGTCGCCCGCGTTGGCGATGAGCACCTTCACGCCGAGCGCGGTGTCGTAGCTCTTCATCCCGTTGGCCGGGATGTCGCTCGCCTTGCAGATGGGGATGCGCTTCATGTCCCGGCTTTCAGCTGAACTTGTCGTAGCGGATGTTGTCGCCCGAGACACGCGACATCAGCAGCAGCCGCACGCTGGCGTCCACTGCCGGCGGCGGGCCGGCCAGGTAGGCGCGCACGCCCTGGAAGCGGCCCTGCATGCGGCGGCCGGCCGCCTCGTGCACGAAGCCGGTGTCGAAGCCCAGCAGCGGATACGCCGCCTGCTCGGCGGCGGTGGCCGGCTGGTCGGACAGCACCACGGTGATGTTCAGCCGATCGCCGCAGCGCGCCTTCTGCGCCGACAGCTCGGCCAGGTAGAAGGCGTCCTTCATCGTGCGCACGCCGAAGAAGACGTCGCCGTCGAAGCGCTTGAAGTGCTCCACCGCGGCCGCCCGCTCGAGGATCGACATCATCCCGGCGATGCCGCTGCCGCCGGCGATGCACAGCAGGTTCTTCGCGATGTCGGGGTAGAAGGTGGCGCTGCCCAGCGGGCCGAACACGTCGACGGCCACGCCCACGCGCGGCTCGGTGAAGAGCCAGTCCGACAGGCGGCCGCCGGGCTTCTTCTTGACGACGAAACGCAGCATCGTCGCGCCACGCTCGTGGTTCACCATCGACCAGCCGCGCGAGCCCGCGATGCCGGGCACCTGCACGAGCACGAACTGCCCGGCGTCGAAATCCATCGGCGCCTCGAGCGCGATGTCGATCTCGACGACGTCGTGCGTGAGCAGCGTCATCGCATGGATGCGGCCCTTCGCGGCCGCCGGCACGCACACCGCCGGGTCGAAGGCCTCGACGAAGGCCGTGACCTCCAGCGACAGGTCGCTGGTGGCGGTGCACTGGCACATCAGGAATTCGTCGGGCGACTTGAGGTACTTGCGCCCGGGCGCTTCGGGCCAGCCCTCCTCGATCGTGCCCGACACGAGCCGCGCACGGCAGGTGCCGCAGGTGCCGCTGCCGCACTCGTAGGGCAGGCCGACGGACTGCGCCAGGCCCGCGCACAGCACCTTGTCGCCGGCCGCGGCCTCGAAGTGATGCGCGCGGTTGCGGGCGTTGATCTGGATCTTCATGGGGAGGGCCGCCGGCGCTGCGATCAGAAGGGGATGTGGTAGCCGATGCCCAGCATGCGGGTCTGCAGCCGCACGTTGCGATCGAGCAGCTTCGGGCCGGCTTCGGTGAGCGCGATGTCGTCCTCGATCTTGCCCACCGCGTACAGCTCGGTGGCGCCGCCGTCCAGCGTGGTCTTGAACACCTGCAGCGCGCTGACCACCCTGGCGCGGCCTGTCGCATCGTCCTGGTCGACGGTGTAGACGGTGACGTGGCGCGTCAGCGGCGACTGGTCGCTGTTGTGGCGCGGCAGGTTGGTGAACAGCGTCTGCATGCCGGCCTTGTCGTGCTCCAGCCAGGTCATCTCCTTGCGGATCTCCGGGCTGTAGGCGGTGATGCGGTAGCGGTAGGCCGGGTCGCACAGCTCGAGGTAGGCGCCGAAAGCGCGGTCGTCGAGCGTCATGCACGAGCGGCAGACGAGTTCGGTCAGGGCGTGTCGTTGGTCCACGGTCATCCTCGCGTCGTTGGAGTGGGCACAGCCGCGCTCAGGCGGCCTGCGTCGAGGCGGCGGACTGCAGCGGCTCGCTGGCCGGGCGCCCCATGCGACGGCTCCACTCGGCATAGAAGTGCCGCATGCCGCCTTCGTCGTGGATGGTCATGTTCTCTTCGCGGCCGTGGATCACCCACTGGCTGTCGGTGCCCTCGCGCATCGCCAGTCCCTGGCCCTTCACGCCGAGCAGGTCTTCGTGCAGGTTGCGGCCGAACGGGCCCCAGATGGTGTTGTGGTCGCGGATGCGCTCGGCGCGCTGCTCGGGCGTGTCGCTCTTCAGGCCCAGGCCGCGGAACTCGATCAACAGCTTGTTCGGCCCCAGCGGAATGGCCGTGTCCATGCGCAGCACCGAGGTGCGCAGGTTGAAGGTCATGCCGGGGAAGATGTCGATCAGCACCCAGCCGCCGGGTGCCAGGCCCGGCCAGCCCACGCCGCGCGCCTGGCTGCCTTCGTAGGCGTCGTACTTGATGGCCATCGAGCCCACCGACGCGTGGCCGTTCGGGTAGCCGGTGTACTTCCGATCGAAGTAGCCGGGCTGGATCATCCCGGTGATTCGATTGAAGTAGTGCATGTAGTCGTGATAGAACTCGCTGTTCGTGTCGTGCCACAGCTTGTAGTTCGTGTCGACCACGGCCTTGTGGTAATGGAACACCTCGAGCGGCATGTTCAGGTTCTCGTCGAGCAGGCCCATCGCGTCGCCGATGTACTCCTGCAGCGAGCAGCAGTCGTCGTCGACGTTGACCCACACGAAGCCGCCGTAGCCGATCGAGGTCTTCACCTCGCGCAGGCCGGCGTCCTTGCACTCGTAGCGGTCCTGGTAGCCCTGCTTGGCGCGCGAGATGTCGATGCAGTCGCCCTTCGCGTTGAACGACCACGCATGGAAGATGCAGGTGATGCGCTTGGCGTTGCCCACCGGGTCGTACAGCAGCGTGTTGCCGCGGTGCGGGCAGATGTTGTAGAAGCTGCGCACCGTGTTGTCTTCGCCGCGGATGACGATCAGCGGCGCGCCGCTGGGGTGGTTGAAGGTGCGGAAGTCGTAGGGGTTGACCAGCTCCGATTCGTGGCACGCGATGATCCAGACCTTGCCGAACACCTTCGCCTGCTCTTCGCGGAAGATCTGTTCGCTGGTGTAGATCTCGGTGCTGACGTAGTGCGTCTGCGGGAACTGCGGACGCTCTTTCCACTCGTTCGAATTGCGCGACATGGCCTGTCTCCGTGTGTCGGTTGGCGCTCCGCAAAGGCACTTGCGGCTGCCGGGGTCTCGGGTTCGTCTGCGTCCTTCTTTGCACGCTTCGTGCCCACACCGTGAACACGGCGATTCGAGGCGAATGAGGGCCTTCGAGGGCCTCGCGGGCCCCGTTTCCTAGGGTTTGTCTCGACGTTTCGCATCGGGCCGCGTTTCGATCCGAAACCCGCCTTCGTTTCCGATCGAAACCGCTGCGCCAGCCGCTGCGCGAGCTCGCCTGCGCGCTGCGAGTGAGCGGGCCGCACAGGCGGCGCGTGGCATCAAGCTTGCAAACCGGCAGCGGGTACCGAACGCCGCAAGAGGAACATGGCAACACCCGAGGGTCGGCTAGCGAGAGTCCTGCCGATGCTGCGCTGGTGGCCGCAGGTCGACGCGCGCAGCCTGCGCGCGGATGCGCTGGCCGGGCTGACGGGCGCGATCATCCTCGTGCCGCAGGCGGTGGCCTATGCCAGCATCGCCGGGCTGCCGCCGCAGTACGGCCTGTACACGGCGATCGTGCCGGTGATCGTGGCAGCGCTGTTCGGCTCGTCGATGCACCTCGTCTCGGGGCCGACCGCGGCGCTGTCGCTGGTCATCTTCGCCACCATCAGCCCGATCGCCGAGCCGGGCAGCGCGGCCTACATCCAGCACGTGGTGACGCTGAGTTTCATGACCGGCGTGCTGATGCTGGCCATGGGCCTGGCGCGGCTGGGCTTCATCGTCAACTTCATCTCGCACACGGTGGTCATCGGCTTCACCGCCGGCGCCGCGGTGCTGATCGCGGCGAGCCAGCTGAAGAACCTGTTCGGCCTGAAGACGCCGGCCACCTCCTCCTTCGTCGAGACGCTCGCCGGCTTCGCACGCGAACTCGGCCACACCAACCCCTGGGCGCTGGCGGTCGGTGCGGTCTCGCTGCTCGCCGGCCTGCTCACGCGGCGCCACCTGCCGCAGGTGCCCTACATGATCAGCGCGATGCTGGTGGGCAGCGTGTTCGCGGCCGCGCTGCAGTCGCTGCTCGGCCACGACCCCGGCATCGCCACCGTCGGCGCGATCCCGCGCAGCCTGCCGCCGCTGTCGATGCCCGACCTGTCGGCGCAGAGCCTGCGCGAACTCGGCGCGGTGGCCGTCGCGCTGACCATGCTGTCGCTCACCGAAGCGATCGCCATCGCACGCGCCATTGCGCTGAAGTCGGGCCAGCGCATCGACGGCAGCCAGGAGTTCATCGGCCAGGGCCTGGCCAACCTGTGCGGCAGCTTCGCGTCGAGCTACGTCTCCAGCGGCTCGTTCACGCGCAGCGGCGTCAACTACACGGCCGGCGCGGTGACGCCGCTGGCCGCGGTGTTCTCGGCCGGGCTGCTGCTGCTCACGCTGGTGGCGCTGGCGCCGCTGGTGCGCTTCCTGCCGATCGCCTCGATGGCAGCGATCCTGCTGCTGGTGGCCTGGTCGTTGGTCGACTGGCACCACATCGCCGCCATCGCGCGCACCAGCCGCGCCGAACTCTCCGTGCTCGTGGTCACGCTGCTGGCCACGCTGTTCCTGCACCTGGAGTTCGCCATCTACGCCGGCGTGCTGCTGTCGCTGGTGCTGTTCCTCGAGCGCACGGCGCGGCCGAGCCTGCGCGACGCGAAGCCCGCACCCGGCGTCGGCGCCTACCACTTCGTCGACCGCGGGGCCGAGCCCGACTGCCCGCAGCTGAAGATGCTGTTCGTCGACGGGCCGCTGTACTTCGGCGCCATCGATCACGTGCAGCGGACCCTGCGCGCCGTCGATGCCGACGCGCCAGCGCGCAAGCATCTGCTGCTGCTCGCGCCGGGCATCAACTTCGTCGACAGCGCCGGCGCCGAGCTGCTCGCGCAGGAGGCGCGCCGCCGCAAGGCGCTCGGCGGCGGCCTCTATTTCCATCGCCTGCCGCCGCAGGTGGTGGACACGCTGGAGCGCGCTGGCTGCCTCGACGACATCGGCCGCGCGCAGCTGTTCGACATCGGCGACGACGTCGTCGCCCGCATCTTCCCGAAGCTCGACCCCGAGGTCTGCCGCCGCTGCACCGTGCGCGCGTTCAGGCCGTGCCGCACCGCGCCCTCCCCAGCCTGAGCCATCCATGACGAGCGAACAGCGACTTTCCGACCCGCAGTCCGAGGACATCGGCAGCCTCGAGGTCAAGAAGACCACCTGCTACATGTGCGCCTGCCGCTGCGGCATCCGCGTGCACCTGCGCCAGGGTGAAGACGGCCCCGAGGTGCGCTACATCGACGGCAACCCCGACCACCCGCTGAACCAGGGCGTGATCTGCGCCAAGGGCGCCTCGGGCGCGATGAAGCAGGTTTCGCCCGCGCGCCTGACGGCGCCGCTGCTGCGCCGCGAAGGCAGCGAGCGCGGCGCCGGCGTCTACGACGAGATCTCCTGGGAGCAGACCTTCGCGCTGCTCGAGAAGCGGCTGTCGCACCTGCGCGCCACCGACCCGAAGAAGTTCGCGCTGTTCACCGGGCGCGACCAGATGCAGGCGCTCACTGGCCTGTTCGCCAAGCAGTTCGGCACGCCCAACTACGCGGCGCACGGCGGCTTCTGCTCGGTGAACATGGCCGCGGGGATGATCTACACGATCGGCGGCTCGTTCTGGGAGTTCGGCGGCCCCGACCTCGACCGCGCCAAGCTGTTCGTCATGATCGGCACGGCGGAAGACCACCACAGCAACCCGCTGAAGATCGCCATCTCGAAGTTCAAGCGCGGCGGCGGGCGCTTCGTGTCGATCAACCCGATCCGCACCGGCTACTCGGCGATCGCCGACGAGTGGGTACCGGTGCGGCCGGGCACCGACGGCGCGCTGCTGCTGGCGCTCATCCACGTGATCATCGACAAGGGCCTGTACGACCGCGAGTTCATCGCCCGCTACACCAACGGCGGCCAGCTGGTGAACCAGATGCCCGGCGACGACGAGTTCGGCCTGTTCGCGATGGACGCCGACGGCGAGGTGCTCAACCCCGACTATCCGCACAACAAGTTCTGGTGGGACCGCCACAGCGACAGCGCGGTGGCCACCCACACGCCGGGCGCCGACCCGCGCCTGCGCGGCGAGTACCTGATGCCCGACGGCAAGGCCGTCAAGCCGGCCTTCCAGCTGCTGGTGGAGCGCGTGGCCGGCTACACGCCCGAATGGGCCAGCGGCATCACCGGCATCCCGGTCGAGACGATCTACCGACTCGCCCACGAGATGGGCGTGACCGCACGCGACCACAAGATCCACCTGCCGATCGCCTGGACCGACTCCTGGGGCGTCGAGCACCAGACGGTGACCGGCAACCCGGTGGCCTTCCATGCGATGCGCGGCCTGGCCGCGCACAGCAACGGCTTCCACACCGTGCGCGCGCTGGCCATCCTGATGTCGCTGCTGGGCACCATCGACCGGCCCGGCGGCTTTCGCCACAAGGCGCCCTTCCCGCGCGCCATTCCGCCGATCGCCAAGCCGCCCAAGGGGCCGCAGGACGTCCAGCCGAACAGCGTGCTCGAAGGCATGCCGCTGGGCTTCCCGGCCGACCCGAACGACCTGTTCGTCGACGAGCACGGCGGCCCGGTGCGCATCGACAAGGCCTTCTCGTGGGAGCACCCGCTGTCGGTGCACGGGCTGATGCACAGCGTCATCACCAACGCCTGGCGCGGCGACCCCTACCGCATCGACACGCTGCTGATCTTCATGGCCAACATGGCCTGGAACTCCAGCATGAACACCTCGCAGGTGCGCACCATGCTCACCGACAAGGACGCCGACGGCAGCTACAAGATCCCCTTCCTGGTGGTGTGCGACGCCTTCCAGTCCGAGACCACCGCCTTCGCCGACCTGGTGCTGCCCGACACCACCTACCTCGAGCGGCACGACGTGATGTCCATCCTCGACCGGCCGATCTCGGAGTTCGACGGGCCGGTGGATGCGGTGCGCATCCCGGTGGTCGAGCCGCTGGGCCAGTGCAAGCCCTTCCAGGAGGTGATCGTCGAGCTCGCCTCGCGCCTGAAGCTGCCGGCCTTCACTGCCGCCGACGGCACGCGCAAGTTCAAGGGCTACACGGATTTCGTCGTCAACTACGAGACCGCGCCGGGCTCGGGCATCGGCTTCCTGGCCGGCTGGCGCGGTGCCGACGGCAGCAAGTCCATCGTCGGCGAGCCCAACCCGAACCAGTGGGAGATGTACGCGCAGAACAACTGCGTCTTCCACCACGAGCTGCCGCCCGCCTACCAGTTCATGCGCAACTGGAACCAGGGCTACATGAACTGGTCGAAGAGCGTGCGCATGCGGCGCGACGCCGATCCGATCCTGATCCACCTGTATTCGGACGTGCTGCAGAAGTTCCGCCTGGCGGCGCAGGGCAAGCGCGCCGGCAAGCAGCCGCCCGCGCACCTGCGCGATCGCGTCGCGCGGCACTTCGACCCGCTGCCCTTCTACCAGGCGCCGCTGGAGCTGCAGGCCACCGACCTCGAGCGCTACCCGCTGGCCGCGGTGACTCAGCGGCCGATGGCGATGTACCACTCCTGGGATTCGCAGAACGCGTGGCTGCGGCAGATCCACAGCCACAACTACCTGTTCGTCAACCCGCTCGCGGCACGCACACAGGGCATCGCCGACGGCGATTGGATCTGGGTCGAATCGACCTGGGGCCAGGTGCGCTGCATGTGCCGCTTCAGCGAGGCGGTGGAGCCCGGCACGGTGTGGACCTGGAACGCCATCGGCAAGGCCGCCGGCGCCTGGCAGCTCGGGCCCGCCGCCGACGAGGCGAAGAAGGGCTTCCTGCTCAACCACCTGATCAGCGAGGTGCTGCCGCAGGCCGACGGCGCGGCGCCGCTGTCGAACTCCGACCCGATCACCGGCCAGGCCGGCTGGTACGACGTGCGCGTGCGCATCCGCAAGGCCGGCGCCGACGAGCCGGCCGAGACCTCGCCGCAGTTCGCACCGATGACGCCGGTGCCCGGCATGGGCCCGGCGCGGCGCCTGTGGCAGGCCTACTTCGCCGGCCGCAAGCAGCCTTCCGAAGGAGGTGCGTGATGACCCAGCTCGCCCTGGTGATCGACCTGAACGTGTGCGTGGGCTGCCAGGCCTGCGTGACCAGCTGCAAGTCCTGGAACACCTCGGGCAGCGCCGGTGCGCTGACCGACGTGCGGCCCTACGACGAGAACCCCGCCGGCACCTTCTTCAACCGCGTGCAGACCTTCGAGGTGGGCGAGTTCCCGTCCACGCAGACGGTGCACTTCCCGAAGAGCTGCCTGCACTGCGAAGACCCGCCCTGCGTGCCGGTGTGCCCCACCGGCGCCAGCTACAAGCGCGCCGAGGACGGCATCGTGCTGGTCGACTTCGACAAGTGCATCGGCTGCGGCTACTGCGCCTGGGCCTGCCCCTACGGCGTGCGCGAGCTCGACGAGCAGCGCCAGGTGATGACCAAGTGCACGCTGTGCGTGGACCGCATCCACAGCACCGAGCTGCCCGAGGCCGACCGCCGCCCCGCCTGCGTGATGGCCTGCCCGACCAACGCGCGGCTGTTCGGCGACGTGCACGACCCCGAGTCCGAGGTGTCCACCGCGATCCGCGAGCGCGGCGGCTACACGCTGATGCCCGAATGGGGCACGCAGCCGTCGAACCACTACCTGCCGCGCCGGCGTACCGTCATCAACATCCGCGAGGACGAGCTGGTGCGCGCCGACAACCCGCAGCAGATCGACGTGGTGCCGCCCGCGCCGGGCGCGAAGCCGCGCAGCACGCTCGACGACGCGATCAACTTCTCCGGCTGAGCGTCCACGCGCCCGGCCCACCCCACCCCCGACGGAATCGACGATGCATCCTGGCTTCTCGGTGATCTTCCTGACCACGCTGATCGGCGCGGGCCAGGGCCTGTTCCTGGCGCTCTACGCGACCGAGCTCGCCGTGCTCGCGCAGGCGGTCTCGCCGCGGCCCGACATGGCGTTCTGGGTCGGCGGCAGCGTGATCTCGCTGCTGCTCGTCGCCGCCGGCGCGGTGGCCTCGCTGTTCCACCTCGGCCACCCGGAGCGGGCCTGGCGCGCGATGGCGATGTGGCGCACCTCGTGGCTGTCGCGCGAGGGCATCGCGCTGATCGCCTTCGGCGGTGCCGTCTTCGCCTACGGCCTGGCGCACTGGCAGGGCTGGCCGGGCAGCGTGGCCATCGGCGCCGTGGGCGCGCTGCTGTGCCTCACGCTGTTCGTCTGCACCGGCATGATCTACGCGTGCATCCGCTTCCTGCAGGAGTGGGCGAGCCCGCTGACGGTGGCCAACTTCGTGCTGCTGGGCTGCGCCTGCGGCCTGACGCTGGCCAGCGCCTACGCGGCCTTCGCCGCCGTGCCGCTGGTGGGCGCCTACGTGGCGGCGGCGATGGTGTTCACCTTGCTCGGCCTGGCCACGCGAACGGCCTCGCTGCGGCGCAACGCGCGGCTGAAGCCGAAGTCGACGCTGCAGTCGGCCACCGGCATCCACCACCCGCGCATCGTGCAGAAATCGCAGGGCTTCACCGGCAGCTCGTACAACACGCGCGAGTTCTTCCACCGGCGCGGTGCCGCGCTGGTGCGGCAGGTCAAGTGGGCCTTCCTCCTGCTCGCCTTCGCCGTGCCGCTCGTGCTGCTGGCGTGGGGCCTGCGCAGCGGCTCCGGCGCGCTGCTGGGTGCCGCCTTCGTGGTGCAGTACGTGGGCCTGATCGCCGAACGCTGGTTCTTCTTCGCGCAGGCGAACCACCCGCAGAACCTCTACTACCAGGCCGTGTCCTGAGTCCGCGGACAGGCAGCGGCCGAAATCGATGTCGCTCCTCGCCCTGGCCTGCGTGGCCGCCATCGCCCTCGTCGTCGGCCTGTTCATCGGCGCTGTCGGCGTCGGCGGCATCCTGCTCATCCCCGCGCTGCACGGCCTCACGCCGCTGTCGCTGCAGGCCGCCATGGGCACGGCGCTGTTCACCTTCATCTTCACCGGCATCGTCGGCACGGCGATGTTCCAGCGCCGCGGCAGCATCGACTGGGGCATGACGCTGCCGATGTGCGCCGGCGGTCTGGCCTTCGGCGCCGTCGGCGCCTGGGCCAATTCGCGCCTGGACGCCAAGCCGCTCGCGCTGGTGCTGGCCTCGCTGATCGTGCTGGCGGGCGCCTACACGCTGTTCGGCGGTCGCGGCCGGCAGCAGGCGGCCTTCGCCGGGCAGCCGCGGCGGCAGCGTGCGCTGCTGGTGCTGATCGGCGCGATCACCGGCTTCGGTTCGGGGCTGACGGGCGTGGGCGGGCCGGCGGTGTCGGTGCCGATCATGGTGCTGCTGGGCTTCCCGACGCTGGGCGCCATCGGCGCCAGCCAGGTGATCCAGATCCTCGCCGCGCTGTCGGGCAGCGCCGGCTACCTGGCGCGCGACCTGGTCGACCTGCGCCTGGCCGCGGGGCTGGTGCTGTTCGAGATCGCCGGCGTGTGGCTGGGCGTGCAGCTCGCCCACCGCGTCGACGCGCGCCACCTGCGCAGCTTCGTCGGCGTGCTGTGCATCGTCGTGGGCAGCGCGCTGCTGCTGCGCGCGCTGTGAGCGGGAGCCGGTGGCTCAGCCGCCGGCGAAGGCCGTCAGCGTGCCGGTGATCAGGCTGCTGAGCTGCGTCATCAGGCGGTAGCCGAGCGTGTGGTCCTGCTCCATCAGCTCGAGCAATCGTTCGCCGTTGACCGACAGGAAGGTGCAGGGCGTCAGGCAGGTGGCCGTGGCCAGGCGCCGGTTGCAGCCGGGCGTCAGCGCGGCCCAGCCGAACACGTCGCCGCGGCGCAGCACGTCACCGGCGCTGGCGTTGCGCTCGCCGTAGCCCACCGCCATGCGCACCATGCCGCGCACCAGCACGTACATGTTCTGCGCCGGCTCGCCGATGCGGTAGATCGGCTCGCCCTCGCCGCAGTCGTGGATCTCGCCGAGCGCAGCCACCTTCTGCAGCTGCGCCGCGGAGAGGTCGCCGAAGAAACGGGTCTGCGACAGCACCTCGGCAGCCGTGATCGCCGGCATCGTCTCGTTCGTCATGGACAGGCTCCCCTCACAGTTCGCGGACGCGGCCGCCTCGCTCGTCTTCGGTGGCAGGCATCGGCTCCGAGCCGGGCCCCGTGCGGTCGCGCTGGCGGAACAGGCCCCAGCGGTGGCGCCGCTCCCACAGCGCCTTGCGGCCGATGCCCAGGATCGCGGCGAGTTCGGCCTCGCCGTACTCGTCCTGGTACAGGCGGATGATTTCCTTCGTGTAGTCCTCGATCGACAGCGGGATGCCGCCGAGCTTGGGCTTGGGCATCTCGGTGGCGGGCACCGAGATCATCTCTTCCAGGTCGTTGACGGTCAGCAGCTCGGTGTCGGCGAGGATCACCGCGCGCTCGATGACGTTCTGCAGCTCGCGCACGTTGCCCGGCCACGGGTGCCGGTGCAGGAAGTCGACGAAGCCCGGGTCCATGCCGACCACGCGGCTGTCGAACTTGCCGCAGAAGTGGCGCACGAAGTGGCGCGCCAGCAGCTCGATGTCGTCGCCGCGGTCGCGCAGCGGCGGCACCTGGATGGTGATGACGTTCAACCGGTAGTACAGGTCGGGGCGGAACAGCCCCTGCTCCGCGCTTTCCTTCAGGTTGCGGTTGCTCGCCGCGAGGAAGCGCGTGTCGGTGATGTAGCTCTGGCTGGAACCGAGCGGCCGCACCTGGCGCTCCTGCAGCACGCGCAGCAGCTTGACCTGCACGTTCAGCGGCATCTCGGAGATCTCGTCGAGGAACAGCGTGCCGCCGCTGGCCTCGCGGATCAGTCCCTCGCTGGCCGCGGTGGCGCCGGTGAAGGCGCCCTTCTCGTGGCCGAACAGCTCCGACTCGATCAGGTCGGCCGGCATGGCACCGCAGTTGACGGCGACGAAGGGCCGGTGCGCGCGCTTGCCGCCGAAGTGGATGGCCTGCGCGACGAGCTCCTTGCCGGTGCCGCTTTCGCCCTGGATCAGCACGTTGGCCTCGGTGGCCGCGACACGCTGGATCATCGCGCGCAGTCGCTTCGCCGCCTCGCTCTCGCCGATGATGGTGTTCTGCGGGAAGGCGTTGCGCAGGCTGCGTTTGAGCGCCGCGTTCTCCATGCGCGTGCGGCGCTCGCCCAGCGCGCGCTCGACGGAGAACAGGAAGTCGTCGTTGTCGAAGGGCTTGATGACGTAGTCGTTGGCGCCGCGGCGCAGCGCCTCGATGGCGCTCTCCACCGACGAGAAGCTCGTCATCAGGATCACCTGCGTCTCCGAATGCGCGGCCTTGGCGCGGGCGACGATGTCCAGCCCGCTGGCATCGGGCAGGCGCAGGTCGGTGATGACGAGGTCGAACTCGCGGCTGTCCAGCGCGGCCAGGCCGTCGCGGCCCAGGTGCGTGACCACGCAGGCGTAGCCGGCGCGCGCCAGCAGCATCTCGACGCATTCGCAGATGCCGCGGTCGTCGTCGACCACCAGCACCTGCTCCAGCACCTGGCAGTGGGTGATCTCCGGCGGCTTGCGGGCCGTCATGCCGGCGCCCTCGGCAGCACCACGCAGAACGTGGCGCCGCGGCCGGCCGACCCGCGCAGCTCGATCGAGCCGCCGTGCTCGAGCGCGATCTCGTTGCTGATCGCGAGGCCCAGCCCGGTGCCGCGCGCATCGAGCTTGGTGGTGAAGAAGGGCTCGAAGATGCGCGAGCGCAGCGCCTCGGGCACGCCGGGGCCGCTGTCGCCGATCGTCACCTCGACGCTGGCACCGGTGCGGCGCGTGGCCACCTGCAGCGTGCCGCGACCGTCCATCGCCTGCAGCGCGTTGACCAGCAGGTTGAGGAAGATCTCGCGCGCCTGACCGATGCTGCCGAAGACCACGGCGCCGGCGTCGGACTGGCGCTGCAGCTGCACGTGCTGCATCAAGCCTTCGTGGCGCACCACGTAGAGCGCCTCCTCCACCGCCTCGTCGACGGCGAAGCGCGCGCGCGGCTCGTCGCCCACGCGCGAGAAGGTGACCAGGCGCCGCGAGATGTCGAGAATGCGCTTGACGTTGACGGCGATGTTGTTCAGGCCCTTGTCGAGCAGCTCCTGGCTGGGCTGCCGCTCGGCGCGCAGGATCTGCACGATCGAATGCAGCGAGGTCAGCGGGTTGGTGACCTCGTGGCAGACGCCGGCCACCATGAAGCCCAGCGCGGCCAGGCGGGCCGTCTGCGGGTCGACCTGAGGCTGCGGCTGCGGCTCGCCGCGCTCCACCACGGCCAGGCAGGCGCCCCAGCCGGTGCGGCGCAGGTGCAGGCGCTCATGCACCCGCGCGCCGGAGGCACGCACGCGCTCGCTGTCCACCACCTGGGGCGTCAGCCAGGGCACGGCGCCGCTCAGCAGGCCGAGGTAGTGGCGTGCACGATCGCGCAGCGGCAGATCGTCGCCCACGGCCGGAGCCGACTCGTTGCGGTCGTCGCTGGCCCCGAGCAGTTCGCCCTCGGGGCCGATCATCAGCATCGGCCAGGGCGAGGCGGCATAGATCGCCTCGAACAGGGCGGCCCGCTCGCGCACGTCCCGCGGCGAGGCTTGTGGCGGTGAACGTTGGCAGAGTTGTCCGCTCACGGGCGTGGCGCTGCCAGGCCGTAGGGCGCCGGCGTGAGGGTGGCGATCAGCTGGAACAGTTCGGCGTAGACCGCCTCGGGCGCATGGCCGGTGAGCGGATCGCGGTTGCTGCGGAAGGCGGCATCGATCTCCTGCCAGTCCTGCGCGCTCAGCACCTGTTCGGCCAGCGGCAGCACTTCGCGCTCCTCGGTGCGCATGTGCTCGAAGTAGAAGCCCGCATAACGCTCGAGCGCCGCGCTGTACTCGGCGCGGCGCGAGGGCCCGATCAGCTCGTAGGCCAGCAGCGCGTGCTGCAGTTCGCGGATGGCGGCCTCGCCGCGCGCGTGCTCGCGGTCCAGCCGGTCGAGCACCGTCGCGGCCAGCGGCGCGCGCTGGCGCAGCCGCGCGAACAGCACCTCGGTCTCCTTGACGTGGTGCAGCCGCTCGGGGAATTCGTCGATGTACAGCAGCATCGCGCGCCAGGGCTTGAAGTCCGCGGGCGCGGCGCGGCCGGGTTCGTTCAGCGCCAGCAGCGTGCTCAGCACGGCGGCGAGCGCCTCGTGTTCGGCGCGGATCACATCGACGGCTTCGTGCATCGGGGGCTCCGGCAAGGGGCTCAGGCGCCGCTGGCCTGGCGGTAGCGCGCGATGCGACCGTGCAGGCCGGGGCGGCCCACGCTGCGCACCAGGTCGGCAAGATCGGCATCGGCGTCGACGGGGTCGGTGATGCGCAGCAGCGTGCGCAGCGCGCTCGCATCCAGCCCTTCGATCAGACGCGCGAGTTCGGCCGGCCGCGGCGCGAACGTGGGTTCGTCCATCACCTCGGCGAGCAACCCCCATTCCTGGGCGCGCATCGCGTCGATCGGCTCGTTGCGCGACAGCACCTCGCGCGCGTGCTGCGGGCCGATCAGCGCCATCAGCCGGCGCGTGCCCAGCGCGACGCCGAACTGGAAGCCGGGAAAGCGAAAGCGCGCGCGCATCGTGCCCAGGCGGAACGCGCAGGCGCAGGCGATGTCGGCCCCGGCGCCGAAGGCCGCGCCCTGCACCCAGGCCAGCGTCGCGTACGGCGCCTGGCGCAGGCGCGCCAGCAGTTCGTTGATCTGCACGAAGCGCAGCAGCAGATCGCCTTCGGACTGCGCCTCGTGGCCGTCGAAGTCGAAGCCGCCGCAGAAGTTCTTGCCGGCGCCGGCGATCACCAGCACGCGCGTCTCCTCGCCCACCTGGTCGAGCAGTTCGTGCACGCGCCGCACCAGGCTGTCGCTGAGCGCATTGGCCTTGTCGGGGCGGTTCAGCGTGAGCGTGCGCACGCCGCGCGGGCCGGGCTCGCCGAGCAGCGCGTCGCCGGGGTTCACGTCAGCCATTGGGCGTAGACCTCCTCGGTGTGCTCACCCAGCCGCGGCGGCCTCACGCCGGTCTCGAAGCTGTAGCCCTTGAGCTTGACCGGGTAGACCAGCGTGGGCGTGTGCACGCCGTTGGGCAGTTCGATGTCGTGCACGATGCCCATCTCGGCGACGTGCTCGTCGGCCAGGATGTCGGCGAAGCTGTTCACCGGCGCACAGGGCACGCCGCGGCGGTCGAACTCGGCCAGCCACTCCGCCGCGTCGCGCTGCGCGAAGTGCGGCTGCAGGATGGCGGCCAGCGCCTGCTGGTGCGTCGCGCGCAGCGTCTGCGTCGAGAAGCGCGCGTCGCCCTTGAGCTGCGGCATGCCCACCGCCGCGCAGACCTCGCCCCACAGCTTGTCGTTGCCCGCGGCGATGGCGAATGGCTTGTCGCGCGCCTCGAAGCCCTGGTAGGGCGCGTTGCGCGGGTGCGCCGAGCCCAGGCGCTTCGGCGCGTTGCCGGTGCCGAAGTACTCGCTGATCTGCAGTGCCGAGATGCCCAGCATGCAGCCGAGCATCGAGCAGTCGACGTGCGTGCCCTGCCCGGTGCGCTTGGCCTGCTCGTAGGCCGCCAGCGACGAGTAGGCGGCATACAGGCCGGCGGTGAAGTCGGCCACCGGCACGCCGCACTTGACCGGCGGGCCGTCCTCCTCGCCGGTGACGCTCATCACGCCGCTGATCGCCTGCACGGTGACGTCGAAGGCGCCCTTCTTCGCGTAGGGGCCGGTCTGGCCGTAGCCGGTCAGCGAGCAGTAGATCAGCCTCGGGTTGCGCTCGCGCAGCGCCTCGTAGCCCAGGCCCAGCCGATCCATCACGCCGGGTCGGAAGTTCTCCAGCACGATGTCGGCCGAGGCGCACAGCTCGCGCAGCCGCTGCACCTCCTGCGCGTCCTTCAGGTCGGCCACGATGCTGCGCTTGTTGCGGTTCAGCGAGGCGAAGTTGCCGCTGAAACGCTCGCCGCCCTCGCTCTCCTGCATCAGCGGCGGCCACTGCCGCATGCCGTCGCCACCCTCGGGGTTCTCGACCTTCACCACGTCGGCGCCGAAGTCGGCCAGCAGCAGCGAGCAGAACGGCGCGGTGACGATCTGCCCGAACTCCAGCACGCGCACGCCGGCCAGGGGTCGGAAGGTGGGTTCGGACATCGGGCGGTTCCCTGTACTCTCGTGGTGATTCATCTCAGACGCTCAGGTAGCGGCGCTGGGTCTCTGGGTCGTCGCGCAGGTCCGCGGCGCGGCCCTCGTAGACCACCTGGCCGTTGCTCAGCACGTAGGCGCGCTGCGCCAGGCGCAGGCAGACCTCGACGTTCTGCTCGACGATGACGATGGTCTGGCCGTGCCGCGCGAGGTCGGCCACGACGGCCAGCAGCGCCTGCACGATGATCGGCGCCAGGCCCTCGAACGGCTCGTCGAGCATCAGCAGGCGAGGCTTGCGCACCATCGCCCGCGCGATCGACAGCATCTGCTGCTCGCCGCCGGAGAGGAAGCGGCCCAGCGAGCGGCGGCGCTCCTCCAGCCGCGGGAAGATGCGGTAGATCTCGGCGATCGGCATCGGCTTGTCGCAGCTCAGCGCGGCGATCACCAGGTTTTCCTCGACACTGAGGCCGCCGAAGATGCGGCGGTCTTCCGGCACCAGTTGCACGCCCCGGCGTGCCAGGTCTTCGGGCGTCGGGTCGGTCAGGGTCTCGCCGCCGAAGCGCAGGCTGCCGCTGCGCGGCGGCAGCACGCCCATGATGGTCTTCAGCGTGGTGCTCTTGCCGGCGCCGTTGCGGCCGAGCAGCGCCACCACCTCGCCCTCGCCGACATGCACCTGCACGTCGTGCAGCGCGTGCGACTCGCCGTAGAAGGTGTTGACGCGGTCGAGCTCAAGCAGCGGGGCGTTCATCGCGCGCTCCCAGGTAGGCGGTGTGCACCGCTGCGTTGTCGCGGATCTCGGCCGGCGTGCCGGTGATCAGGTTGCGTCCCATGTGCAGCATCGTGATGCGGTCGGCCAGCTCGAACACCGCGTCCATGTCGTGCTCGACGATCAGCACCGTGCGGCCCACCGCGGCGTGGCGGATGACCTGCACCACCTGCACGCGCTCGGCCGGGCTGAGGCCGGCCAGCGGCTCGTCGAGCAGCAGCACGCGCGGCTCGGTGGCCAGCGCGATGGCGATCTCCAGGCGGCGCTTCTCGCCGTAGGCCATCTCCGAGACCATCACGTCGCAACGCTCGTGCAGCTCCATCACGCGCAGCGCCCGCTCGACCTCTTCCTCCATCGCCGGGTTGCCGCGCAGCGTGCGCAGCACGTCGAAGCGGAAGGCGCCGCGCTGGCGCGCCAGGATCGGCACGTAGAGGTTCTCGCGCGCCGTCAGCTCCGGGTAGACCTGCACGATCTGGTAGCTCTTGCTCACGCCGATGCGGCAGGCCTCGCGCACGCCGATGCCGGTGATCACGCGCTCGCCGAAGATGACCTCGCCGGCGGTGGGTCGCAGCTCGCCGGTCATGATCTTGAACAGCGTGCTCTTGCCCGCGCCGTTCGGGCCGATCAGGCCCATGATCTCGCCGGTTCGCACCGCGAGATTGACCTGCTCGAGCGCCACCAGGCCGCCGAACTGCATGCGGATGTCGCGCGCCTCGATGGCCACCGGCGCCTGTGCATCGGGCGCGACGCGGGCGGTGACGGGGCTCGCGCGGAGCGGCTGCACCTTGTCGGTGGCCGGGCCGGCCGCGGCCGGCCGCGCCGGCGCGGCGCCCGCGGCGGCGCGCGCCGTGCGCTGCCGGTGCCAGTGGCGGATCTCGCCGACGATGCCGCGGCGCATCACCGTCACCGCCAGCACGAACAGCGCGCCGAGAATCAGCTTCCAGGCGCCGCCGATGCCGGGGATCTGCTGCAGCACGTCGCGCAGGAAGATCCAGATCGCCGCGCCGACCAGCGGGCCGACCAGCGTGCGCACGCCGCCGATCACCGTCTGCATCACCACCTGGCTGGAGGTCTCGAGCGAGACGGCGTCGGGCCCGATGTAGCTCTGGAAAACGCCGAGCATCGCGCCGGCCAGGCCCGAGTAGGCCGCCGAGACGACCAGCGCGGCCATCTTGTAGCGCTGCAGGTGGTGGCCCACCGCCAGCGTGCGGTCGGGGTTGATGCGCATCGCGTTGAGCACATGGCCGAAGGGCGACTGCACCAGGCGCCGCGCGAACCAGAAGGTGGCCACGAAGATCAGCGCCAGCATCACGTACATGCCCCAGCCCGGCGCGATCTCGACCAGGCGCTCGCCGACCTTGAATCTCGGATAGGGCACGCCGGGCAGGCCGTTGTCGCCACCGGTCCAGCGCGACAGCACCGAGTTCTGCATGAAGTGCGCGAGCTCGCCGATCGCGAAGGTGATCATCGAGAAGTAGATGCCCACGCGGCGCAGCGACACCCAGCCGACCAGCACGCTCAGCGCCATGGCCACCGAGATGCCGATCAGCGTGGCCAGCAGCACGCTGCTCACCGCGCCGCTGATCAGCAGGTAGGCGGCCACGAAGCCGCCGGCGCCGAAGAAGGCCGCCTGCCCGAACGACAGCAGGCCGGCGTAGCCGAACAGGATGTCGAAGCCCAGGCCGAACAGGCCCCAGATGAGGATGCGGATCGCGGTGTCGACCGAGCCGCCGGTCTGCAGCAGCACGAAGGGCATGGCGGCCAGCGCGAGCACGATCCAGGCCTCGGGCAGGCGGACCCAGGCCGGCCAGCGCGAGAAGGCGGAGACGGGCGCGTTGCGCACGCGGTCGTTCATTGGCGCCCCTCCACCCCGAGCAGGCCGCGCGGGCGCACCGCCAGGATGATCACCATGACGAGGAAGAGCATCAGGTCGCTGTAGGCCGGGTCGAAGATCGAGGTCAGCGTCTGGATCTGCCCGGCGACGAAGCCGCCGAGGATGGCGCCTGGGAACGAGCCCAGCCCGCCGATCACCACCACGACGAACGAATGCACCATGAAGCGCGCGCCGACGTCCGGGTAGATCGAGACGATGGGCCCGAGCGCGACGCCGGCCACGCCCACCGCCAGCACGCCCAGCCCGAAGACCATCGAGCGGATGCGCGAGGCACGCAGGCCGAGCATGCGCACCATCACCGTGTCCTCGATCGCCGCGCGCACGATCAGGCCCAGGCGCGAGTGGTACAGCAGCAGATAGCAGCCCAGCAGCGCCAGCGCGGCGATGCCGAACACCGCGAGGCGGTACTCGGGGTAGATGATCGGCCCGACCCGCAGCGCGCCGGACAGCAGTTCGGGCACCGGCATGGTCTTGCCGATGCCGCCGAACTGCCAGCGCAGCGCCTCGGTGATGACGATGCCCAGGCCGAAGGTGAGCAGGATCTGGTCTTCGTGCGGGCGCTGGTAGAAGCGGCTGATCAGCGAGCGCTCGATGACCAGGCCGAGCGCGCAGGTCAGCAGCGCGCCCAGCACCAGGGCCACGAGGTAGGAGCCGGTCTGCTCGTAGACGATCCAGCCGGCGTAGGCGGCGAAGGTGAAGAAGGCCCCGTGCGCGAAGTTCACCAGCCCGAGCGTGCCCAGGATGATCGTCAGCCCCGAGCCGACGAGCGCGAGCATGCCGCCGAGCACGAGGCCATGGAAGACTTGCGAGAGGATCAACCCGGTGGGCGGCATGCTCGGGCTCCCGCTCAGGCGAGATCGCCCATCTTGCAGTTCGTCTCCTCGAGCGGCGGCACGGCGTCCTTGCCCGGGACCGTCTGCACCAGTTCGTAGAAGTCGTCGGGCGACTTCATCTCCGAGGGCTTCTTGCCGCGCATCACCGGCACCGGGCGGATCAGCTGGTGGTCGCCGGCTCGGTAGTACACCTCGCCGAGGCTCGTCGTCATCGGCTTGCCGGATTCGAGCTGCTTGATCACCTCGATCGGATTGAAGGACTTGGCCCGTTCCACCGCCGCCGCCCAGATCTGCATCTGGCAGTAGGCGATGTGTGCCGGCCAATAGGGCTTGTACTTGTGCTTGGCGAGGAAGTCGTCGACGAACAGCTTGGCGATCGGGTTGTTGGCACCCATCGTCCACCAGAAGTCCATCGCGCCCCACAGGCCCTGCGTGACCTCGGCCCCGAGCTGCTGCGCGAGGAAGGGCTGCAGCGTGGGCACCACCAGCGCGGTGTTCTTCAGCACGCCGAAGGTACGCGCCTGCTTCACCGACAGCGAGCAGTCGTTGCCCACCGTGCAGTTGACGAACACGTCGGCGCCGCTGTTGGCGATGTTCAGCAGGTAGGTGCTGTAGTCGGCCGTGCCGATCGGGCAGACCTGCTTGGTGGCCACCGTCCAGCCCATGCTCTCGGTGAATCGCACCATCGCGTTGAACTGCGTGTGGCCGAAGGTGTAGTCGGGCACCAGGTAGGCGACCTTGCGGCCCTTGCCGAGCTTTTCGGCGAGCACCGGCGCGAGCGCCTTGGCGGCCATGTAGGTGCTCGGCTGCGAGCGGAAGCTGAAGCGCTGGCAGTCCTTGCCGGTGACGTCGTCCGACCCGGCCGGGCCGGCCATGTAGAGCACCTTCTCGCGCGTGGCCAGCTTGCCCAGCGCCACCGTCACCGCGCTGCTGTAGCAGCCGGTCATCAGGATGGCCTTGTTGTTGCGCAGGAAGCGCGTCTGCGCCTGGATCGCCGGCTCGGGCTTGGCCTCGGTGTCGGCGACGCCGAACTCGATGCGCTTGCCGAGCACGCCCTTGGCCTTGAGCTCGGGCACCAGCCCGACCCACTTGCCGCTGTTCAGGTGCTCGAAGGCGAGCTCGAAGCCGAGCTGCTGGTCCTTGCCCTCGGCGGAGAAGGGGCCGGTCAGCGGCACCGACACGCCGACGAAGGCGGTGTCGCCCTTCACGCCGTCCGGGAAATTGCCCACCGCCGTCTGGGCCATGGCTTCTCGCAGGCCGCCCGGCAGGGCGAGCAGGCCGGCGTTCAGGGCCGCGAACTTCATCATCTCGCGCCGTTGCCGGCGTGAGGCCTCGTCTGGGTGTCGGTTCATGTCGGTTGTCTCCGTTGTTCTAGAAGGACCCCTGCCGCGGGGATGGTCGGTCCACGGCAGGGGCAAGGTCTCCAGGCGACGGGCGCTCTCAGGCGCCCTCGATGCGAACCATCTCGAACTCGGCCTTGGCCGCCCCGCACTCGGGGCAGCCCCAGTCCTCGGGCACGTCGGCCCATCGCGTGCCGGGCGCGATGCCGTCTTCGGGCAGGCCCAGGGCCTCGTCGTAGACGAAGCCGCAGATCACGCACAGCCACACGGCCGGCGGCGAAGCGTCGGCCATGGCTCAGGCCGCCGCGGTCTCGGCGGCCGGCGCGGTCTCGGCCGCCACCAGCTCGCGCACGATCTCGCGCGCCTTGAGCAGCGCCGTGTCGGAGCGCAGGTGCATCTCGCCGGGGTAGCGCTCGTCGCCGAGGTCGAACATCGACTGCTGCTCGACCAGCGCCCACAGGTCTTCGGCCACGACGCCGGGGAACTGCGTGGCCACCCGGCGCGCGGTGGAGATGCTCGGGTCGGCCGGCCAGCGGTGGTCGGCCTTGCAGGTCACGCCGATGCGCCAGTTGTGGTGCTTCTCGTCGATGGGCGTGATCATGTGGGTGAGGATGTAGCCGCGCTCTGCCTCGGTGCCCAGCTGCCCCGGCGGCGCACAGCGCAGGTCCACGCGCACGATGCCGGGCGAGACCATCGCGTGCGTGTGGTGGCGGTCGACCAGCTCGTAGCCGAAGAAGTCGGCCAGGTAAGGCGGATGGTGGTAGCTCTTGGCCTGGCGGATGCACTTGATCGAGCGGTTGCCGTCGATCGAGGCGAAGTCGAACTCGACCGGGATCTCGCTGTGCGCCGCATCGCCGATGTTGCCGTCGTGCAGCGGGTAGAAGTGGCTGATGTCCAGCAGGTTCTCGATCAGCAGCAGGTAGTTCGCGGCCACCACGTTGTTGGGCTGGTGGATGCATTCCCACTCGGCGCTCTTCATCTCGGGCACGCGCGGCGGCGCGGCGGCCGGGTCGGCATCGCCCATCCACACCCACACCAGGCCGTCCTGCTCGATCACCGGGTAGGGGCGCACCTTGGCGCGCTTGGGGATCGGATTGCCGGGCTGCGACGGGATCTTCACGCACTGGCCGGTGCTGTCGAAGCACAGGCCGTGGTACGCGCATTCCAGCGTGCCGTCGGCGAGCAGCTTGCCCGAGGCCAGCGGCATGCGCTTGTGGCAGCAGCGCCCCTCCAGCGCCACCACCTGGCCGGCATCGCTGCCGCTCTCGACACGCCACAGCACCACGGGCAGGCCGACGATGGTCTGCCCGAGCAGCTTGCCTGGCGCGAACTCCTCGCTCCAGCCGGCGACGTACCACATGTTCCTGATCAGGGTCCTGGCCACGCTTGTCTCCTGTTGCCTTCGATCGCAAAATCCGCTTGTTCTATATGTTGATACGCTGTATCATTCATTGGTACGGACTTTAGGCGCCGGCGATTGCCCCTGTCAACGTGTGGCAGGCGGGTGCTTACCCGTAGCATTTGCCCGCGTGCCGAAGCCCTGGAGACGGACACCCGCCATGGCAGCCTCGACCTCCCCTTCTGCAGCCCCCGCCGCCCCGGCGAGCGCCCCGATGAACACGACGTTCGTGAACGGCCTGGCCTTGCTGGAGGCGCTGGCGCGCGCCGGCGAGCCCTGCGGCGTGAGCGAACTCGCGCGGCAGCTGCAGCTCACCAAGAGCAACGTGCACCGGCTGCTGCAGACGCTGAACGAACAGGGCTACGTCCAGAACGTCGGCGCCACCGGCCGCTACGAAGTGACGCTCAAGCTCTGGGAGCTCGGCGTGACGGTGCTCGACAAGCTCGACGTCAAGCGCGTGGCCTTCGAACCGATGGAGCGGCTGGTCGAGCTGACCGGCGAGACGGTGCACCTGTCCATCCTCGACCACGGCGAGGTGGTCTACATCGACAAGGTCGACAGCCCGCAACCGGTGCGGGCCTACTCCAAGGTGGGTGGCCGCGCCCCCGCCTACTGCGTGGCCACGGGCAAGGCGCTGCTCGCCCACGCCAGCGCGGCGGTGGTCGACGCGGTGGCGCACGATCTGCGCAGCCACACCGCGAACACCATCACCGACCCCACCGAGCTGCGCGCCGAACTCAAGCGTGTGCGCGAGGCTGGTTACGCCATCAACCGCGGCGAGTGGCGCGAAGGCGTGTGCGGTGTGGCCGCGCCCATCCGTGACGGCCGCGGCAGCGTGATCGCGGCCATCGGCATCTCCGGCCCCGTCGATCGCCTCAGGTCGCGCGTCGCGAAGCAGTTCGCGCCTGCGGTGGTGGAGGTCGCCCGCAGCATCTCGGCGCGCCTGGGCTGGATGGGACCCTAGCCCGTCGTCTTCGCGCGCTCGTCGTCTGGCCGACGCAGGTTCCCGAGCCCGTCGCGATGAGCCCTCGCATCGCCGAACGCGAAGAGTCGTGCCTACCGATCGTGGCCGCGCCGGCGGGCGGCGTTGAGAGCGGACCAGCGGCGCCGCGGCTATGCTGCCGCCTCCATCCGCCACGTGACCAGGACCTCCCATGCGCTACCGCAATCTCGGCAAGAGCCCGCTGCAGGTGTCCGAGCTGTGCCTCGGCACGATGATGTTCGCCGACCAGACCGAGCTGCCCGAGGCGCGCAGCATCGTCGCCCACGCCAGGGAGCACGGCGTCAACTTCATCGACACCGCCGACGTCTACTCGACCGGCGGCTCGGAAACCATGGTCGGCGAGCTGCTCAAGGGCCACCGGCACGACTGGGTGCTGGCCACGAAGGTGGGCAACAAGATGTCGGAGCGACCCAACGAATCGCACTATTCGCGCGCCTGGGTGCTGCGCGAGTGCGAGGCCAGCCTGCAGCGGCTGGGGACCGACCACATCGACATCCACTACCTGCACCGCGACTACAACGGCATGGACCTCGAGGAGCCGCTGCGTGCCATCGAGACGCTGCTGCGCGACGGCAAGATCCGCTACTGGGGCGTGTCGAACTTCCGCGGCTGGCGCATCGCCGAGATGGTGGCGCTGGCGCGCGCGATCAACATGCCGGCGCCGGTGGTCTGCCAGCCCTACTACAACCTGCTGAACCGCCAGCCCGAGGTGGAGGTGCTCGACGTCTGCGCGCACCACGGCATCGGCGTGGTGCCCTACAGCCCGATCGCGCGCGGCGTGCTCGCCGGCAAGTACACGCCGGGCAGCCAGCCCGGGCAGGACACGCGCGCCGGGCGCGGCGACAAGCGCATCCTGCAGACCGAGTTCCGCGAGGAGTCGCTGCAGATCGCGCAGACCCTGCAGGCGCACTGCGCGGCCAGGGGTGTCTCGCTGCTGCACTTCGCCACGGCCTGGGTGCTCGCGCACCGCGCGGTCAGCGCCGTCATCGCCGGGCCGCGCACGCTGGCGCAATGGCAGTCCTACCTCGGCGCGCTCGACATCACCATCGACGCGGCCGACGAGGCGCTGGTCGACTCGCTGGTCTCGCCAGGCCACCCGTCCACGCCGGGCTACAACGACCCGGCGTATCCGCTGTCGGGGCGCCGCTGAGCGGCCTCACGCGTCCAGCGGCAGCAGCACGATGCCCGCGCAGCGGTCGCGCATCACCGTGCCGGCGTCGGTGGTGCCGCGCTCGAGTTCGAGCAGGGTCACGCGGTCGATCTCGACGAACATGAAGTCGCCCGGTTCGCCGGGCCCGTTGCTCACGCCCACGTAGCAGCGGTTGGCGGGGTCCTGCGCGATGACGACGTGCTCGCCGGCGCCGCGGTGAAGGGTCTTCTCGATCCGGATGGCCTGCATGGGCAGCTCCTGCGCTGGGTGAATCGATGCACCCAGGCGAAACCGGATCGGCCTCGCGTGCTGGGCAACCCCGCTGTCGTGGCCCCGTCGCCGGGGCGTTAGACCGGAAGCTTTGCGACCCCGGCTTTCGCTCGGGTGTGCCTTTGTCTCGCGAGCCACTGTATCCAAACGCAACGCGATGGCGAAGGCCCGGTTACCAGTGCCCGCGCGCGAGCGTGTCGCAGTTGGCGAGTTGATCGCTTCTGCGGCAAACCCTAATGGGCGGCCAGCGCGCGAAGCTGCAGCACACGCGTCACCAGCTGGGCCTGGCTGTGCACGCCCAGCTTCACGAACACCGCCTTCAGGTAGACCCGCGCCGTCCCGTAGGTGATGCCCATGTCGGCCGCGGCCTCGCGCAAGGCATGGCCCTCGCAGATCAGCAGGGCCAGCCGCGCCTCCGACGGGGTGCAGCCGTGGCGTCCACACAGGGCCTGGACGCCCGCTGCCGGCACGCCGGCCGGATCGATCACCATCACCAGCGCGGCACGCACCGGTGGCAGGTAGCGCCCCTGACCGCCGGCCACCGGCAGCACCTGCACGCTGGAGCCATCGTGCGGCCCGCTGGGCAGCCGCAGCGGGCCGCACGCGGGCAGGCTCGCCTCGACGACGTGGATGGCCGCGTCCACGCGCTGCGCCAGCGCCTGCTGCGCGGCCGGGTCGCTGGCCTGGAGCACGCCCTGGCGAAGCTCCAGGCCACCGCGCCGGCGCAGCAGCGATTCCATCGCGGCGTTGGCATGCAGCAGATGCCGGTGCCGGTCGACCAGCGCCAGCGGCAGCGGCAGCGCGTCGAAGGCCGCCAGGCCGGCCGGCGCACCCTCCAGCCGATCCAGCCGCACGGCCATCTGCAGCGCACGCGTCATGTGCCGGCTCAGGCGCTCGAATGCCTGCACGTCGGCCCGCGCGAAGGTGCCCATGTCGGCCGGGCGCATCAGCGTGATGTTGGCGACCACGTCGCCCTCGCTGAGCAGGGTGTTGCCCATCGTGTGGCGAAAGCCCTGCGGGCGCATCCAGTCGTTGTAGTAGGCCGATCGATAGAGTGCGCCCCGCTCGCGCAGGAATCGGTCCAGCCGCTCGTTGGTGCGCACCACGCCGGGCTGATGCAGGCGCTGGCTGACGCGCATCCAGGGGTTGTCCGGCGCGAAGTAGAGGCTGTCGAAGCTGCCGATCATGCCGCGCTCGATGCCCGCCAGGCACACCGGCCGCAGGCGGTGTTCGCGCCGGTTCAGGAAGTAGAAGGTCTGCGCCGAAGAGGGGTAGCGTTCGCGCATCAGCGCCATCACGTCGGTCCAGCCCTCGGGCTCGAGCGCGGCGCGGTAGACGGCGTCGGTCAGCTCCTCCTGCAAGGCGTCTGTCGCTGGCGTGGCCATCGTGTCCTCACTCCCCTGTGGACCTGTGGCGCAGCATAGCGCGGCGCGGCACGAGCGGTCGGCAGCTCCCTCCCAATTGGGAACTGTGCAGCGGCCGCCGCGCTGGCTAAGCTGCGCCGCATGGCCTGGTCCCCCACCCTTGCCCGCCGGTTCGCCGTTCTGCTGCTCGCGTCGCTGTGCGGCGGGATCGCCGCGGCCACCGAGCCCCTGGTCACCACCGCCGACCTGCTGAAGGATCCGAAGTTCAGGTCGGCCTACCGCAGCGCGCTCGGCGCGAAGGCCGGCCAGAAGTGGCTGAGCGCGATGAGCAACAGCGCCCCCGTGAGCCGGCTGACGCTCGCGGGCGAGGACTTCCAGCTCGCCACGCCCTGCAAGCCGCACGACTGCGCAGACAACAACCTGCTGCTGCTGTATTCGCCGGCGCGCGGCCAGGTCTACGGCAAGCTCTACGAGAAGGGCAGGACGACGCTGCTGGGCGCCCCGAGCGCCGCGATGGGTGCCGAACTCGAGCGGTTGTGGAAGAAGGAGTTTCGTCAGCAATGACACGCTACTGCGGTGAACTCAAGGTGGTCGGCCACGCCACCGGCGGCGGATACGTCGCGATGGGCCGGGAGGACGCGCAGGGCAACGTGATCGTGCCCGTGGGTGGGCTGGTGCGCGTGGCCACCGAGATCCCGCTGCTCCAGATCGGCGACACGAGGCTGGAGAAGATCCGCGTGTGCAAGGCCGAGCTGGTCGGCTACCTGCGCCCGGGCGACCGGGTGTGCCTGTTCGTCTTCGGCCACCTGCTGCGCAAGAAGATCATCATCGGCGTCAAGTCAGAGACAGGCCCCTCGTGGACGATGGGCTTCGGCCGCTTCGTGCTGACGCTGCTCACCTACCTGAGCCTGTGGCCCTTCCTGGTCGGCCTGGCGGGCGCGCTCATCGGCGGCCTCGTGCCCATGCTGATCGGCTCCGACACGCTGTCCACCATCGGTTTCGGCGTGGGCATCGCCTACGGCGTGGGCATCTCGCTGCTCAGCGCCGTGCGCCTGGCGATCGCGTACTCGCAGATGCGCGCCGACTGAGCGCCACGCCGGCTCAGCCGGCGCGCACCGGCGTGATGTGCGCCGAGATGCAGCGCCAGCCGCCGGGCTGCTTCAGCCAGATGTCGGTGTAGCGGGCCAGGCCCGTGCGACCGTCCTTCAGCTCGTACGGGTTCTCGGCTTCGATCAGCGCCAGCTCGCCGAAGCGGCGGATGTTCACCTGCTCGACCGCGAAGCGGCGGAAGTGCGTGGCGAAGGTCGGCCGCGCGAACGCGGCGAGCGCCCCGGCCCGGTAGTCGAAGGCGCCGTCGCCCTGGGTGACGACATAGTCGGGCGCCAGGTGCGCGGCGTACCAGGCCACATCGGACTCGCGGAAGGCCCGCACGTACGACTCGTTGAGCTGGCGCAGCACCTCGGCGTCGTCGCCGTGCGGATCGCGGCCGGTCCAGGGCTCAGTCGCTGGCGGCGAGCTGCCCTGCCGCAGCGCCGGCACCACGCCCTCGCGCAGCGGCGTGGACTGCGCCGCCACCAGCCGCCAGCCGTCGGCCTGCCAATGGAACACATGGGTGTAGCGAAGCCGCAGCGGCCGGGACCCTGCGTCGTCCGCCTGGACCACGCCGTGCAGCAGCGCCACGCTGCCGAACAGCCGCACGCGCACCTCGTCGTGCGACAGCGCAGGCAGCCTGCCCGGGTGGGCCGTCGCCGCGAGGAAGCCGGCGCGGTCGACGCGGGCCCCATCGCGGTCGATCATGCGGAAGTCGATGCCGACCAGCATGTCCAGTGGCACGCCGTCGCGGTCGGCCCCGGTGCCGACGATGCGCCGGTCGATGGCGAGCAACTCCGACTCGGCCAGCGCCGCGGCCGGCAACGGTTCGGCCGCGGCGGCGCGGGTGGCGAAGGCCAGCAGCGCGGCGGCGCAGTTGGCCAGGATCAGCGGCGCGAAACGGCCCTGCATGGCGCTCAAGGCCGCACGGCCTCGACGTTGTTGCCGTCCGGGTCGAAGACGAAGGCCGCGTAGTACGTCGGGCTGTAGTGAGTCCGGGGGCCGGGCGGGCCGTTGTCGCGCCCGCCGGCCTGCAGCGCGGCTCGATGGAAACGGTCGACGGCCGCCGGGTCGGCGGCGCGAAAGGCGATGTGGCTGCCCGGGCCGACCGGTGTGTCGCAGGCATACAGCCACAACGCCGGGGCCCCGGCGGGGCCGAAGCCGACCGAGGTCTCGTCGGCGTAGCCCTTCGCATGCCCCAGGGGTGCGAGCACCGCCGTGTAGAACGCCGCGCTCGCCTGCAGATCGCGGACCTTGATGCCGATGTGGTCGAACATGCTTGCCTCCTGAGTGGATGGCGGCATGCTCCGCGCAACGCGGTCGCGGCGCTTGGAGAAACTTGCGCTGCGCTTCGGCTCAGCGAATGGCGACGAGGGGTGCGGCCAGCCGATCGCGCAGCGCGCGCCGCTCGCCGCGCGCCAGGCGGCGGAACTGCGACGGCGACATGCCGGCCGCCTGCCCGAAGCTGCGCACGAAGTTCGACAGGTCGCCGAAGCCGACCTGCAAGGCCAGTTCGGTGACCGGCATCGCGTCGTCGGCGAGCAGCCGCGCCGCGTGGCCCAGTCGCCGGCGGATCAGGTACTGGTGCGGCGTGAGGCCGAACACGCGCGAGAACACGCGCAGGAAATGGAAGCTGCTCAGGCCGGCCTGCGCGGCCGCGCCATCGAGATCGACCGGATCCGCCGCATGCGCCTCGATCCACAGCGCCGCGCGCGTGGCGCGCCGGCGATCGGCGGCGGAGGCGGAGGCGGAGGCGGCCGGCGCCGGCACGTCGCGGCCGGCGACCAGCTCGACGAAACGCTGCGCGAGCCGC
>CAZVLY010000002.1:0-4383 GCA_964628175.1 uncultured Piscinibacter sp. | reverse complement strand
CGGCGCCGGCACGTCGCGGCCGGCGACCAGCTCGACGAAACGCTGCGCGAGCCGCAGGCCGGCCTCGTCCACACCGATGTCGGTGCGGCCCAGCGCCGCCGCCTGTGCCAGCTCGCCCAGCACCCCCAGTGCCGGCAGTGGCGGCAGCGCGCCGATGTGCCAGGCCGCGGGCGAGGCGCCGATCTCGTCGGCCAGCGCCGGCTCCAGATGGAAGGACAGGCACTCGTCGCCACCGCCGTGGTGCTCGTGCGTGCAGGTGTATTCGTCACCGGGGTGGCCGACGAACATCGAGCCGGCCACCAGCTCGAACTGCCGGCCGCGGCAGCGGCAGCCGAAGCTGCCGCGGCGCACGTAGGCGAGCACGTGCCGCGTGTGCTGCTCGGCCACGGCCGGCTCGCCCGGCACCGCCGCGCAGCGGTAGTCGACGACCGACAGCCCGCGGCCGCGCAGCAGCAACCGGCGGGGCGGCCGGGGGGCGGATTCGGTCAAGCTAACCGTCATGCCGGTTAGTGTCGGCCCGGCCTGCCGGCGTTGTCAACCGCCTGGGGGGTTAGTAGGATGCGCCATGAGTTCCTTCGCCGATGGCGCCACCCCGCAGCGCCTGGTCGCCGCGCCCGCGCCGACGCTGTGCCTGGACTTCGCCAACACGCGCTGGTGGCGCGGCAGCGCGACCCCGACCGAATCGCTGACCGACTTCGGCGCACTGGCGCGCTGGCTCGAAGGCGCCGCCGTCGTGGACGCCCGCACTGGCGCCCGCCTGCAGGCCCTGGGCGAGGCCGATCCCGCCGCGGCGCAGCGGCTCTTCGACGACGCGCTGCAGCTGCGCGAGCTGCTCTACCGCCTGTTCGCCGCGCGGGCCGGCGGCGCGCCGGCGACGGCCGAGTCGCAGACCCTGGCGCAGTGGCTGCAACGCGCGCCGCCGCGCCAGCACGCGGTGCTGGCGGGCGAGCGCACCGGCTGGCGCGTGCCCATGGTCTCGCCCGTCGCGAGCGAGGTGCTGGCACCGGTGCTGTGGTCGGCCGCCGACCTGGCGCTGGCCGTGCGGCGCCTGCGCCAGTGCGCGAACGACAAGTGCCGCTGGCTGTTCGCCGACGACAGCAAGGGCGGCAGCCGCCGCTGGTGTTCGATGAGTACTTGCGGCAATCGCGCCAAGGTGCAGCGGCATGCGCTGCGCAAGGCCGGCCGCGCGCTGCCCTGAGCGCGCCCGGGCAAGCTCAGCGCGTCGCGGGAGGACGGGCCTCGGCGTCGGCCTTCAGCAGCGACTCGATCAGCGCATCCTTCTCGGCCCACTGCGCGTCGACCCAGGCACCGATGCGCTGGCGGTAGGCCTTGTCGCCCATCGGATCGCCGGCGAGCATGTCCGCGGGGATCTCGCGCTGCTGCACGCGCACGACGACCGCGTCGATGTCGCCGCACAGCAGGTGCCAGAAGCTCGGCGCGCCGTGCGGGTAGACGATGGTGACGTCGAGCAGCGCCTCGAACTGCTCGCCCATGGTGGCCAGCGCGATGCCCAGGCCGCCGATCTTGGGCTTGAGCAGGTGGCGGTAGGGGCTGGCCTGCGCGGCGTGCTTGGCCGGCGTGAAGCGCGTGCCTTCGACGAAGTTCATCACCGTGGTCGGGATGCGCTTGAACTTCTCGCAGGCCTCGCGCGTGGTGCGCAGGTCGTTGTGGCGCGCGCCGCGGCCCTTGCCGCGTTTCATGAACGGGAAATCCAGCGCCCACCAGGCCAGCCCGATCACCGGCACCCAGATCAGCTCGGCCTTCAGGAAGAACTTGAGGAAGGGCACGTGACCGTGCAGCACGCGCTGCAGCACGAGGATGTCGACCCAGCTCTGGTGGTTGCTCGACACCAGGTACCAGCCGCGCGGGTGCAGGCTGTCCACGCCCTGCACGTCCCACACGGCACGCGGGTTCACCGCGGTGATCCAGGCGTCGTTGTTGGCCACCCAGCGCGAGGCCAGCGCGTTGAGCAGCCGATCGCAGACGGTGCGCACGCCGGGCACGGGGAGCACCAGCTTGACGAGGGCCGGCAGGACCATCAGCAGGGTGATGGTCAGGGTGTTCAGGCCGAGGAGGAAACCGGCGAGAGCGCCGCGCAGCGCGGCAGGCAGGGAGGACAGCATCGATGGCATTGTCGCCTCCGGCGCCGGCGGCCGGGAATGACCTGCCGCAAGCGCACCGGGAGGGGCTGCGTGGCCGGCGTCGGCGACGGCCTAGGGGGACGTGTCCCCCCAAGGGAGCGGATTGCCGCCTCGCCTGGCCCGTGGCCTGATGCGAACGCCTCGACGAGGAGCACTCCATGCCCGCACAGACTCCGATCCGCGCCCGCCGCTCGCAGCACCTGGCCCTGCAGTCCGTCGTGCTGGCAGGCCGCCTGATGCTGCAGATCGTCGGCATCGGCTTGCGCGGGCTGCTGTTTGCCGGCGCGCACCGCGCGCTGCCGCCGTCGATCCGCGGGTTCAGCCCGGGATTCCTGGCCTGCAGCGTGATGTTCTTTGGCGCCGCCTGGCTGCGTCACGGCCTGGCCGGCCACGAGTCCGGGCTGCCGGTGATGATGGGTGCAGGGCTGGCCTATGCCGCGCTGATGCTCGTCTCCTTGTCGCGGCGCATCGCGGAATGCACCTTGTGCCTGTGCATCGCGGTGGCGTCCGACCTGCTGGCCGCGGCACTCGCGGGGGTCGGCGCGCCGCAGATGTTCGGCGAGTTCGCGAGCGGCGTGCTGCTGGTCTGGCCGCTGGCTGCAGTCTTCGTCGCCCTGGTGCAGCTGCGCCTGGCACGCTTCGCGCCGCTGGCCCCGCCGTCGGCCTGACCGCGGGATGGCGGCTCAGTCGCCGCGCTCGTTGTCCTCGAGATCGAGGCGGCCGCGCGCCGCATTGACGACCAGCGCGTTCCAGCGTTGCTGCTGTGCCGGCGTGGCGAACCAGTCGCTGCCGAACAGCGCCGGGCCCTGGCGGAGCATCAGCAGCGCGACCTGCGCCGATGGGGCGTGGCCCGCATCGGCCAGGGCGGCAAAGCTGGCATAGGCCGCGGCGTAGCGGCCGGCGCGGAAGTCGTGTTCGGCGCGCGCCTGGCGGGCCGACTGTGCGGCACCGCGCAGCTCGGCTTTCAGTGCCTGCGCCGGAAGGTTCTGACTGATCGAGGCCACGGCCAGGCCGAGCGGCAGGGCCGCGAGGAAGGTGAATCGCATGGATGGAACTCCGCTGAGGTGAGGTGCACGGGTGCGCCGCGCACCCTGCTCACCCTGTCACACGCGATTCGTTCGGCGATCCGGACAGGCCCGCCGCGCGCCAGGCACGGCGCAGCTGCAGGTCGGAGTGGAAACCGGCGGCCTCGGCCGCGCCGCCGACCGTGCTGCCGGCGTCGAGCGCGGTGCGCGCCAGCGCCAGGCGGATGCCGCGCAGGTAGGCCAGCGGCGTGGTGCCGGCATGTTCGCCGAACAGCCGCGTCAGCGTGCGCGGCGTGGTGTGAGCGAGTGCGGCCATGCGCGCCACGCTCCAGGGCTCGCGCGGCGCGGCCGACAGCGCGTCCTGCACGCGGTGCAAGCGCGCATTGAAATGCTGGCGGTGCGCGAGGAAGGGCGAGAGCTGCGGGTCGTCGGGCCCGCGGCGCAGCGCCACCGCCATGCGTTGCGCGACCCGCGCGGCCACCACCGCCCCGCACTGCCCGGCCACCAGATGCAGCGCGAGGTCGATGCCCGCGGTGACGCCGGCGCTCGACCAGAGGTCGCCGTCGTGCACGAAGACGCGGTCGGGCACCACGATGGCGTCGGGCGCGCGCCGCGCCAGTTCGTCGAGGTCGCCGTGGTGCGTGGTGACGCGCCTGCGCGCGAACAGGCCCGCCGAGGCGGCGAGCAGCGCGCCCGAGCACACCGTCACCAGGCGCACGCCGCGCTGTCCGGGCTGCACGCGGCGCAGCCAGTCGATGACGAGGCGGTCCTCGCGGTCGTCGTCGCGGCGCTGCGAGGTGGACGTGCGGCCCACCAGCACCAGCCAGGCCGGCGGCTCGAGCCGCTCGGGCAGCGGCGCCAGGCCGGCGACCATCGCGCCCACCGAGCTCAACGACGTGGCGTCGGGCGCCACGAAGTGCAGCGCGAAGGCCGGCCGGCGCGGCGGCAGCTCGGTGTTGGCGAAACGCAGCGCCTCGGCCGGGCCGGCCCAGTCGAGGATCAGGCTGCCGCGCGGCAGCACGAAGTAGACGTCGATGGGCTCAGCCGCGGCGGACATGGGCCAGAGTGTCGTCCACGCCGAGCACGCGGGCAAAGCGCCCCTGCAGCACGCTGGCGGTGCGCGCGCGGATGTCCGCGGCGCGGAACGGGCTGCCGTCGGGCAGCGTCATGTCGAAGGTGAGCGTGGCCTCGGGCACGAACACCACCTGCCAGCCCAG
>CAZVLY010000001.1:23504-51914 GCA_964628175.1 uncultured Piscinibacter sp. | reverse complement strand
GGCGGTGCGCAACACCATCCTGCAGCTGCGCGGCATCGACACCTACCAGGAATTCATCGAACGCCACCAGAAGGCGATGCTCAAGCCGGAGTGAGCCGGCCGAGAGGCCGCGTCAGCGGGCCCGGTGCGGGCAGTTCTTCTTGGTGCACACCGCGTACAGCGCCAGCGCGTGGTCCTGCAGCTCGAAGCCACGGGCAGCCGCCACGGCCTTCTGGCGCTTTTCGATCTCGGCGTCGAAGAACTCCTCGACGCGGCCGCAATCCAGGCACACCAGGTGGTCGTGGTGCTTGCCCTCGTTGAGCTCGAACACCGCCTTGCCGGCCTCGAAGTGGTTGCGCGACAGGATGCCGGCCTGCTCGAACTGCATCAGCACGCGGTAGACGGTGGCAAGCCCCACGTCCGACCCTTCGGCCAGCAGGTGCTTGTAGACATCCTCGGCGCTCATGTGGCGCTGGGTGCTCTTCTGGAACACCTCCAGCACCTTGATGCGCGGCAGGGTGGCTTTCAGGCCGCTGTTCTTGAGCTCGTCGGCATGGGTCATGGCAGCTCGCGGAGGGGTCGGCCCGGACGATGCCGAACGCTAGAATCCAGCGATCATATCGAGGTTGCAGTCGCCACCGGCTCGCGCCCCCAAAGCCACCATGCCCTCTCGCTCCCCGTTCGCCGTGTGCTCGCTGCTGGCCGCGCTGGCCACCACGGGCTGCGCCTCGCTGCAGTCTTCCGACAACTTCCTCGGCGTGGTGACCCCCTACCGGGTCGAGGTCGTGCAGGGCAATGTCGTCACCAAGGAACAGGCCGAGGCCGTCAAGCCCGGCATGTCGCGCACGCAGGTCCGCGACATCCTCGGCTCGCCGCTGCTCGCCGACGCCTTTCATGCCGACCGCTGGGACTACGTCTTCACGATCCGCCGCCAGGGTGCGGAGCCGCAACTGCGCCGGCTGGTGGCGCGCTTCGACGGCGAGACACTCAAGAGCCTGGACACCAGCAGCGAACTGCCCGCCGAGCGCGACTTCGTCGCTTCGATCGACACCTTCAAGACCTCGCGGCAGGCGCCGCCGCTGGCGCTGACCGACGAGCAGATCAAGGCCCTGCCGGTGCCGCCCAAGCCGCCGGCCGCCGTGGCCGAGCCGATCGGCCCGACACGCAGCTTCCCGCCACTGGAAGCCGCCCGATGAACGCGCTGCGCATCGCCGTGGCCGGCGCGTCCGGCCGCATGGGCCACATGCTGATCGAGGCCGTGCGCGCCAGCGCAGACCTGCAACTCGCCGGAGCACTCGACATCGCTGCCAGCCCGGCGATCGGGCAGGACGCCGCCGCCTTCCTCGGCGCCAGCAGCGGCGTGACCATCACCAGCGATCTGCGCGCCGGACTGGCCGACGCGCAGGTGCTGATCGATTTCACGCGTCCGGAAGGCACGCTGGCGCACCTGGCGGCGTGCCGCGAGCTGGGCGTCAAGGCCGTGATCGGCACCACCGGGTTCAGCGACGCGCAGAAGGCGCAGATCGCCGGGTTCGCGACGCACAACGCCATCGTGCTGGCACCCAACATGAGCGTGGGCGTGAACGTGGTGCTCAAGGTGCTCGAGGTCGCGGCGCGCGCTCTGAAAGAGGGTTACGACATCGAGATCATCGAAGCGCACCACCGCCACAAGGTCGACGCGCCCAGCGGCACGGCGCTGAAGATGGGCGAGGTGGTGGCCGCCGCGGTGGGCCGCGATCTGAAGGACTGCGCCGTTTACGCCCGCGAAGGCGTCACGGGCGAACGCGACCCGTCGTCGATCGGCTTCGCCACCGTGCGTGGCGGCGACATCGTCGGCGACCACACCGTGCTGTTTGCCGGCACCGGCGAGCGGGTGGAGATCCGCCACCAGGCCACCAGCCGCGCCAACTTCGCCCAGGGCAGCCTGCGCGCGGCGCGTTTCCTGGCCGGCCATGCCACCGGCCTGTTCGGCATGGATGCCGTGCTCGGCCTCGCCTCATGAGCGGCCTGTCGCACTTCTGGTCGCAGGGCGACGCCATCACGCGTGGCGTGGCCCTGCTGCTGCTGCTGATGTCGGTCAGCGCCTGGGTGGTGATCCTGTGGAAGGGCTGGCTGCTGCGCCGCGTGCGCCGCGACATCGCCCGCGCCGTGCCGGCGTTCTGGGCCGCACCCACGCTGGACGCCGGCGCGCAGCAATTGCAGGCCTTCGACCGCGAAGCCGCGCTGCGGCCGCTGCTCGCCGCGGCCCTGGCCTCGCCACGCGGCGACACCATCGAGTCGCGCGGCCACCTCGAGTCGCAGCTGACACGCCGGCTGCGCGACGCGCTGCACGCGATGCTCGCGCAACTGCAGTTCGGCCAGGTGCTGCTCGCCTCGATCGGCAGCACCGCGCCCTTCATCGGCCTGTTCGGCACGGTGTGGGGCATCTATCACGCGCTCGTCGCGATCTCCATGGCCGGCGCGATCAGCATCGAGAAGATCTCGGGCCCGGTGGGCGAAGCGCTGGTGATGACGGCCGCCGGCCTGGCGGTGGCCATCCCGGCCGTGCTGGCCTACAACATCTTCGGCAAGCTGGTGGGGGCCTGCGAGGCCGAGCTCGAAGGCTTCGCGCACGACCTGCGCGAGATGGTCATCGATTCGGCAAAGGCACGCTGACATGGCCTTCGGCCGCCTCGAACGCACCACCGGCCCGCAGCCGATGAGCGACATCAACATGACGCCGCTGATCGACGTGATGCTGGTGCTGCTGGTGATCTTCATGATCACCGCGCCGCTGATGACCTCGGCGCTCAAGCTCGACCTGCCGAAGGCCGAAGGCGCGTTGCCCAGCGACGCGCCGCAGTCGATCTCGCTGTCGCTGGATGCGCAGGGGCAGATGTTCGTCGGCGACGAGAAGGTCGACGAGGCCACGCTGCGCGAGCGCGTGGCGCAGGCCGCGCGGCTGAACCCGATGACCGAGGTGCAGTTGCGCGCCGACCGCAGCGTGCCCTATGGTCGCGTGGCGGAGCTGATCGGCCTGGTGCAAAAGGGCGGCCTGAGCCGCATCGGCTTCGTCGCCGAGCCCGTCAAGCCCTGAGCGATCAGCGCAGCGCCGCGAGCCGGGCGGCCGGCTCCGACGCCAGCGCCCAGTGCACCGTGGCCGGCGGCTGCACGATGAACTGGTTCGGGTCGACGGGCAGGCCCGGCGCGTCGCGCTTGGCGGCCACGGCGGGATGCTCGTGGTTGGCGTGCCCGCGAACGAAGCTGGGTCCGGCCGGGTGCCCGACGCGGAAGGTGTTCGGGTCGATGCCAGCGGCAACCCGCGGGGCGCTGTCGCGCAGCGCCGGGTGGGCGCCCACGGTCTGGGCCTCGACGGCGCTGGCGGCCGCCAGGGCGGCCAGGAGCATCACGGCCCCGATGGCGAGATTCTTGCGGTTCATGGTATGACTCCCCAAAGGCCCGGTGCGGGTGGCGCCGGGCGGATGCATGCGATCCGGGATCAGTGTAAACCCTATGTTGCGTTGCAGCATGAGTCGGCCCACAAGTCCGTGCAGCAGTCCCCGGAATCGGGGGCGGCACGGTCCGGCGGCGGGCCGCGGAGGCCCCTTCCTATAATCGACCGCCACTCCAGAAGCGCGCAGCGCCACCCCATGAGCCCCGACTTCAAGCCCAGCGAGATCGAGCGCGCCGCTCACGCCGCCTGGAAAGCCGCCGACGCCTACCGCGTCACCGAGGATCCGCGCAAGCCGAAGTTCTACGCCTGCTCGATGCTGCCCTACCCCAGCGGCAAGCTGCACATGGGGCATGTGCGCAACTACACCATCAACGACATGCTCACGCGCCAGCTGCGCATGAAGGGCATGAACGTGCTGATGCCGATGGGCTGGGACGCCTTCGGCCTGCCCGCGGAAAACGCGGCGATGAAGAACAAGGTGCCACCGGCGAAGTGGACCTACGAGAACATCGCCCACATGAAGGGCCAGATGCAGGCCATGGGCCTGGCCATCGACTGGAGCCGCGAGGTCGCCACCTGCTCGCCCGAGTACTACAAGTGGAACCAGTGGCTGTTCCTGAAGATGCTGGAGGCCGGCATTGCCGAGCGCCGCACGCAGGTCGTCAACTGGGATCCGGTCGACCAGACCGTGCTCGCCAACGAACAGGTCATCGACGGCCGCGGCTGGCGCAGCGGCGCGCCGGTCGAGAAGCGCGAGATCCCCGGCTACTACCTGAAGATCACGCAGTACGCCGAAGAACTGCTCGAGCACGTGCAGAAGCACCTGCCCGGCTGGCCCGAGCGCGTCAAGCTGATGCAGGAGAACTGGATCGGCAAGAGCGAGGGCGTGCGCTTCGCCTTCACGCACGACATCCGCGGCGGCGACGGCACGCTGATCGGCGCCGGGCGGCTGTACGTCTTCACGACGCGCGCCGACACCATCATGGGCGTGACCTTCTGCGCCGTGGCGCCGGAGCATCCGCTGGCGCTGCACGCCGCGCACTCCAACCCCGCGGTGGCTGCCTTCCTCGAGGAGTGCAAGGCCGGCGGCACCACCGAGGCCGAACTCGCCACGCAGGACAAGAAGGGCGTACCGACCGGCCTGGTGGTCGAGCACCCGCTGACGCACGAGAAGATCCCGGTGTGGGTGGGCAACTACGTGCTGATGGGCTACGGCGACGGCGCCGTGATGGGCGTGCCCGGCCACGACGAGCGCGATTTCGCCTTCGCGAAGAAGTACGGCATCGACATCCTGCAGGTCGTGCACGTCGACGGCGAGCCGCACTTCAGCTACGACCACTGGCAGGAGTGGTATGCCGACAAGTCGCGCGGCGTGACGGTGAACTCCGACCTGTACAGCGGCCTGCCCTACCAGCAGGCGGTCGATGCCGTGGCCCAGGCGCTGGCGCACAAGGGCCTGGGCGAGAAGAAGACCACCTGGCGCCTGCGCGACTGGGGCGTGAGCCGCCAGCGCTACTGGGGCACGCCGATCCCGATCATCCACTGCGACGAGCACGGCGCCGTGCCGGTGCCGGAGAAGGATCTGCCCGTCGTGCTGCCCGAGGACCTGATCCCCGACGGCTCGGGCAACCCGTTGAACAAGTGCGAGTCCTTCCTGAAGGTGGCCTGCCCGAAGTGCGGCAAGCCCTCGCGGCGCGAGACGGACACGATGGACACCTTCGTGGACTCGTCGTGGTACTTCATGCGCTACTGCGACCCGAAGAACGACCTGGCCATGGTCGGCGCCGGCACGCAGTACTGGATGCCGATGGACCAGTACATCGGCGGCATCGAGCACGCCATCCTGCACCTGCTGTACGCGCGTTTCTGGACCAAGGTGATGCGCGACCTGCACCTGGTGAAGGTCGACGAGCCCTTCACGCGGCTGCTCACGCAGGGCATGGTGCTCAACCACATCTACTCGCGCAAGGGCGAGAAGGGCGGCGTCGAGTACTTCTGGCCGCACGAGGTGGAGAACAGCTTCGACGCCGAGGGCCGCATCACCGGCGCCACGCTCAAGAGCGACGGCTCGGCGGTGAGCTACGAAGGCGTGGGCACGATGTCGAAGTCGAAGAACAACGGCGTCGACCCGCAGGAGCTGATCGACAAGTACGGTGCCGACACCGCGCGCCTGTTCGTCATGTTCGCTTCGCCGCCGGAGCAGACGCTGGAATGGAACGACGCCGGCGTCGAGGGCGCCAACCGCTTCCTGCGCCGGCTGTGGAACTTCGGCGTCAAGCAGGGCGAGGCGATCCGCGCCGCCGATTCGCCCGGCGCCGCGCTGGACGATGCCGCCAAGGCGCTGCGCCGCGAGGTGCATGCGGTGCTGCGCCAGGTGAGCTACGACTACGAGCGCATGCAGTACAACACCGTGGTCTCCGGTGCGATGAAGCTGCTCAATGCGCTCGAAGGCTTCAAGGGCAGCGCCCCCTCGGTGCTGCGCGAGGGCTTCGGCATCCTGCTGCGCGCGCTCTACCCGGCCTGCCCGCACACCACCTGGGCGCTCTGGCAGGAGCTGGGCTACGCCCGGCAGTTCGGCGACCTGCTCGACGCGCCCTGGCCTCAGGTGGACGAGGCCGCGCTGGTGCAGGACCGCATCGAGCTGATGCTGCAGGTCAACGGCAAGTTGCGCGGCTCGATCCAGGTCGCGGCCGACGCCGACAAGACCAGCATCGAAGCCACCGCGCTGGCCAGCCCGGACTTCCACAAGTTCTCGCAAGGCATGGCGATCAAGAAGGTGATCGTGATCGCCGGCCGGCTCGTCAACGTCGTGGTCGGATGATCCGTCGCCAGGCGCTCGGCCTGATCGGCGCCGCCGCGCTGGCCGGCTGCGGCTTCGAGCTGCGCCGCGCGCCCGAGCTGCGCTTTCGCACGCTGGCGCTGGCCGGCTTCGGGCCGAAGTCGCCGCTCGCCGCGGAACTGCGCACGAGCATCGACGCGAGCCAGACCACCGTGGTGGTCGATGCGGCGCCCAAGGCCCAGGTGGTGCTGGAGGCGCTGGCCGATGCGCGCGAGAAGAGCGTGGTCGCCAGCACGGCCTTCGGCGAGGTGCGCGAACTGCAGTTGCGCTCGCGCTTCAACTTCCGCCTGCGCACGCCGCAGGGGCGCGAGCTGATCCCGGCCACCGAGATCCTGCTGTCGCGCGACATGAGCTACCGTGAAAGCGCGGCACTGGCCAAGGAACAGGAAGAGGCCGCGCTGTACCGCTCGATGCAGAGCGACATCGTCGCGCAGGTGCTGCGCCGGCTTGCCGCCGTTCCGGCACTCTGAAGCAGCGCCGATGCAAGTCCGCGCCGACCAGCTCCCGCAACACCTCGCCAAGGGCGTGAGGCCGCTGTACACCGTGTGGGGCGACGAGCCGCTGCTCGCGCAGGAGGCCGGCGACGCGATCCGCGCCGCGGCGCGTGCGGCCGGCTGCACCGAGCGCCAGGTGCACACCGTCAGCGGCGCGCACTTCGACTGGAGCAGCCTGCTCGGCGCGTCGCAGGCGATGAGCCTGTTCGCCGACCGCCAGCTGATCGAGATCCGCATCCCCGGCGGCAAGCCCGGCAAGGACGGCTCGGAGGCGCTGCAGCGTTATTGCGAGCAACTCGGCGACGAGGTCGTCACGCTGATCCAGCTGCCCAAGCTCGACCGCACGCAGCAGAGCAGCGGCTGGTTCAGCGCGCTCGATGCGGCCGGCGTGACAGTGCGTGTCGACCCGGTGGAGCGCAAGGCGCTGCCGCAGTGGATCGCGCAGCGCCTGGCGCAGCAGGGCCAGCGCGTGCAAGGTGGTGACGAGGGTCAGCGCACGCTGGCCTTCTTCGCCGATCGTGTCGAGGGCAATCTGCTCGCCGCACACCAGGAGATCCAGAAGCTCGGCCTGCTCTACCCGCCAGGCGAGCTGGGCTTCGAGCAGATCGAGGCGGCGGTGCTGAACGTGGCGCGCTACGACGTCTTCAAGCTCGGCGAGGCGGTGCTGGCGGGTCAGGTGGCGCGCGCGCTGCGCATGCTCGAAGGCCTGCAGGCCGAGGGCGAGGCGGCGGTGCTGGTGCACTGGACGCTGGCCGAGGACATCCGCGCGCTCAAGCGTGTCCGTGATGCGGTCAGCGGCGGCAAGCCGCTGCCGATGGCGCTGCGCGAGAACCGCGTCTGGGGCGTGCGCGAGCGCCTGTTCGAACGCGCCGTGCCGCTGCTCACCGACAACGGCCTGGCCGCCTTGCTCGACGCCGCGCAGGTGTGCGACGGGCTGGTCAAGGGCCTGCGCCATCCCGACTGGCCGCTGGACGCCTGGGAATCGCTGCGTCGCCTCGTGCTGATGCTGATCGAGCAGATCGGCAGCGCCGCACCGGCGGGCGGCCGTGCCCGCGTCGTCAGCACGCGGCTGGCGCTCGGCGCCTGAGCAGCGCAGCGCTTCAGTAGCCGCGCGCGCGGTCGACGAGGTTCGCCACCGGCTCGCCGGCGCGCAGCCGCTTCACGTTCGCCGCCACGATGGCCGCGGCACTGCGCGCGTCGGTCTGCGCCGCCACGTGCGGCAGCACGGTCACTCGGGGGTGCGACCAGAACGGATGATCGGCCGGCAGGGGCTCGCTGTGGAACACATCGAGCACGGCATGGCGCAGCTGACCGCCGTCGAGCGCGGCGAGCAGGTCGGCATCGACCACGTGGGCACCGCGCGCCAGGTTGATCAGGCTTGCGCCGCGCCGCATGGCTGCAAGACGGGCGGCGTCGAACAGACCGCGCGTGGCCGGCGTGAGGGGCAGCAGGTTGACGACGATGTCGCTGGCGGCAAGCAAGGCATCGAGCCGCCCTTCGCGCGTGCTCCAGCCGGCAACGCGGTAGCCGTTCGCATCGAGCCGCCGCACCACGGCGCGTCCCATCTGACCGAGGCCGAGCACGGTCACGTTCGTTTCGTCCGCGCGGCGCTGCGGGTGCTGTAGCCAACGGCGTTCGCGCTGCTGCGCCGCGTAGTCGACGAAGTCGCGCTGCAGCGACAGCACGGCCCACAGCGCCGTCTCGGCCATGGCCTCGTTCATCGCCGGGTCGACCATGCGGGCGAGCGGCACCTCGGGCGGAATGCTCGCATCGGCGAGCAGGCGGTCGACACCGGCCCACAGCGACTGGATCAGGCGCAGATTCGGCAGGCCGCGCAACGCACCCGTGGGCGGGTTGGCGACGATGGCGATGTCGACGGCCGCCGCATCGCCCGCGCCGGTCTCGATGCGCTCGCCGGGCAGGGCCGCGCGCAGCAGGCCCAGCCACTGCGCGCGCTCGGCCGCATCGAATTCACCGGCCAGCAGGAGGCTCATGCCGTTGCCAGTGCCGCGCGCAGTTGCATCAGCGCGCGTTGCACCGTCTGCTCGCGCACCGCCGTGCGGTCGCCACCCAGCTGCAGCCGCTCGGCCAGCAGCATCTCGTCGCGGTGGGCGATCGCCAGCCACACCGTGCCCACCGGCTTGCCCGGCACCGCGCCGCCCGGGCCGGCGATCCCGGTGACGGCCACGGCCCATTGCGCGTAGGACGCACGGATCGCACCGCCGGCCATCGCCCGGACCACCGGCTCGCTGACGGCGCCGTTTCGCTCGATGAGCGTGGCCGGCACGCCGAGGCATTCATTCTTCGCCTCGTTCGAGTAGGTCACGAAGCCGCGCTCGAACCAGTCGCTCGAGCCGGCCACCGAAGTGCATGCCGCGGCGAACAGGCCGCCGGTGCAGGACTCGGCCGCGACGAGCTTCTCGCCGCGGGCCCGCAAGGCCTCGCCGAGCGCCAGCACCTCGGCCTCGAAGCGCTTCACCAGGCCCTCCACAGCGCGATCACCATCAGCGTGCACAGCGCGGCGACGAGGTCGTCGAAGAGGATGCCGAAACCCTGCGCCCAGCCGATCGGCTGGCTGCGGCGGATCTTGAACAGCTTGTCGGCCCAGGCCACCGGCCCCGGCTTCGCCGCATCGAAGAAGCGGAACAGCACGAACGCCCACGCCTGCGCCCACAGGCTGGCCGGGGTGATCAGCCACAGGATCAGCCAGAAGGCGATCACCTCGTCCCAGACGATCGCGCTCGGGTCCGCCGTGCCCATGTGGCGAGCGGTGGCGGTGCAGGCCCACCAGCCCAGGACGAGCGAACCGATCAGCAGCGCAGCCCAGTGCAGGTCGCCCAGGCCGGGGCGCAGCAGCAGGTAGGCCGCCCAGGCCCACAGCGTACCGACGGTGCCCGGCGCGAACGGCGCGAGGCCGGCACCGAAACCCAGCGCGATGGGGTGCGCCGGGTGGCTGAACATGAAGCGCCAGCCGGCGCGGCGCACCGGCACGAGCGGCGGGTTCAGCGGCGGGATCGGCGGAAGGTCGTTCACGAGCGGAAGTGGTCGAAGGAGCCGAAGGTGTGCGCCACCGGCCGGCCCGCAGCGTCGACGAGGCGCAGCGCCGCACCGGCCTCGATGCGCCCGATGCGCGTGGCGGCCACGCCGGCATGCCGCGCCGCGGCCTGCACCGCATCGGCCGACGCGGGTGCGGCGCTGAAGATCAGCTCGTAGTCGTCGCCGCCGGCGAGGGTGCACACGCGTTGCCAGGCCAGGGTCTGCGACGCCAGCACGGCGCTGCGCGGCACGGCGTCGACGTCGACCACCGCGCCCACGGCGGAGCGGCGCAGCACATGGCCGAGATCGCCGAGCAGCCCGTCGGACACATCGATGGCGCTCGTCGCGACGCCGCGCAGCGCCAGGCCCAGCGCGACACGCGGCTGCGGCAGCTCCATCGCGGCGCGCACCGATTCGAAGTCCGCGCCATCCAGCGCGAGCTGGCCGCGGAACACCTCCAGCGCCAGCCGGGCATCCCCGACGGTGCCGCTGACGTAGAGATCGTCTCCCGCGCGGGCCCCCGAACGCAGCAGCGCCTGCCCGGGCGGCACCTCGCCCATCGCGGTGATGCAGATGTTCAGCGGGCCCTGCGTGGTGTCGCCGCCGACCAGTTCGATGCCCTGCGCCTCGGCCAGCGCGAACAGGCCGCGCGCAAAGCCCTCGAGGAACACCTCGTCGGCACGCGGCAGCGCCAATGCCAGCGTGAAGCCCAGCGGCTGCGCGCCGCAGGCGGCCAGGTCGCTGAGGTTGACCGCCAGCGCCTTGTGGCCCAGCCGCTCCGGCGCCACGGTGGACAGGAAGTGGCGCCCCTCCACCAGCATGTCGCTGGACACGGCGATCTGCATGCCGGGCGTGGGTGCGATCAGCGCGCAATCGTCGCCGATGCCCAGCGCCGCGCGCCGCACCTCGCGGGTGAAGTACTTGCCGATCAGGTCGAATTCGCCGAGAGACATGCCGCGATTGTCGCCGCGCGGCGTCAGGCGTCCGGAGCGGCCTCGCGAAGCAGGTTGGCGAGTTCGACGGCCGAGCGAACGTCCATCTTCTCGAACACCCGTGCGCGGTGGACTTCCACCGTGCGCACGCTGATGTCCAGCGCGTCGGCGATCAGCTTGTTCGGCCGGCCTTCGATGACCAGGCGCATGACGTCGCGCTCTCGCTCGGTGAGCTCGGCCAGCCGCTTCTTCACCGACTCGCGGCCCAGCCGCGCGCGGATCGCCGCCTCGCTGCGCTGCAGGGCCTGCTCGATGCGGTCGACCAGGGCGTTGTCGGAGAAGGGCTTCTCGACGAAGTCGAAGGCACCGCGCTTGACGGCGGCGACGGCCGTCGGCACGTCGCCGTGGCCGGTGAGGAAGATCACCGGCAGCGCGCCCAGCACACCGCGCTCGGCCAGCCGCTCGAACAGCGACAGGCCGCTCATGCCGGGCATGCGCACGTCCAGCAGCAGGCAGCTCGGCGCGCCGGGCCAGTCGGCCAGCGCCTGCGGCGATTTCGCGGCGAGCATGGCCTCGAAGGCCTCGGCGCTGGCAAACCCTTCGGAGAGCAGCCGGCGCGAGCGCAGCAGCCAGCCCAGGGCGTCGCGCACCACCTCCTCGTCGTCGACCAGGTAGACGATGGGCAGGCCGAGGGCGGGGGCGGAGTTCATCGGGGCAGTTCGGCGGGGTCCGGGGCGTCGGTCGCGAGCGGCGCCGTGACGGCACGTTCCCTGGCCTCGGCCGGCAGCGTAAACCGAAACTCGGTGCCCCGGCCAGTGCCGACGCTGCCCAGGTTGACGAAATCCAGCGCCCCGCCGTGCTGCTCGATCACCGTGCGGCACAGGCTCAGGCCCAGGCCCATGCCTTCGCTGCGCGTCGTGAAGAAGGGCGTGAACAGGCGCCCCGCCACCTCGTCGGCGATGCCGGGCCCGTGGTCGACCACGCTGAAGGTCACCCAGCGCGCATGCGTCTGACGGGCGCGCAGCGTGAGCACCCGATCGGCCAGCTCGGTGTTCGTCTCCATCGCCTGGATGCCGTTGCGCGTCAGGTTGAGCAACACCTGCTCGACCATCGTGCGATCGCACATCACGCGCGGGGGCGGGTCGGGCAGGTCGAGCTCGATGCGCGTGCCGCTCTTGCGCGCCTGCAGGCGCACCAGCGGCATCACGGCGTCGAACAGCACGTCGGCGCGCACAGCCTCGCGCGCCTGCTCGCGGCGACGCACGAAGTCGTGCACGCTCTTGATGACGCGGCCGGCGCGCTCGGCCTGCTCGGCGATGCGCTGCGCGGCCTGGCGCAGCATGGCCGGCGCCTCGGGGTCGGCGGGCGCGCCCGCCTCGAGCAGGTTCAGCGACCCCGCCGCGTAGCTGGCGATCGCCGCCAGCGGCTGGTTCAGCTCGTGGCTGAGCAGCGAGGCCATCTCGCCCACGGTGGCCAGGCGCGCGGTGGCCTGCAGGCGCTCCTGCTGCTGGCGCGACAGCTCCTCGACGCGGCGCTGTGCGCTGACGTCGAGCACGCTGCTCATCCAGCCGGTGTGGCGGCCCTGGCCGTCGACCAGCGGCGCCTCGAAGATCAGCACGGGAAAGCGCTCGCCGTTGCGGCGCATGAAGATGGTCTCGAAACCGGCTCGCGCCTCCTGCATCGAACGCCCGGGCACGGCAGGCGGCCCGCCCAGGCGCACGCTCTGGCGGCGCGCGTACTCCGCAGCCAGTTCGGGCGGCCAGTAGGGCGGCGTGCTCGGACCCATCAGCTCGGCCTCGCTGAAGCCGACCATCTCGCAGAACGCCGGGTTGACGTGGGTGATGCGCCCGCTCAGGTCACGTGCGCGAAGCCCGGTGACCAGCGAGTCCTCCATCGCCTTGCGGAACGACAGCGCCTCGGCCAGGCGGGCTTCGGCGCCGGCGCGGCGGCGCACGTCGCGCACCAGCAGGCCCACCACCACGGCCAGCGCCAGCGACAGGCCGAGCACCAGCGCCACCGCCAGGTTCGGGATCAGGCTCGGGCTGCCGGCGCCGCTGTCCACGCGCAGCTGCAGCCCCTGGCCCGGCAGGTCGATCACCCGCTCGGCCACGAACACGCCGGCGCCGCGGCGCGCGCCGGCGCGTGCCAGCCGCGTGCCGTCGCCCTCGATGAACGAGAACTCGTGGCCGCGCGACATCTCCGCGCCGACCGATTCCTCGAGCAGGCGGCCGAGCGCGAGCGTCGCAATGACCACACCGTCGGGCTGGCCGGCGCGCTGCAGCGGCACGCACAGGTCCATCACCTCCATGCCCAGGCCGTCGTTGAGCGGAACGAAGTAACTGCGCGAGAAGGCCGGGGCGGCCAGCCGCAAGGCGCCGGCGCAGGCGAGCTGCGCCTCCAGCTCGATGTCTTCGCGCGCGATGCGGCTGAAAACCGGCCCCTGGTAAGGGGAATCGACGGCATCGGCGATGTGCAGCCGTGGATCGCGCCGCTCGATGCGCACCAGATCGCGCCGCGAATGCAGCAGCGTCGCCGCCTCGCTGCGCCATCGCTGCGCGCTCGGGTCGTTCCACTGCAGCGCCTGCAGGCTCTGCTGGTGGCGCGACAGGGCCTGGCGAACGTCGGCCGCCGCGGCCGTGGCCGCGGCCTCGACCAGGTCCTGCGCGCGCACGCGCTCGTAGTTGGCGGTCAGGAACACGAGCATCGACTGCGCGACCACCAGCAGCGCCACCAGGGCGCCCCACAGCACGAGCCGCCGCCCGCGCGGGCGCGGCGACGGGGCGTCGATCGGCAGGGGTTCGTTCATGGCGCGGCTCAGCCGCGAGTATTCACGCGGATGGGTCAAAGCAGATACGCAGTTTCGCGCATGGGTCGATGCCGAACCTGCAGCCACACTTCGCCCCGGAACGTCGGGGCCCACTCCTACAATCCGCTTCCCCGTGCCAGCGGGGCGAGCCACCAGACACTGCGAGACAACGACATGTCCAACGCCGACGACAAGCGCGCAGAACTGCGCCGTGCAGCCCTCGAATACCACGAGTTCCCGACCCCGGGGAAGGTGGCGATCGCGGCCACCAAGCAGCTCGTCAACCAGCGCGACCTCGCGCTGGCCTACTCGCCCGGCGTGGCGGCGGCCTGCGAGGAGATCGTCGCCGACCCGGCCAATGCCTTCCGCTACACCTCGCGCGGCAACCTGGTGGCCGTCGTCACCAACGGCACCGCGGTGCTGGGCCTGGGCGACATCGGCCCGCTGGCGGCCAAGCCGGTGATGGAAGGCAAGGCGGTGCTGTTCAAGAAGTTCGCCGGCATCGACGTGTTCGACATCGAGGTCGCCGAGAAGAACCTCGACAAGCTGATCGACATGATCGCCGCGCTGGAGCCCACCTTCGGCGGCATCAACCTCGAGGACATCAAGGCGCCGGACTGCTTCTACGTCGAGCGCGCGCTGCGTGCACGCATGAAGATCCCGGTCTTCCACGACGACCAGCACGGCACCGCCATCGTCGTGGGGGCGGCGATGCTCAACGCGCTGAAGGTCTCGGGCAAGGACATCAAGAAGGTCAAGCTGGTCGCCTCGGGCGCGGGCGCCGCGGCGCTGGCCTGCCTGGGCCTGCTGCTCAAGCTCGGGCTGCCGCGCGAGAACATCTGGGTCACCGACCTCGCCGGCGTCGTCTACGAAGGCCGCAAGGAACTGATGGACGAGGACAAGGCGCAGTTCGCGCAGAAGACCTCGCAGCGCACGCTGGCCGAAGCCATCGCCGGCGCGGACATCTTCCTCGGCCTGTCGGCCGGCGGCGTGCTGAAGAAGGAGATGGTCGCGACGATGGCCAAGAGCCCGCTGATCTTCGCGCTGGCCAACCCCAACCCGGAGATCCTGCCCGAGGACGTCAAGGCAGTGCGCGACGACGCGATCATCGCCACCGGCCGCACCGACTACCCGAACCAGGTCAACAACGTCCTGTGCTTCCCGTACATCTTCCGCGGTGCGCTCGACTGCGGCGCGACGACGATCACCGACGAGATGGAGATCGCCGCGGTGCACGCGATCGCCGAGCTCGCGCAGGCCGAGCAGAGCGAGGTGGTGGCGGCAGCCTATGCCGGCGTGACGCTGAGCTTCGGGTCCGAATACCTGATCCCGAAGCCCTTCGATCCGCGGCTGATGATGAAGATCGCGCCGGCGGTGGCGAAGGCCGCGGCCGACTCCGGCGTGGCGCTGCGGCCGGTGAAGGATTTCGACGCCTACCGCGAGAAGCTGCAGACCTTCGTCTACGCCTCCGGGCAGACGATGAAGCCGATCTTCGCGCTCGCCAAGCGTGCCGCGACCAAGCGCGTGGCCTACGCCGAGGGCGAGGAAGAGCGCGTGCTGCGCGCCGTGCAGGTGGTGGTCGACGAAGGCCTGGCGCGGCCCACGCTGATCGGCCGGCCGGCGGTGATCGCCCAGCGCATCGAACGTTTCGGCCTGCGCCTGAAGGAGGAGCTCGACTACGACGTGGTCAACGTCGAGAACGACCACCGCTACCGCGACTTCTGGCAGACCTACCACCAGATGACCGAGCGCCGCGGCGTGACGGTGCAGGTGGCGAAGATCGAGATGCGCCGGCGCCTGACGCTGATCGGCTCGATGCTGCTGCACAAGGGCGAGGTCGACGGCATGCTCTGCGGCACCTGGGGCACCACCGCCTCGCACCTGTTCTACATCGACCAGGTGATCGGCAAGCGCCACGGTGGCAGCCCGAGCACGCTGCAGGACGTGCAGGTCTACGCCTGCATGAACGGGCTGATGCTGCCGGGCCGGCAGGTGTTCCTGGTCGACACCCACGTCAACGCCGACCCGAGCGCCGAGGAACTGGCCGAGATCACAGTGATGGCCGCCGAGGAGATGCTGCGTTTCGGCGTGCAGCCCAAGGCGGCGCTGCTGTCGCACTCCAACTTCGGCACCAGCGATCACCCGAGCGCGGCCAAGATGCGCCGCACGCTGGCGCTGCTGCGGGAACAGGCGCCCTGGCTGGAGGTCGACGGCGAGATGCACGGCGACGTGGCGCTCGACGGCGAACTGCGCCACGCTCTGATGCCGCGCAGCACGCTCAAGGGCGATGCCAATCTGCTGGTGCTGCCGAACATCGATGCCGCCAACATCTCGTACAACCTGCTGAAGACCGCGGCGGGCGGCGGCATCGCGATCGGGCCGGTCCTGCTGGGCGCCGCCAAACCAGTGCACGTGCTGACCCCGTCAGCGACGGTCAGACGAATCGTGAACATGACGGCTCTGACGGTCGCTGACGCGAACGCGGCCCGCTGACACGGCTCGGTCATGCAGCGCGATTGAATGGCCCCCGCGGGCTGCCCAAGCCCGGCGGTTTCCTGGGGGATTGCTGCGCCGCACACGACGGCGAGACAGCCTGGACTGCAGCGCCTATCGGCAGATACTGTCGAACTGTCAGGCGACTGGAAGACAGTAAGTGTCCACTACCGTAGCCGAGTCTTTGCCCCATTTTGAGGCAGCGGCTTGAGGTTTTGCGCCCGTTTCGGTACCATCATGGTTTCTGGATTCAGGGATTACCCGTGTCTTCCTCCGGTCGGTCGCTGCGGTGGCAGGTGCTTCGCAAGGTGGGGCTCGCCGCCGTGGTCACCGGGGCGAGCTTGGCAGGTGCAATGCTTCCGAACGAAGCGCTGCAGGCCAAGGAATCGGTTTCGTCCCGGGTGTCGCTCGCGGAGCTGCCACCCGAGGCCGTGAAGACACATCGGTTGATCCTGTCCGGCGGGCCCTTCCCGTATTCGAAGGATGGCTCGGTGTTCGGTAACCGTGAACGGCAGCTGCCCGCTCAAACGCGCGGCTTCTATCGCGAATACACCGTCAAGACACCGGGCGCATCCAACCGGGGAGCCCGACGGATCGTCTGCGGCGGGAAGACGCCCACCGCACCGGAAGCCTGTTACTACACCGCCGATCACTATGCGAGCTTCCGCCGCATCGTGGAGTGAGCGGCGCCAGCGGAATCACGTGACACGAGGAGGAACGAGACCATGCTCTTGCAGACCGTCCGTCCAAACATTGTTCAGGCCATACGCGCGTACCGCGTCGAGGATCTGATGGCCGCCGCCGAAGGCGCCGGCCAGCACTTCCTCTATGCGAACCTGACCGCCGCGCAGTCGAAGCAGGAGGTGCTGGAAAGCATCGCCCAGTCGTTCATGTTCCCGGCCCACTTCGGCAAGAACCTGGACGCGCTGTACGACTGCATGACCGACCTGGTGCACAAGTCCGGCTCGCAGCCGGGCTTCGTGGTGGTGCTCGAGCAGTTGCCCGACAACCCGCGCTTCGACCGCGAGGCCCGCGAGCAGTTGCTCGATGTCTTCCGCGACGCGGCCGACTACTGGGGGGAACGACGAATACCGTTCAGGTGCTTCTATTCTTTTCAGTAGCCCGCTCCCAGGAACAAGGGTCATGGGAGCGGGCGACGGAAACGACCCAGAGCGTCGCCGAGAAGCCGGCCAAGCCGGCGGCCAAGAGCGCCGCCAACGCCAGCTTCGGCATGAACATGCCGATGATGAGCAGTGCGTTCGACACCGCGATGTGGCTGAACGCGGCCTGAGGCGGCCTCGACGCTGAACCCCGACGGCGGCCTGCGGGCCGCCGTTGTCATTGGGGCGTGCGGCAGGCGGCCACCAGCGCCAGGTACTCGGCCACCGGCACCTCCTCGGCCCGCCGTTGCAGGTCGAACGGCGCCGCGCAGCCCCGGGCCTCGAGCCAGCGGCCCAGCGTGTGGCGCAGCAGCTTGCGCCGCTGCGAGAAGGCCACCGTGACCAGCTCACCGAGCAACACCGGATCCACCGCCTGCGTGCCCGGCAGCGGCTGCATGCGCACCACGGCCGAATCGACCCGCGGCGGCGGCTCGAAGGCCTCGGGAGGCACCTCGAAAAGGGACTCGATGTCGTAGCGCCATTGCAGCATCACGCTCAGGCGACCGTAGTCCTTGTTGCCGGGGCTGGCGGCCATGCGCTCGACCACTTCCTTCTGCAGCATGAAGGTCTGGTCGACCACGCGCGAAGCCACCGCGAGCAGGTGGAACAGGATCGGTGTCGAGATGTTGTAGGGCAGGTTGCCCACCACACGCAGCGGCTGGCCGAGCCGCTCGGCGAGCGCCGCGAAATCCACCTTGAGCACGTCGGACTCGACCACGTCGAGCCGCGGATTGCGGCGCAGGCGCGCCGCCAGGTCGCGGTCGAGCTCGATCACGGTGAGCCGTTCGCAGCGATCGAGCAGCGGGCCGGTCATCGCGCCGAGGCCGGGGCCGATCTCGACCAGCGCCTGCCCGGGCCGCGGGTCGATCGCCGCGACGATCGCGTCGATCACCCCGGCATCGGCAAGGAAATGCTGCCCGAAACGCTTGCGGGCGATGTGGCCCATGGCCTCAGAGCGGGGCTTCGCGCATCTCCACGTAGGCGCGTGCGCGCAGTTCGCGCAGCCACTCCGTGTAGGCGTCGTCGAACTTCTGCTCGCGCAGCACGTTGCGCGCCTGTTCGCGCTGCTGCTTGATGTCCAGCGACACGGCACGGCGGTCGGTCACCTGGATCAGGTGCACGCCGAAGCGCGACACCACCGGGTCGGAGATGCCGTTGATCGCCAGCCGGTTCATCGTCTCCTCGAACTCGGGCACGAAGGTACCGGCCCCGGCCCAGCCGAGGTCGCCGCCCAGCGAAGCGCTGCCGTCCTCGGAGTTCTCGCGGGCGAGCTGGTCGAAGCTCGCCTTGCCGCTCTCGATCTGCTGCTTGAAGCCGGCCAGGCGCCTTTGCGCCGCCTCGGCCGACAGCTGCGCCGACGGGCGAAGGAGGATGTGCCGCGCGCGGGTCTGCTGCATGCGGAAAGCCTCGCCTTCGCGCTTGTCGACCAGTTTGAGCAGGTGGAAGCCGGCCCCGGTGCGCAGCAGCTCCGGCGCCACCTCGCCAGCCTTCAGCGAGCGCACTGCGGCGACGAACACGTCGGGAAGTCGCTCGGCCGTGCGCATGCCGATGACGCCGCCGGCGGCCCGGTTGCTGTCTTCGGAGAGCTCTCGCGCCACCGCCTCGAAGGCCTCGCCGGCCTGCACGCGCTTCTGCGCGGCTTCGGCGCGCTCGCGGCGACGCGCCGTGTCGGCGGCGCTGGCGCCGTCGGGCACCGTCACGAGGATCTGCGCGATGTTGTACTCGGCCACGGCGCTGGCCGCTTCGCGGCGCTTGTCGAGGTAGGCGTCGATGTCGGCATCCGTGACACGGATGCGCGCCTGCACCTCGCGCTCGCGCACGCGCTCGGTGAGCAGCTGGTCGCGCACGTTGGTGCGGAAGCGCGCGTAGTCGATGCCTTCCTTGCGCAACCGCTCGCGCAGCTGCGCCATGGTGATCTGGTTCTGCACGGCGACGTTGCCGACGGCGCGGTCGAGGTCGACGTCGTCGACGCGCTGGCCGCTGTCGCGCGCATGGGTGAGCTGCACGCGCTCGTCGATCAGCGCGTCCAGCACGTCGCGGTACAGCTGATCGTCGGGCGGCAGCGTGGCGCGCTGCCGCGCCGCGTCGGCGCGCACGCGATTGATCCGCGTCTGCACCTCGGAGGCGGTAACGAGCTCCTGATTGACGATGGCGACGATGTAGTCGCCGTTGCGCAAGGGCGCCGCCTTGCCTTGCGCATGCAGCAACGGCGCGGCGGTGGTCAGCAAGAAAGCCAGCAGCAGGGGCCGCAGGACGAACAGGGCATCAGTCATAGGTACTCAGCACGGCAGGCGTGCTGCGCTCATCGCGCAGCAGCCGGTAGCCGGGGATATTGTCCTTCAAGACCTGCAAGGGGTTCGAACCGAGCCGGGACAGGCCCACCAGCTCCAGTTGCAGCAGCAATCGCGTGGTCGCCTCGCTGCGGCCGGTCGACAGCCGTTCGGCCACCACACGCCCGATCCAGCAGCCGGCGTCGTACTCGAGGCCGAGCACCGAGTCGGTGATGCGGCTGTCGCGCACGCTGTAGTTGATGCGCCCGACGCTGTACCAGCTGCCCTGGCAGGCGCCACCGCCCGAGCCCTCGGCACCGGCCTCGAGCGGCGTGCGGCCGTACAGCGGCCACTGCCAGCCCAGTTCGACCTGCTCGCTCAGGCCGCGCGCCAGGCGGTAGGTGGCACCGAAGGTGCGGTAGGGTCCCGGCGAGTAGCGTGCGCCGATGATCGAACGCACGGTGCGCTTCAGGTCGGGGCTGTACTGGAGCGAGCCATCCAGCGTCCAGCGCTTGTAGAGATTGGTCGAGCCCAGCAGCAGCAGATCGGAGAAGCGCTGCGTCAGCGGGGTGCACTCCGGCGCGACCAGCGGGTCGACGGAGGGCGTGCACTCCGAAGTGATCTTCTGGTCGCGGAACAGGTAGCGCTGCACCACGCCCAGCCGCAGGGCCTCGGCGCCGCTGGCCGGGTCGAGGAAGCGCGTGGTCACGCCGGCGGTGATCTGGTGCGCATCGGAGACGCGGTCGACGCCGGAGAACGCGTTCTCGGCGTACAGCGACTCGAAGTTGAAGTCCTTGGGTGCCGCATCGAACGCCAGCCGCGCGTCCTGCGTTCGGAAGGGCGTGTTCACGTACATCAGCCGCGGCTCCAGCGTCTGCCGCACGTCGCGGCCGAACCAATTGGCCTCCCGCTCGAGCTGCCACTGGCTGTCGACGCTGAGGGTCGGGATGGCACGCGACAGCCCGCGCCGGCCGCCCAGCGGCTGGTCCAGCGAATAGGCCGCGGCGTTCAGCGACAGCCGCGGTGTCACCGTCCAGCCCGGCGCGACGAAAGGCCGTGCGACGCTGCCCAGCGCGTGCCATCGAACGCCCACCGGCCGTGCTTCGGCGAGCAGGTCGCCGCGGCCGTCGGTCGGCTCGGCGAAGCGGTTCAGCTCGGTCTCGAAGGCGAACTCGAAGCCCTGGCCCGCGCGATGGATGCCGCGCAGACCGACCTGCGGCGAACGGTCGTAGGGCGACTCGATGCGGCTCGCGTCGTCCTGGAGCACCTGCCAGCGCTGCACCCTGGCATAGGTCGTCCAGTCGCCGAAGGGTCGCCTGGCCTGCAGGTCGGTGGCCAGCAAACGCGGCGTGACGCTCGCCACGGCGCGCGGGAAATCCTTCCAGTAGGCATCGTCGGACACCCGCAGCCCGTTGAACTGCATCGACGCGCCCAGCGGCAGCTCGCTCTCGTGGGCGAGGTTGAGCGCGTAGCGCGAACGGCCGGTCAGGCGGTCGTTGGGCAGCAGGTGCAGGTTGGCCGTGCCCTGATACCGAGGCTCGAGGTAGCGGAACTCGGTCTCGGCGCCGATCCCGCGCTTGGCCGACAGCAGCGGCGTCAGCGTGGCATCGCGGTTCGGCGCGATGTTCCAGTAGTACGGCATCGAGAACTGCAGGCCGCTCTTGCTGTCCAGGTTCATGCTCGGCGGCAGCCAGCCCGACTTGCGCGCGTCGGTCAGCGGGAAGCTCAGCACCGGCGCGCCGAGGATCGGAACGCCGTAGAAGCGCAGCACGGCGTGCTCGGCGATGCCTTCGTTGGCTTCGAAGTCCATCTTCACGCGGTCGGTCGTCAGCAGCCACGCCGGCCCGCCGGAGCCGTCGCTCGGGCAGCTGGTGTAGGTGGCGCCGGTGGCCACTGCACGCTGCTCGTCGAGGAAGTCGATGCGCCGCGCCGTGCCGCCCGCGCCGGTGCGCCCGAAGTAGTAGGTCGGCTCGAGGAAGAATCCTTCAAAGCGCTGCACGTGCAATTGCAGCTCGGGGCCGCTGTAGACGTTGCCGTCGCGGCTGATGCGCACCTGGCCGCGCGCCAGCGCCAGGTCGTCGGGGTGGTCGTAGCTCAGGCGGTCGGCGCGGATCACCAGGCCGCCGCGGCGGAATTCGGCGTCGCCCTCGGCCAGCGTCTCCAGGTCGGGCCGGCCGCGCAGCTCGCGCGCCCGCAGGATGATCGGCAAGGCCCGCGTGCCCTCGCCGCGGGGCAAGGGCTGCAGATCGGTGGCCGTGCGCAACTCGACGCTGGCCTCGGCGGGCGCCACGCCCTGGGCGCGCGCCATGCCGCTGGCCGCGAGCGCCAGCAGCAGCGGCGTCCGGCGCAGGGTTCGGGGCAGGGACGAACGAGTCGAGCGGGGCACGTGCAGCAGTGAGAGCGGGGCACCGTGCGGCTTCGTCGGCGCGCGCATCGGCGGGTGCGCGCGTCCGCGGGACGGCGGGGTGGTTTGTAGAATCGATTATCCACGAGGGCCCCGGCCCGCAACGCCTTGACCCCATCTGCCGACTCCCCGGACATCGCCTGGCCCGACCCGGCGCGCCGAACCGCCTTCGAACAGTGGCTGGCCAGCATCGCCGCCCGCCACGCGCTGGCCCCGGCGACGCTGCGCAGCGCCTCCAGCGACGCGAGCTTTCGCCGCTACCTGCGCATCGACAGTGCCGCGGGCGCCAGTTTCATCGTCATGGATGCGCCGCCGCCGCAGGAGGACGTGCGCCCCTTCGTCGCCGTGGCCGCGATGCTGCAGGCCGCCGGCCTCCACGCGCCACAGGTGCTCGAGCAGGACGCGGCGCAGGGTTTCCTGCTGCTCACCGACCTGGGCTCACGCCTGTACCTCGACGAGCTGCACGCCGCCGTTGCACGGCGTGACACGAAACGCGCCGACACGCTGATGCGCGACGCCATCGCGGCACTGGTGCAATGGCAGTCGCGCGCCGATGCCAGCGGCTTGCCGCCCTACGACGACGCGCTGCTGCGCCGCGAGCTCGCGCTGTTCCCCGACTGGTGCGTGGCGCGCGAGCATGGCGTCGACTGGTCGGCCGACCAGCAGCGGCAATGGCAGGCCACCTGCGACCTGCTCGTCGCCAGCGCGCTGGCCCAGCCCGTGGTGGCGGTGCACCGCGACTACATGCCGCGCAACCTGATGCTGGCGCAGCCCAATCCCGGCATCCTCGACTTTCAGGACGCGGTGCGCGGCCCGATCAGCTACGACGTGGCCTCGCTGCTGCGCGATGCCTTCATCTCCTGGGAGGAAGCCCAGGAAATCGACTGGGCGGTGCGTTACTGGGAGGCCGCGCGCCGGGCCTCGCTGCCGGTGCCCGACGACTTCGGCGAGTTCTGGCGCCAGCTCGAATGGATGGGCCTGCAGCGCCACCTGAAGGTGCTGGGCATCTTCTGCCGCCTCAAGCACCGCGATGGCAAACCCAAGTACAGCCAGGACCTGCCGCGATTCTTCGCCTACGCGCACAAGGTGGCCACGCGCTACAACGGCCTGGGTCCGCTGGCGCGCCTGCTCGAGCCGCTGATGGGCACGAGCCGCATCGACGCGTTCTACTGAGCAGGCGTGCTGCGCTGCGTCTCGCAGCCGGCGGCGCTGAGCCAGGGATCGCGATCCTCGCCGCCGAACACGCTCACCAGGAAGTCGACGAAGGCACGCGTGCGCGCCGGCACGTGCTTGCGCGTGGGCATCGCCGCGTAGATCGTCGCGTTGAACAGGCGCCACTCGGGCAGCACACGTTCGAGCGCGTGCTCCAGCAAGGCGTCCTCGGCGACGAACGACGGCAGCCCGGCGATGCCCAGGCCGTGCAGCGCGGCGGCGTACAGCATGTCGATGTGGGTGGTGCCCAGCACCGGCCGCGAGGGCACCAGTGACAGGGTCTCGCCCTCGGGCTCGTCGTCGCCGAACACGCCGCGCCGGAAGGTCACGTCGCGCAGGAAGGTGGGCAGCATCGCGTCGTGCTTGTCCAGGTCGCGCGGGTGCTGCGGCCGGCCACGCCGGTCCAGGTACTCTGGCGAGGCACAGGCGATGACTTCGCTGCGCGCCAGGCGCCGCGCGATGAAGTCGCCGTCGAGCACGCGCCGCGCCACCGACAGGATGGTGACGTCGAAGTTCTCGTCCATCGACTCCACCGGACCCGGTGCCGACAGCTCGATGGTCACCTTCGGGTACTGCTCATGGAATGCCGGCAGGTGCTTGGCGAGCTGGTGCACCGCGAAAGCCGGCGGCGACAGCACGCGCAGGTGGCCGCGCGGCTCGCTGCTGGCGGCGCTGGCCAGCGCCTCGGCTTCTTCCACCTCGGTGAGGATGAGGCGCACGCGTTCGAGGTAGAGCTCGCCGATGTCGGTCAGCGAGAGTCGCCGCGTGGTGCGGTTGATCAGCCGCGCGCCCAGATGCTCCTCGAGGTCGGCCACCAGGCGCGTGACGACCGCCGGCGAGAGGTTCAGCTCGCGCGCCGCGCCGGCGAAGCTGCCCGCGTCGATGACCCGCGAGAACACCCGCATCGAATGCAGTCGGTCCATTTCAACCCCTGGATTGTTTCTAAGTTCGCAATGCCGTGTTCAATGTTATGCCCTTTATTGATTGTTCGGCAATGCCTACAGTTCACCCCATCGATGAGCCCAACGCAACGACGCAGTGACTCACCGAGGCTGGACACGACGGCAAACAACAAGAAGGCCGCCCTGCCCGGATACGTCAAACAACCTGTACTGAAGGAATTCATCATGAACCGCAAGCAACTCTTCGCCGCCGCCGCCTTCGCCGTGATCGGCAGCTCCGCCTTCGCCGTCGAGGCCGAGCAGATCCCCGCGCAATCGGGCCAGCTGACCCGCGCCGAAGTGCAAGCCGAGGTGGCACGTGCCCGTGCCGCCGGCGAACTGACCTTCGCCAGCGACAGCTACGGCGGCTTCAAGGCCGTGACCTGGGCGGCCCGCAAGTCGCCGCTGGACCACGCCGCCAGCCGCAGCCGCGAGGAAGTGCGCGAGGAAGCCCGCGCCGCCGGCCGCAGCACGACGTTCAACCAGCTCTACGTCGGCGGCTGAACCCGGCCCCCTGCGTTTCGCCCAGCAAGGCCGCCTTCGGGCGGCCTTTGTCGTTGGCGGGCCGACAATACGCGGCCTGCCGAAACCTCCGACATGCTGCGAATCACCGAACTGCGATTGCCGCTGAACCACCCCGAGCCCGCGCTGCGCCAGGCCGTTCTGGAGCGGCTGGGCATCGCCGACGCCGCGCTGCGCCGGGTCGACCTGTTCCGCCGCGGCTACGACGCGCGCCGCAAGAGCGACATCGTGCTCGTCTACACGCTGGACTGCGAGGTCGACGACGAACCCGCCGTGCTGGCGCGCCACGCGGGCGACCCGCACGTGCGCCCGGCGCCCGACACGCGCTACCGCTTCGCCGGCCACGCGCCGGCGGACTTCGCAGCCACGCACCCCCTGCGGCCGATCGTCGTGGGCTTCGGCCCCTGCGGCCTGTTCGCCGCGCTGATCCTGGCGCAGATGGGCCTGCGCCCGATCGTGCTCGAGCGCGGCAAGGCCGTGCGCGAGCGCACCAAGGACACCTGGGGCCTGTGGCGCCAGCGCGAGCTGAACCCCGAGTCGAACGTGCAGTTCGGCGAGGGCGGCGCCGGCACCTTCTCCGACGGCAAGCTGTGGAGCCAGATCACCGACCCGCGCCACCTCACGCGCAAGGTGCTCACCGAATTCGTGAAGGCCGGCGCGCCCGACGAGATCCTCTACGTCAGCAAGCCGCACATCGGCACCTTCCGCCTGGTCGGGATGATCGAGAAGATGCGCGCCGAGATCGAGTCGCTGGGCGGGGAGGTGCGCTTCAAGCAGCGCGTGGCCGACCTGCGCATCGAGGCCGGCCAGGTGCGCGGCGTGACGCTGGCCGACGGCACGCAGATCGACGCGGAGCATGTCGTGCTCGCGCTCGGCCACAGCGCGCGCGACACCTTCGCGATGCTGCACGAGCGTGGCGTCTTCATGGAGCCCAAGCCGTTCTCGGTGGGGTTTCGCATCGAGCATCCGCAGTCGCTGATCGACCGCGCGCGCTTCGGCCCGAACGCCGGCCACCCGCTGCTCGGCGCGGCCGACTACAAGCTGGTGCACCACGCGAAGAACGGCCGCGCGGTCTACAGCTTCTGCATGTGCCCGGGCGGCACGGTGGTGGCCGCGACCTCGGAGGTCGGACGCGTGGTGACCAACGGCATGAGCCAGTACTCGCGCAACGAACGCAACGCCAACGCCGGCATCGTGGTGGGCATCTCGGCGCAGGACTATCGCCAGGGCGGCCGCGCCGACGGGCCGGTGAACCCGCTCGACGGCATCGCCTTCCAGCGCGCGCTGGAGTCGCGCGCCTACGAACTCGGCGGCGAGAACTACGACGCGCCGGGCCAGCGCGTCGGCGACTTCATCGCCCGCCGGCCCTCGAGCACCTTCGGATCCGTGCTGCCCTCGTACACCCCCGGCGTGCGGCCGACCGACCTCGGCGAGCGCGGCCGCGAGAGCCTGCCGGTCTACGCGATCGAGGCGATCCGCGAGGCGCTGCCCGCCTTCGAGCGGCAGATCAAGGGTTTCTCGATGCCCGACGCCGTGCTCACCGGGGTGGAGACGCGCACCTCGTCGCCGTTGCGCATCACGCGCGGGCGCGACTGGCAGAGCCTGAACGTGAAAGGGCTGTACCCGGCCGGCGAAGGCGCCGGTTATGCCGGCGGCATCATGTCCGCGGGCGTGGACGGCATCGAGGTGGCCGAGGCCGTGGGCCGCGCGATGCTCGGCCTGTCGCCGGCCCATGGTGGCGCCGCGGCCGCGCGGCAGCCGGTGTTCACTGGGGCTTGACCAGCAGGTCCTGGATCGCGACCGACTTGACGGCCACGTCGTCGCCCTCGCCACCGAGGTAGGCGTTCAGCCGGTCGCGCATGTCGTCGGACAGCCGCGTGATGCCCTTGGGCGAGCCGATCTGCTCGCGCGTCTGCTGCGCGATGCTGACTTCGAGCAGCAGCCCGACCTGCTGCGTGTTGCGCTGGATGGTGTTCTTGGCCACGGCGCCCGGCACGTCGAGCGCCACGCGTGCCTTGACCACGGTGCCGTCCACCGTGGTGGCCCGCACCTGCGGCAGGTTGACCCACTCCGGCGCGGCCTTCACCGGCTCGACGTTCGACCACGGCAGGTCGACCCAGGACATGCCCACCGAGATGCCGATCGGCACGGCAAGCAGGGCCGTCACCGTGACGGCGATCAGCACGAGGCGCCGGTTGTCGGTGCCCTGTTCGGCGAGGATGGGAGGCGGGGTCGCGGCCATCGGCAATGTCGGGAGGGATAAGCTCGATTAGAGCCGCCCCGACACGGCCGCGGCGCCCCGATCAGCGCAGCGAAACACCCGCTGATGTGGCGAGCGCCACGAAACCCGCGACTACGGGCAGGCCGCCATCACTTGTGCGACCGCCGCCGTCAGCTTCTTGCCATACGGCACGTGCAGGAACTCGTTCGGCCCGTGCGCGTTGCTCTTCGGGCCGAGCACCCCGCAGACCATCATCTGCGCCTTCGGGAAGCCCTGCTGCAGCATGCCCATCAAGGGGATCGTGCCGCCCTGGCCGATGTAGCCGCAGGGTGCGCCGAAGTGAGTACCCGATGCCGCGTTCAGCGCGTCTTCGAGCCAGGGTGCGAGGCTGGGTGCGTTCCAGCCGCTGGCCCCCTGCGCGCCTACGCGCCCATCGGCGGCGAAGGTCACGCGGGCGTTGTAGGGCGCGTTGTCCTCCAGCAGCGCCTTCAGTTCGGCGGCCGCACGGTTGCCGTCCACCAGTGGCGGCAAGCGCAGCGACAGCTTGAACGCGGTGTAGGGGCGCAGCACGTTGCCGGCGTTCTTCAACTCCGGGAAGCCGTCGGCGCCGGTCACGCTCAGGGTCGGCTTCCAGGTGCGGTTGAGCAAGGCCTGCGTCGGGTCGGTGGTGGTCGGCAGGGTCGGCCCGCCGTCGGCGCCACAGGCCCAGGGGAAGCGCTTCCACACTTCGTCGCCGAGGATCTGCGCGGCAGTGCGAGCCTGCTCGAGGCGATCGGCCGGGATCTCGCAGTGGAAGGCCTGCGGCAGCAGGTTGCCGGTCTTCGAATCCTCGAGCCGATCGAGCACCTGGCGCAGGATGCGGAAGCTCGACGGCACCAGGCCGCTGGAGTCGCCCGAGTGCACGCCTTCGGTGAGGATCTCGACCTTCAGCGTGCCGGTGACGTTGCCGCGCAGGCTGGTGGTCAGCCAGAGCTGGTCGTAGTTGCCGGCGCCGCTGTCCAGGCACACGACCAGCGCCACGTTGCCCAGCCGCGGGCGCAGGATGTCGATGTAGGCCGGCAGGTCGAAGGAGCCGCTCTCTTCGCAGCTCTCGATCACGCCCACGCAGCGCGGGCGCGGGATGCCCTGCCGGTCGAGTGCGGCGATGGCGGTGATCGAGGCATAGACCGCATAACCGTCGTCGGCGCCGCCGCGGCCGTAGAGCAGGCCGTTCTCGTACTTCGGCGTCCAGGGGCCGAGGTCCTTGCGCCAGCCGTTGAACTCGGGCTGCTTGTCGAGGTGGCCGTAGAGACAGATGGTGTCGGTGCTGCCGGCCTTGGTTGCCGGCACCTCGAAGAAGATCACCGGCGTGCGCCCGGGCAGGCGCACCACCTCGAGCTTCAGGCCGGCGATCTTCTGGGCCTCGACCCAGCTCGCCGCATCACGCACCACGCGTTCGATGTATCCGTTGCTCTGCCAGTCGGCATCGAACATCGGGCTCTTCGCGGGGATGGCGATGTAGTCGGTCAGCGCCGGGACGATCTGCTCGTCCCAGGCCTGGGCGGCGAAGGCGGCGATCGCGGTGGCTTCGTCGGGCTGCAGCGGCAGCAGCGGGTCGCGGGCGTTCATGGCGGGCTCCAGTCCGGGGCGGAGCAGCGAGTGTAGGACTGGCTCAAGGATGTTGCTGCA
>CAZVLY010000001.1:0-23404 GCA_964628175.1 uncultured Piscinibacter sp. | reverse complement strand
CGCGACACCCAGGCCGGATCGAGTCCGTTGGCCACGGCGAGGTTCGGCGCCAGCGGGCCCAGCGTGGCGAGCAGCAGCTTCTGGAACGCATTCATGCCGATGCGCAAGGCCGGTGAAGAGAGCACCAGCGCATCGACCTCGCGAAACCAGGACGCCGGCGCGGCCTGCAGGCCCTCGGCGACAAAACGCGACGCGATCAGCCCGCCCAGGCTGTGGCCGAGCAGCAGCAGCGGCCCGGGCGCACCGTCGCGGGCTGCGTCGATCACCAACGCCAGGTCGCGCAGCAGCGCGTCGTCGCTGGCGATGCGACCGCGCTCGCCGCCGCTGCGGCCGTGGCCGCGGTGGTCGTGCGCCAGCACGCGCCAGCCCCAGGCATTCAGCTGCGCCGCGACATGGGCATAACGCCCGCCATGCTCGCCCAGCCCATGCACCAGCAGCACGGTGCCGCGCGGCGCGGGATGCGGCCAGTCGTGGAGGAACAGGGGCAGTCCGTCGGCGGTGGTGAGGGTCGGCGTCATGGCGCAAGTGTAGGCAGGCACGCTTGACCGTCGGGATTGACAAGCCGCGGTGCCGCGCTAGCCTGACGGGCTGTCTTCGGAGTTCCCATGAACGAGTACTTCCAGCTGCAGCGCGACGGCAGCATCGCGCACCTGCAGCTGAACCGCCCCGAACGCCTGAACACGATGGCGCCGGACTTCTTCCCGGCGCTGCGCGACGCCGTTCGCGCGCTTCACGACGAAGGCAGCACGCGGGCGCTGGTGGTCTCCTCCACCGGCAAGCATTTCAGCGCCGGCATGGCGCTCGACGTGTTCGCCGGCGCGCCCCAGCCCGCCGCCGCCCCGGCGACCGACCGGCGCGACCCCAACGGCGAGGCGCAGCGCGAGGCCATCGGCGCGCTGATGAGCATGCTCGACACCAGCACGCCGCGCGCGCGGCTGAGCTTCCAGGAGTCGCTGCGCCGGCTGATCGACTGCTTCAGCGCGCTCGACGAAGCGCGCTTCCCGGTGATCTGCGCCGTGCAGGGCGGCTGCATCGGCGGCGCACTCGACCTCGCCACCGCCTGCGACATCCGCGTGTGTTCGGCCGATGCCTTCTTCACCGTGCAGGAGATCCACATCGGCATGATGGCCGACCTGGGCGTGCTGCAGCGCCTGGCGAAGATCGTGCCGCCCGGCGTGGCGCGGCAGATGGCCTACACCGGCGAGCGCGTCGAAGCGAAGCGCGCGCTCGAGGTCGGCCTCGTCAATGCCGTGCTGCCGGACGCTGGCGCGCTGCTCGACCACGCGATGGCGCTGGCCAGGCAGATCGCCGCCAAGTCGCCGCTGGCGGTGACCGGCAGCAAGCTCGCACTGAACCACGCCCGCGACCATGGCACCGCCTCGGCGCTGGCGCAGATGGCGGTGCTGCAGAGCGCGATCTTCGACACCGGCGAGATGGCCGAGGCGATCGCCGCGTGGAAGGCCAAGCGTGACGGCGAGTTCGCCCCCTTGGCGCCGATCGCGAAGTTCTGACGGCCGCCCGCTTCGGGCCCTCGCCTGCAGACTTGCGGGCGATTGATTACCATTCATCAAGAAGTCTCCCGCACGTCGGGCCCACCGGCCCGCGCCGTCGTGCAACCCCTGTGAACCCGTCCCGCGGCCCATGAGGCCGCGCTGGACATGCCATTCGAGGTCAGGCCATGAACCCTGGTGCCCGCGCACTCGCGTTGACGCTCTCCCTTGCCGCCCCCACCCTGTTCAGCGGCTGCGGGCCGAGTCAGGCCCAGGGCGGGCCGCCGATGGCCCCGCCGGTGTCCGCCGCGCCGGCGGTGAGCAAGAACCTGCCCCTGTACGACGAGTTCAGCGGCCGCCTCGAGGCGGTCGAGACGGTCGAGCTGCGTTCGCGCGTCGCCGGCACCCTGCAGCGGGTGCACTTCCGCGACGGCCAGGAGGTCAAGCGCGGCGAACTGATGTTCAGCATCGACGCGCGGCCCTTCGCCGCCGAACTGACGCGCCTGGAGGCGCAGCTTGCGGCGGCGCGCAGCGCCGAAGGCCTGGCCACGAGCGAACTCGCGCGCTCGAAGAAGTTGCTGGAGCAGAAGGCCGTCTCACAGCAGGAGGCCGACCAGGCCGAGGCCGCCGCGCGCAATGCCGCCGCCGTGGTGCGTGCCGCCGAGGCCGCCGTGGCCGCGGCGAAACTGAATGTCGAGTACACGCAGATCCGCGCGCCGATCGCCGGCCGCGCCTCGCGCGCCAACGTCACCGCCGGCAACCTGGTCGGCGTGGGCGACCCGGTGCTGACCACGCTGGTCGCGCAGGACAAGGTGCACGCCTGGTTCGACGTCAGCGAGCAGGCCTTCCTGCGCGCGCGTGCGCAGATGAAGGCCAATGCCACGCCCAAGGTCGATATGGCGCTGGCCGACGAGACCGGCTTCCCGCACGCCGGCGCCGTCGACTTCGTCGACAACCGCCTCAACCCGGCCACCGGCGCGATCCGCATGCGCGCGGTGTTCGACAACCGCGACCGGCGCTTCACGCCGGGCCTGTTCGCCAAGCTGCGCCTGGGCGGCGGCACCGCCACCGGCGCGGTGCTCACGCCCGAGCGCGCCATCGGCACCGACCAGACCAAGCGCTACGTGTTCGTCGTCGGTCCCGACAAGACGGCGCAGTTCCGCGAGGTGCAGCTCGGGCCGCTGGACGGCGGCATGCGCGTGGTCACGAGCGGCCTGAAGGCCGGCGAACTCGTGGTCGTCAACGGGTTGCAGCGCGTGCGCCCCGGCGCGCCGCTGAACGCGCAGGTGCTGGCCGTCGATGCGCAGGGCATGCCGGTCGAGCCGCCGCCCCCACCGCCGCCGGGCTCGGCCCCCGCACCCACGCCACCGGCCAGCGATGCCAAGGGCGCCTCGCCGAAGAAGGCGTGAGGCACAGCGCATGAACATCTCCCGCTTCTTCATCGACCGGCCGCGCTTCGCGGCGGTGCTGTCCATCCTCATCTTCCTGATCGGCCTGATCGCGCTGCAGCGTCTGCCGATCTCCGAGTACCCCGAGGTCACGCCGCCGCAGGTGGTGGTGCGTGCGCAGTTCCCCGGCGCCAACCCGCGCGTGATCGCCGAGACGGTGGCCACGCCGCTGGAAGAGCAGATCAACGGCGTCGAGAACATGCTGTACATGAACAGCCAGGCCTCGGCCGACGGTTCGATGACGCTGTCGATCAGCTTCAAGATCGGCACCAACCCCGAGGTCGCCGCCACCGAGGTGCAGAACCGCGTCAACCGCGCGCTGCCGCGCCTGCCCGAGGTCGTGCGGCAGATCGGCGTGACCACCGAGAAGAGTTCGCCGAACTTCATCATGGTGGTGCACATGGTCTCGCCGGACCAGCGCTACGACGCGCTGTACCTGCGCAACTACGCGGCGCTGAACGTGCGCGACCGGCTGATGCGCATCCCCGGCATCGGCACGGTGATCACCTTCGGCTCGGGCGACTACGCGATGCGCATCTGGCTCGACCCGGGCAAGCTCGCCGCGCGCAACCTCACCTCGGCCGACGTGGTAAAGGCGCTGCGCGAGCAGAACGCCCAGGTCGCCGCCGGCGTGGTCGGCGCCCCGCCCTCGCCCGGCCACACCGACTTCCAGCTCGCGGTCAACACGCAGGGCCGGCTGAGCAGCGAAGCCGATTTCGCCGACGTGATCGTCAGCGCCGACACCGCCGACGGCTCGCTGGTGCGCGTGAAGGACATCGGCCGCGTCGAGCTCGGCCCCAACACCTATGCGCTGGGCTCGCTGCTGAACAACAAGGAAGCGGCGGCGATCGGCATCTTCCAGGCGCCGAACTCGAACGCGCTGGCGCTGTCGAGCGCGGTGCGCGCCACCATGGACGAGCTGAAGGCGAACTTCCCGCCCGGCGTGGACTACCAGATCGTCTACGACCCGACGCGCTTCGTGCGCACCTCGATCGAGAAGGTCGTCTCCACGCTGATCGAGGCGATCCTGCTCGTCGTGCTGGTGGTGGTGGTGTTCCTGCAGACCTGGCGCGCCTCGGTGATCCCGCTGCTGGCCGTGCCGGTGTCCATCGTCGGCACCTTCGCCGTGCTGCTCGCCCTGGGCTTTTCGATCAACACGCTGACGCTGTTCGGGCTGGTGCTGGCGATCGGCATCGTCGTCGACGACGCCATCGTGGTGGTCGAGAACGTCGAGCGCAACATCGAGGTGGGCCTGTCGCCGCGCGATGCCGCAGTGCATGCGATGCAGGAGGTCTCGGGCCCGATCGTCGCCATCGGCCTGGTGCTGTGCGCGGTGTTCGTGCCGCTGGCCTTCGTCAGCGGCCTGGAAGGCCAGTTCTACCGCCAGTTCGCGGTGACGATCGCCATCTCCACGGTGATCTCGGCCTTCAACTCGCTGACCCTGTCGCCGGCGATGGCGGCGATCCTGCTGCAGCCGCACGACGTGCCCAAGGACCGGCTGACGCGCGTGATGGACGCGCTGTTCGGCGGCTTCTTCCGCTGGTTCAACCGCGTCTTCAAGCGCAGCGCCGAGCGTTATTCGCAAGGGGTGACCACGGTGGTGGCCAGGCGCAAGCTGCTCTCGCTGGTCATCTACGCCGTGCTGCTCGGCGCGGCCGTGCTGCTGTTCCTGCGCGTGCCGCCGGGCTTCGTGCCGCAGCAGGACAAGCAGTACCTGATCGGCATCGCGCAGCTGCCCGAGGGCGCGAGCCTGCAGCGCACCACCGAAGTGATGCGGCGCCTGTCCGACATCGCCACTGGCGTGCCGGGCATCAAGGACTCGGTGGCCTTCCCCGGCCTGTCGATCAACGGCTTCACCGCCGCGCCGAACGCCGGCATCGTGTTCTTCGGACTCGACGAGTTCGAGAAGCGCCGCACGCCCGAGCTCAGCGCCGACGCCATCGTCGGCCAGGTGAACATGCGCCTGGGTGCGATCCAGGACGCCTTCCTGTTCGTGCTCTCGCCCCCGCCGGTCAACGGCCTGGGCAACGCCAGCGGCTTCAAGCTGCAGATCCAGGACCGCGCCGGCCTGGGCGAAGGCGCGCTGCAGGACGTGGTGCAGCAGCTGATGGGGCGCGTGTACGGCAACCCGAACGGCGGCATCACGCAGTTCTTCAGCAACTACCAGATCAACGTGCCGCAGCTGTTCGCCGACGTCGACCGCACCAAGGCCAAGCAGATGGGCGTCAGCCTCACCGACGTCTACGAGACCATGCAGACCTACCTGGGCTCGCTGTACGTGAACGACTTCAATCGCTTCGGCCGCACCTTCCAGGTCATCGTGCAGGCGGACGCCGACTTCCGCGCCAAGGCCGAGGACATCGGTCGCCTGAAGATCCGCAACAACAAGGGCCAGATGGTGCCGCTGGCGGCCATCATGACGGTGCAACCCGCCTTCGGCCCCGGCGCGGTGACGCGCTACAACGGCTTCTTCTCGGCCGACATCAACGGCGCACCCAAGCCCGGCGTCAGCTCGGGGCAGGCGCAGGCGGAGATGGAGAAGATCCTCGCCGAGACGCTGCCGCGCGGCCTGGGCTACGAGTGGACCGAGCTGGTCTACCAGGAGAAGATCGCCGGCAACACCATGGTGCTGATCTTCCCGCTGTGCGTGCTGCTGGTGTTCCTCGTGCTGGCGGCGACCTACGAGAGCTGGACGCTGCCGCTGGCCATCATCCTGATCGTGCCGATGTGCATCCTCTCGGCCATGGCCGGGGTGTGGATCAGCGGACTGCTCGGCGCGCCGGGCGACAACAACATCTTCACCAAGGTCGCGCTGGTCGTGCTGGTCGGCCTGGCGTGCAAGAACGCCATCCTGATCGTCGAGTTCGCCAAGGACCTCGAAGACAAGGGCGAGAAGATGATGCACGCCATCGTGCACGCCACGCGCATGCGGCTGCGGCCGATCCTGATGACCTCGATCGCCTTCATCGCCGGCGTGATCCCGCTGGTGCTGTCCACCGGCGCGGGCGCCGAGATGCGCCGCGCGATGGGCATCGCGGTGTTCTCCGGCATGCTGGGCGTGACCTTCTTCGGCCTGTTCCTCACGCCGGTGTTCTACGTGGTGCTGCGCCGGCTCACCGAGAAGCGGCGCGCCGCCGCCGCGCACGCCAAGGCCGTGGCCCTGATGCACGGAGGCGACCATGCGTGAGCGCCTGTCCCTGATGACGCTGGCCGTGGCGGCCGGGCTGGCCACCCTGAGCGGCTGCGCTGCCGGGCCGGACTACCGCGCACCGGCCGCCCCCGTCGAACCCGCCTTCGTGATGCCCGCGGCCAGCACCGAGCCGGCCGCGGCGTTCTGGCGCGGCTTCGGCGACCCGGTGCTCGACGCGCTGATGGTCGATGCCGTGAGCGCCAACGCCGACGTGCGCCTCGCCCAGGCCCGCCTGCGCGAAGCGCGCGCGCTGGCCGGCGAGGCCGATGCGGGCCGGCTGCCGACGCTGGGCCTGGGCGCCGGCGCCGGCCGCGGCAATCAGATCGGTTTCCCGATCGACAACTACGCCACCGTGTCGGCCAGCTTCAACTGGGAGCTGGACTTCTTCGGCCGCACGCGCCGCGCCAGCGAATCGGCGGCGGCGCAGGTGCAGGCCGGCGAGGCCGGCGTGGCCGCGGCGCAGCGCCTCGTCGGCGCCGAGCTGGTCACGCAGTACCTCGCGCTGCGCGCGCTGCAGCAGCGTCTCGTGGTGGCGCAGGAGTCGCTCGTCAACCAGCGCGAATCACAGCGCATCGTGCGTTCGCGTGCCGACCTCGGGCGCGGCACGCCGCTGGACGTGGCGCGTGCCAACGCGCTGGTGGAGAGCACCGAGGCGACGATCCCCGCGTTGCAGGGCGCCATCGAGCGCAGCGCGCTGCGCATCGCCACGCTGGCCGGCCGCACCCCCCGCGCGACGCTGGCGCTGCTGGCCGAGACCAAACCGATGCCCAGCCTGCCGACCGCGAACGCCGAGGCGCTGGCCGCCGGCACGCCGCAAGGACTGCTGGAGCGCCGGCCCGACATCCGCGTCGCCGAACGCCAGCTCGCCGCGGCCACGGCCAATGTGGGCGTCGCGCGGGCCGACCTCTACCCGCGCATCAGCCTGGTCGGGCTGCTGGGCTTCACCAGCACGCGCGTGGCCGACCTGTTCGACGCCGCCGGGCGCAACACCAACCTGGGCGCGAGCCTGAGCTGGACGGCACTGGACTTCGGCCGTCTGCGTTATCGCATCGGCGCGAGCGAGGCGCGTGCCCAGGCCGCGCTGGTGCAGTGGGAGCAGACGGTGCAGCTCGCGCTGGAGGAGACCGAAGGCGCGCTGTCGCAGTACACGCGCAGCGTGCAGCAGGCGGCGCGGCTGGAGAACGCGGCGCGCGAGTCGGCCGAGGCCGCGCGGCTGGCGCGCGTGCGCTACGAGGCCGGCGCGTCGGACTTCCTCACCGTGCTCGACGCCGAGCGCACGCTGCTGGCGGCGCGCGACGCGCTGGTGCAGGCGCAGCAGGGCAGCCTGTCGGCGCTGGTGGCCGTGTATCGCGCGCTGGGCGGCGGCTGGACCTTGTCCTGAAGCCGCAGCGCGGGCTCACTTCTTCAGCGACGTGGTGTAGTTCGTCGGCTGGAAGCTGTAGCCCGCGCCCTGCGCGCTGAGGTGCCCGATGCCGGGGAACGACAGGTGCGAAGCACCGATGAAGTAGCCCTGCTTCGCCGCATCGGCAAACGCTTTGCGGCGCTGCGCGAGCGCGGCCTTCTGGTCGGTGTCGAAGGCGATCGTCACCGCGGGCGTGGGGAACTGCACCGCGGCCACGTGCATCAGGTCGCCCCACAGCACCAGCTTCTGGCCCTTGCTCTCGACCACATAGTTGCGGTGGCCCTTGGTGTGGCCATGCGTGGCGACCGCCTTGATGCCGGGCACCAGCTCCTCGTCGGCGCTGATGGGCTTGAAGCGGCCGGCGTCGACGTAGGGCTTGAGCGAGGCTTGCGCGCCCTGGAAGAAGCCCTTCGAATCCTTCGGCGCGGCCTCCAGGTTGGCGGCGCTGAGCCAGAAGTCGGCATCGGCCTGGTCGGCACGCACCACGGCGTTCGGGAACACGGTCTTGCCGTCGGCGGCGAGGCCGCCGACATGGTCCGGGTGCATGTGGGTGATGTAGATCTCGTCGACCTGCTCCGGCGTGTAGCCCGAGGCCTTCAGGTTGGCGACCAGCTTGCCCAGCGTCGGGCCGAACAGGCCGCCGGCGCCGGCGTCGACAAGCACCAGCTTCGACCCGGTGTTCACGAGGTAGCCGTTCACCGAGGTCTCGAGCGGCAAGCCCAGGCGCCACTTGGCCAGTGCCGACTCCACCTTCTTCGGCGTCGTGCCCTGCAGCAGCTTCTCGACGTGCAGGCCGACGGTGCCGTCGGACAGCGCGGTGACCTCGAAGTCGCCGAGCATCATGCGGTAGTAGCCAGGGGCCTGCGTCTGCACCTGCGGTGCGCCGGCCTGCGCCAGCGGGGCCATCAGCACGGCGGCGGCCAACGCGATCGAACGGATCATCATGCGCTTCTCCTGGGTGTTCTTCGGGGAGCGCGCAGGATACGTTTTTTCGCTCAGCCTCGCTCGAACTTGAAAACGGCCACGCTCGCCAGCAGGTTGGGCCAGGTGCGCACGATCTCGCCGGCCTGGATGCCGAAGGAGTCGAGGATGGTCAGGCCGTCCTTGCGCGCCAGCACCTCGAAGTCGGCGTAGGTGCCCACGCGGATGTTCGGCGTGTCGTACCACTCGTAGGGCAGCGCCTTGGTCACCGGCATGCGCCCGCTGGCCACGCGCAGGCGGTTCGGCCAGTGCGCGAAGTTCGGGAAGCTGACCACGCCGATGCGGCCCACGCGCGCCGTCTCGCGCAGCATCTTCTCGGTGTTGCGCAGGTGCTGCAGGGTGTCGAGCTGCAGCACGACGTCGAAGCTCTTGTCCTCGAAGATCGCCAGGCCCTCTTCGAGGTTGAGCTGGATGACGTTGACGCCGCGCTGCGTGCAGGCGAGCACGTTCTCGTCGTCGATCTCGATGCCGTAGCCGGTGCAGCCGCGGTGCGCCTGCAGGTGGGCGAGCAGCTCGCCGCGGCCGCAGCCGAGGTCGAGCACGCGCGAGCCCTTCGGCACCAGCTCGGCGATCAGCTCCATGTCCTTCCGCTCGCTCACGACAGCTCCTTGGCCAGGTTGTCGAAGCAGGCGCGCAGCACCCCGTGGTAGCGCGGGTCCTCGAGCAGGAAGGCATCGTGGCCATGCGGCGCGGCGATCTCGGCGTAGCTGACGCGGTGCCGGTTGTCGAGCAGCGCCTTGACGATCTCGCGCGAGCGCGCCGGCGAGAAGCGCCAGTCGGTGGTGAAGCTGACCAGCTGGAAGCGGCAGGTCGCGCCGGCAAAGGCGCGCGTGAGGTCGCCGCCGAAGGCCCGCGCCGGGTCGAAGTAGTCGAGCGCGCGGGTGATCAGCAGGTAGGTGTTGGCGTCGAAGTACTCGCTGAACTTGTCGCCCTGGTGGCGCAGGTAGCTCTCGATCTCGAACTCGATCTCCTGCGTCGAGTAGCCCAGCTCGGCGGCGCGCAGGTTGCGGCCGAACTTCTGCTCCATCGCGTCGTCGGACAGGTAGGTGATGTGGCCGATCATGCGGGCCACGCGCAGGCCGCGCTTGGGTACCACGCCGTGCGCGTAGAAGTGGCCGCCGTGGAACTCGGGATCGGTGATGATGGCGCGCCGCGCGACCTCGTTGAAGGCGATGTTCTGCGCTGACAGGTTGGGCGCGGTGGCCACCGCGATGCACTGGCGCAGGCGGTCGGGGTAGCGCAGCGACCAGCTCAGCGCCTGCATGCCGCCCAGGCTGCCGCCGAGCACCGCAGCGAGCTGCCGGATGCCCAGCCGGTCGAGCAGGCGCGCCTGCGCGTCGACCCAGTCCTCCACCGTGACCACCGGGAAGTCGGCGCCGTAGATGCGGCCGGTGGCCGGGTTCACGTGCATCGGCCCGGTGGAGCCGAAACAGGAGCCGGGGTTGTTGACGCCGATGACGAAGAAGCGCTCGGTGTCCAGCGGCTTGCCGGGGCCCACCAGGTTGTCCCACCAGCCTTCGCTCTTCGGCTGGTCGGCGTAGGTGCCGGCGACATGGTGCGAGGCGTTCAGCGCGTGGCACACCAGCACGGCGTTGCTGCGCTCGGCATTCAGCGTGCCGTAGGTCTCGTAGACGATCGTGTAGTTCGCGAGCTTCGCGCCGCTTTGCAGCGGCAGCGGCTCGTCGAAAGTCATCGATTGCGGTTGGACGTGGCCCAGCGATCCCATGACGCCCCAAAGAAAACACCCGGCGCCGCGAAAGCGGAACACCGGGTGGGCGTCCTGTCTTTAGCGGTACTTATAAAGCGCTCGCAAGCCGGAACAAATCAGCGCTGAGCGGCGAGTATAGCGGCGGCCTCGGGCTGCAGTTCGACCGGCGCGCTGAAGTGGCGCCGCAGCTTCGTGGCCAGCTCGGGGCAGGCCGTGACCAGGCGCTGCGCACCGTGCAGCGCGGCCTGCTCGGCGGCGGCGCGCGGCGTGATCGGCTGCCCGCGGCCGCGCTGCAGGGCCAGCGGCAGCCGCTTCACCACGACCGTGACGCGCCGCCCGCCCAGCGCGCCGCAACGCTGCAAGGCGGCCGCGTGATCGATGGGCACGACCAGCGCATCGACCTGCGGGCCGAGCGCAGCCGCCCAGTCTCGCGCCTGCGCATCGGCGTCGCGACCGGCGCCGAAGCAACGCTCGAGCACGGACGGCGCCTCGAGCTGCAGCGTGGCCGTGCGCCCCACGCCGGCCACCGGCTCGATGCGCTCGACGCAGCGCTGTTGCACGCAGGCCAGGCAGTCGTGCGGCTCGCCGTGGCAGGGCCCACCGCGCAGTGACTGCAGCGGCGGCAAGGGCAGCATCGCGCGGCTGCGCCGCAAGGGCGACAGGCCGCGCAGGCGCACCACCAGGCGCTGCGCGTCCAGCCGCGCCTCGATCTCGAAAGGCACCGGCAGGCGAAAGCGCAGGTCGAGGTAGTTCCAGAACACGGTGGCATCGCGGCCCCGCTCGGCCGCCGACCCCGGCACGATCTGCGAATGCCCGTGGCGCTCGACGATGCCCGCGCCAGCATCGAGCGCCGTCGCGTACAGCGCATTGGAAAGCTGGCACAGCCCGCCGCCGGTGCGCGCCACCAGGCAGCCCTCGCGCAATTCGCGCCCGGCCACGAAGCCGCGGCGCCGTGTGGCGCGGCCCACCGCATGCCAGAAGCTGAACACCTGGCCGGCACGCACCACGAGGCCATCCAGGCGCGCGGCGGCCAGGCGCAGGTTGTGCACCTTGCCGGCGGTCAGCGGCCATTCCTCGGCGCTGCGCTGCGTCCACAGCGGCGATTCGTTCTCGGCGAGCACGAAGGCGAAACGATCCTGCGGCGCATCGACCGGCAGGTCGTCCGGCAGGCTTGGCGGCGCGTCGCCGCGGCGCTCATGCAGCCAGTCGGCCAGGCCGCGGCGCAGGCGCAGCGCGTTGGCGCGCAGTTCGAAGCAGAGGCGATCGAGGTGCGAGGGCATGCCCTGCACTGTGGCCATGCCGCGCGATGGCACGACGAAGCCGGCGTGAAGTCCGCGTGAACTCGGAAACGGCGGCCGCCTACAGCGGCATCGGTGCCGTCTCGACGCTGCCGCGCGCCGGCACGTGGATGTGGAAGGCCGTGCCGCCGCCGGCCAGGTTCTCGGCGTGGATGCGCCCGCCGTGCGCCTCGAGGATCTTGCGGCAGATCGCCAGGCCCAGGCCGGTGCCGCCCGAGCCGTCCTTCGTCTGGCTGGACTGTACGAAGGCCTCGAACACGCGCTCGATCTCGGCCGGCGGGATGCCCGGGCCCTGGTCGCGCACCGCAAGGTGGATCTCGCCCGCGGCCGTGGTCTCGCCGCTGACGTCGATGCGCCCGTGGAAGGGCGAGAACTTGATCGCGTTGGCGATCACGTTGCGGACCACCTGCTGGAAGCGCATGGGGTCGACCTTGGCCACCAGCGGCAGCTCCGACAGGGTCAGCGCCAGCGTCAGCTGCCGGCCGGCGAGCAGCGGGTCGATCTCGCGCGCGACCTCGCGCACCAGCGTGCGCAGGTCGGTGCGCTCGAGGTGGAAGGTGCCCACCGTGCTCTCGATCTTCGACACGTCGAGCAGGTCGTTGACGAGGGCGAGCATGCGCTGGCCGGAGTTGTGGATGTCGGTGAACATCGACGCCAGCTTCTCGTGCTGGCGCCCGCGGACCATGCCCAGCTCGGAGAAGCCGAGGATGGACTGCAGCGGCGTGCGCAGCTCGTGGCTGATGTTGGCGATGAACTCGGTCTTCGCGCGCGAGGCCTCCTCGGCCACGTCGCGCGCGTCGCGCGTCGCGCGCTCGGCGGCGCGGAACTCGCTCACGTCCATCAGCACCGTCAGGATGCCGGACGGGCCGCCATCGTCGCCCGGCACCGCCACCTTGATCAGCATGACGTCGCGCCGCGAGCCGTCGCGGTGCATCACGCGTGCCTCGTAGCTGGCGCGCCCGCCGCTGGCCAGCAGCTCACGGTCGCGCGCCGAGTGCATCGCCGCCTCCTCCGGCGGCAGGTAGCTCGCCGCGGCCTGGCCGATGACGTCCTCGCGGCGCCGGCCGGTGAAGTCTTCCCAGGCCTGGTTCACGCTCAGGTAGCGGCCCAGGGTGTCGAGCATCGACAGTGGCAGCGGGCTGATCTCGAGCATCAGTGCCGAGATGCGCAACTGCGTCTGCAGCTTCTGCTGCGCGACGACGCGGCCGGTCACGTCGGCCGCGCTGCCGGCGAAGCCGACGATGCGGTCCTTGCGCATCAAGGGCACCACGGCCACGTCGAAGTGCCGCGCGCGGGCGACGCCCTCGCCCGGCACGGTGGCCTGCGCATGGCGCACCGCCAGCCGCGTGTCGGCGGAGAACAGCGCACGCACCGCGTCACGTTGTTCCGGCAGCACCAGCTCGTGCAGCGGGCGTCCGAGGACGGATTTCGCAGTGTTGCCGCCGATGGCCAGCCACCGTTCATTGACGAAGGTGATCGCCCCGTGCTGGTCGGTGCGGAAGATCAGGTCCTGCACGCTCTTGATCGTCACGCTCAGCTCGCGTTCGCGAAGCGCCACCTCGGCTTGCGCCTGGTCGAGCAGCTCGCGTGTCGCCTCGCGTGCACGCAGGCTGCGCCAGGCGGTCAGCGTCATCGCGGCCACGAAGACGAGCAGCACCGCCGCGAGCGCCACGAAGCTGCGCAGGCCGGCCCACCAGGCGGCGCGCACGTCGGCCATCGGGTGCTCGACCAGCAGCACCAGCGGGCGCGAACGCGACACGCGGAAGGCGACGAGCTGCGCGTCGTCGCGCACGCCGCGACCGACATAGCTGCCGTGTTCCCGCGCGGGCAGGTAGTCGCGGTACACCGGGTGATCCTGCAGCCGCGATCCCGGCGCCTGGCGCACCGACGCCGTGGTGGCCAGCACCGTCCCTTCGAAGCTGGTGAGCAGCGCGCCGCTGAGTGCGTGGTCCAGCGTCAACTGCTGCTGGTTGGAGAAGGCATCGGGGTTGATCAGCGCGACCACCGACACGACCGCGCCATCGCGCAGCGCGATGCCGCGCAGCAGCGGGATGAAGCCGACGCCGCCGGGTGCGGCCGAGCCGCTGGTCGCCAGGTCGGCCAGGCTGCGCCCGGCGACGAAGCCGCCGAGCCGCTCGCGATCGGCTGCCGGCCAGGGGCCGAGCACGCGAGCGTCGACCATTCGGCCGAAGTCCCGCCCGGCGGTGGTGGTGAGCACCTGCCCCTGGGCGTCGACGACCGCCAGGCTGCGCAGGAAGGGCAGGCCGACCAGCGCCTGGCTGAGCAGCGGGCCCACCTCGGCGACGGCGCCGGAGGACTGCGTGGCAATCAGCTCCGACAGCGAGCCCAGCGCGATCGCGGTGGTCTCGACGGTGCGGGTGGCATGGTCTTCCAGCACGCGCGCCAGCAACTCGACGCGCGAGCGCTGCGTCTCGACCTTCTCGCGGTACGCGGCCCAGCCGAGCCAGGCCGTCGCGCCGAGGATGAGCAGGGCCAGCAGCACGCCCACCCAGGGCACGGCGCGGCTGGCCTGCCAGAAGTCGGCGGGCGGGCGGACGTCGCTGGCGCGTTGCTTCACGGCAGGCGCTCGTTCAGGGCTGCAGCACGGCGATCGGCGCCAGGCCGTGCCGCTTCGCGGCGGCCTCCAGGCGCCCGTCGCGCTTGATGCGCGCGACGAACTCGTCGACCAGCGCCAGCCAGGCCTCGTCGCCCTGCTTCACGGCGTAGGCATAGGGCAGCACGTGGAAAGGCTTGGGCGGCGACACCAGCGTGGCCCAGTCGGCGTTGTCGAGCAGGCGCCGGCTGTAGGGATAGTCGGTCATGAACACGTCGACGCGGCCGGACTCGAGCTCGCGCTCGCGCGTGGCCGGCGGCTTGACCACCACCATCGTGGCCTGCTTGAGCGCGGCGGCCATCACCGGCTCCATGAAGGTGCCGGCCTGCACGGCCACCTGCACGCCGGGCTTGTCGATGTCGGCCCATTCGCGGACCACGCGGTTGCTCTTCGTCGTGATGCCGTAGATGTCGCTTTGCAGGTAGGGCTTGCTGAAGGCCAGCTGCGCGGCGCGTGCCGGCAGCACGGCGACGGCGAACATCGCGATGTCGCAGCGGTCGGCCTTCAGGTCGTCGACCAGCTTCGGGAACGAGGTCTCGACGTACTCGATCTTCGCCTTCAGGTCGCGGACGAATTCGCTCGAGAGATCGACGTCGATGCCCGCGAGCTGCTGGGTGCGCGGGTTGCGGAAGGTCACGCCGTAATAGTCGGGCCAGATGCACACGCGCACCGACTGCGCCGCCTTGACGCGATCGAGCACCGGGCCGGCTTGCGCCCCGGCGGCGCCCAGCGTCAGGCCGATCGCGGCCAGCGAAGTCTTGATCAGGGAGGTGGTCTTCATGTCTTGGGCTTTCAGTGTGCGTCACGCGGCACGATGCGCAGCGGCACATCCTGCGTGAGGTCCTCGAAATCGAGGCGGTTGCGGGTCACGCTGTCGCGCAACTCGATCATGTCGGTGATGTTCTCGAGGAAGCAGTCGACCACGCGCGGGTCGAAGGCCCGGCCGCGTTCCGCACGGAGCATCTCGGTGGCCTTGGCATCGCTGAAGGCCGGGCGGTAGCAGCGGTCCATGGTCAGCGCGTCGAAGAAGTCGACCACCGCGACGATGCGGCCCGACAGCGGGATCGCCTCGCCGGCCAGGCGGTTCGGGTAGCCGGTGCCGTCCCAGCGCTCGTGGTGCGACAGCGCCACTTCGGCGGCGAGCTGGAACAGCGGGATGCGCGAGCGGCCGAGGATCTCGGCGCCGATCGCCGGGTGCTGGTTCATCACCGCGCGCTCCTCGGGCGTGAAGCCGCCGGGCTTCTTCAGCACGCCGTCGGGCATGCCGATCTTGCCGATGTCGTGCATCGGCGCGGCCTTGCGCAGCAGCGCGGCGTAGGCGCTGCGCTGGCCCAGGCGCAGGGCCAGCGCCCAGGCGAGGTAGCCGATGCGCACGATGTGCACGCCGGTGTCGTCGTCACGGTATTCGGCGGCGCGCGACAGGCGCAGCAGCGCGTCGTGGTGGGCGCGGGCCACCTCCTGCAGGGCCTCGTTGCGCTCCTGGTACATGCGGCCGAAGTCGAGCACCATGCGCTCCATCTGCGCCGCGGCGGCGTCGCCGAAGCAGTTCGCCTGGGGCACGGGGCCCTCGTCGAAGAGGGCAGGGAGCGTGTCGCGCTTCATGCCGCCACCGTTTCGGCGTCGACAAGCGCGAGCAGCTGCATCGGGCTGAAGGGCTTGACGAGGTAGGCATCGGCGCCGGCGCGCAGTCCGGCGTCGCGGTCGGCATGGGTGCCGCGGGCGGACAGCATGATCACCCGCGTGGCGGCCAGCGTCGGCTCCACCTTCAGCGCCAGGCACAGGTCCAGGCCGTGGGTCTCGCCGGGCATCATCACGTCCAGCAGCACGAGGTCGGGCTTGAACTGCAACGCGGTGTGCCAGCCGGCGACCGCATCGGCAGCCTCGCGGATCTCGCAGTCCTCGAACTCCAGCGTCATGCGGATGAGGCGGCGGATGTCCGCGTGGTCGTCGACGATCAGGATCTTCTTCATGATGAGGCCGGGCCGGTCAGGTGTCGTTGATCGGAATTATCATCCAAACCATCTTTATCATTTAACTTCTGTTCGCTTCCGGGCGGGGAATCCGGCAAAATTACACAATGACCTCTTCCGATCCGACCGGCAACGCCGATCCCTACACGACCATCGAGGTGGCCGGCCTGCTCGGCATGGCCGTGCGCTCGGTGCAGCTGATGGTCGATCGCGGCGAACTCGAGGCCTGGAAGACCCCCGGCGGGCACCGGCGCATCTCGCGCGCGTCGGTCGAGCGCTGGCTGGCGTCGCGCCAGTCCGGCATCCGGCCCGGCGCCGAGGTCGGCGCGGCGGCGCAACGCGGCTCCTCTCGCCGCGCGCCGCGCGTGCTGCTGATCGAGGACTCGGTGCATTACCAGAACCTGGTGCGCCTGCTGCTCGCGCAGAAGTTCCCGCAGGTCGAGCTGCACATCGCCGACGAAGGTTTCGCCGGGCTGGCGATGGCCGGCGCGCTGCAGCCCGACGTGCTGCTGGTCGACATCCTGCTGCCCGGCATCGACGGCGCCACGCTGATCACCAGCCTGCGCTCGCATGCGCAGTTCAAGCACAGCCGGCTGATCGTCATCACCTCGCTGGACGCCGGCCAGCGCGAGCCCTACAGCTTCGCACTGGCGGGCGTGCCGGTGGTGCACAAGCCGCAGCTGGTGGCCGAACTGCCGGCCCTGCTGGCCGAGGCGCTGGGCCCGGCCGCTGCCACCCCCGCCGCCGCGCCATGACCCGGCCGCGCGTGCTGCTGGTCGACGATGACCCGTCGATCCGCCGCTTCGTCGCGCTGGCGCTGGAAGAGCTCGACGTCGATCTGGTGGAGGCGCCCGGCGTCGCCGCCGCCCGCCAGGCGCTGCTCGGGGGCCCCTTCGACCTGATCATCACCGACCTGATGATGCCCGGCGAAACCGGGCTGGATCTGCTGCAGCACCTGGCCGATCACCCGGCCCAGCGCGGCGCGGCGCGTGTGGCGGTGTTCAGCGCCGGGCTGACGGCGGCGATGCAGGCCCAGCTCGACAGCTTCGATGTGTGGCGGCAGCTGTCCAAGCCGATCTCGCTGACGGCGCTGGAGGACTGCGTGCGCGAGGCCGTGGATGCCACCGCATCCGCCGCGCCGCCGGCAGTGCCGGCCGCGGCCGATGCCGATGCCGACAGCCTGAGCGCCGACGAGCAGGTCGCCATCGAGCGCCACTTCGGCGGAGAACGGGCCTTGTTCATCGCCTTTCGCGCCAGCTGCCGGGCCCAGTTTGCCGCCGATCTGCGCAGCGGCGATGCGGCCGTCGCCGGCGGCGATGCGCCCGCACTGCGCCGCTTGGCGCACAGCCTCAAGAGCGTGCTGAGCACGCTCGGCCACCCGGGCGCCGGGGCCACGGCGCGGGCACTCGAAGACGCCGCCGCCGTGGCCGATTGGGCCTCGGCCACGCCGCTGTGGCAGCAGCTGCGCGCCCATCTCGCGGCCGCCGGCTGATCCGGCAAGAGAGCGAGAGAAGAAGTGACAAAGCGCACGCGAATTCTGCGTTCAATCTGATATCAGTATCACTTTCAGAATTATCATCTCTCCATCGAATTCGGCAGCCCGCCTGGACTGCCTCTCTTGGAGAGACCATGAACAAGCTGAAGATCTCGACGCGGCTGGCCATCCTCACCGGGATGCTGTGCACGCTGCTCGCCGCCATCGGCGTGCTCGGGCTGTGGGGCACCCACCAGTCCAACGATTCGCTGAAGTCGGTCTATGAGGACCGCACGGTGCCGCTGGCCCAGCTCGGCGACGTGCAGCACCACCAGCTGCTCTCGCAGATCGCCATCGAACTGGCCCTGATCGACCCGAGCCCGGCCCACCTGGCGAAGGTCGCCGGCGAGGTGGAGAACAACAGCGCCAAGATCAGCAAGCAGTGGGCCGCCTACATGGCGACCTTCCTGACCCCCGAAGAGAAGGATCTGGCGCACGCCTTCACCGTGGCCCGCTCGCGCTACGCCGAGCAGGCGCTGCGCCCGACGCTGGCCGCGCTGCGCCAGGGCGACCTGGCCGAGGCCAGGCGTCTGGAGGCCGCCGCCATCCGGCCGCTGTACGCCGAAGTCGACAAGCAGCTCGAGGCGCTGATGGATCTGCAGGTGCAGGTGGCCCGGCAGGAGTACGAGGCCGCCGCGGCGCGCTTTTCGACGCTGCGTGCGATCAGCCTCGCGGCCATCCTCGGCGGGCTGCTCTTCGGCGTCGCCTTCGCGTTCTTCATCGTGCGCGGCATCAGCCGCCAGCTCGGGGCCGAGCCGGGCGAAGCGGCCGCGCTGGTCGACAGCGTGGCGCGCGGCGACCTGAGCGTGCACATCGCCCTGAAGCCGGGCGACCGCAGCAGCCTGATGGCCTCGCTGTCGGCCATGCGTGACAGCCTGCTGCGGGTGGTGTCCGACGTGCGCCAGAACGCCGACGGCGTGGCCAGCGCCTCGACGCAGATCGCCCAGGGCAACCTCGACCTGAGCCAGCGCACCGAAGAGCAGGCCAGCGCACTGGAGGAGACCGCCGCGTCGATGGAGGAACTCGCCTCCACGGTGCGCCAGAACGCCGACAACGCCCGCCAGGCCAACGAACTCTCCGCCGGCGCGGCCAGCGTGGCCACCCGGGGCGGCGACGTCGTCGGCCGCGTGGTCGGCACCATGAAGGAGATCAACGACAGTTCGAAGAAGATCTCCGACATCATCTCGGTGATCGACGGCATCGCCTTCCAGACCAACATCCTCGCGCTGAACGCCGCCGTCGAAGCGGCGCGCGCCGGCGACCAGGGCCGCGGCTTCGCGGTCGTCGCCAGCGAGGTCCGTGTGCTCGCCCAGCGCAGCGCCGAGGCGGCCAAGCAGATCAAGACGCTGATCCAGGACAGCGTGGAGCGCGTGGCGCAGGGCACCCAGCTGGTCGACGAGGCCGGCTCGACGATGACCGAGATCGTGCAGGCGATCGAGCGCGTCTCGGTGATCATGGGCGAGATCAGCAGCGCCAGCACCGAGCAGAGCGCCGGCGTGGCGCAGATCGGCGAGGCCGTCGGCCAGCTCGACCAGACCACGCAGCAGAACGCCGCGCTCGTGGAGGAAAGCGCAGCCGCGGCCGAGAGCCTTCGGGCCCAGGCCGACCGGCTGGTGCAGGCCGTGGCGGTGTTCCGGCTGTCTGCCGGCGAGACCGCCGCGGCGGCGTCCGCGACCGGCGCTGCGCCGGCCGCGGCAGCGCAGCGGCCCGCACCCGCCCCGACCGCCTTCGTCGAGCGCCGCGGCCCGAACCGCGCCCGCAACGTGGTGCGCCCGGCCTTCGGCGCCAAGGCGCCGGGCGCGGCCCCCGCCGCGACCACCACGCCAGCCGTGCGCAACGGCAGCAACGGCGACTGGGAAACCTTCTGAGCCGCCCACAGCCTCTGAAAGATCAGCATGTCCGCCACCACCGCCATTGAATTGCAGGCCGTCGCCCAGGCGCACGGCCCCCGCGAGTGCCTCACCTTCCGCATCGGCGCCGAGGACTACGGCATCGACATCCTGCAGGTGCAGGAAGTGCGCTCCTACGAAACCCCGACGCGGATCGCGCAGGCCTCGCCGCAGGTGCTGGGCGTGCTGAACCTGCGCGGCGAGATCGTGCCGGTCGTCGACATGCGCCTGCAGCTCGGCCTGGCGAATGCGTCCTTCGACGACAGCACGGTGGTCATCGTGCTGAAGGTCGGGCAGCGCGTGTTCGGCCTGGTGGTCGACGGCGTCAGCGACGTCGTGGGCCTCGCGCCGGAACAACTGCGCCCGGTGCCCGGCATCGGCAGCGGCATCGCCGCCGACCTGCTGCTGGCCATCGCCACCTTGAACGAGCGCATGCTGCTGCTCATCGACATCGAGAAGCTGATGTGCAGCCCGGGCCTCGGGCTGAGCGCGCGCGCCGGCTGAGCATGGCCTGCCCGGCGGCGTCGCCCGGCGCACGGTGCTAAGCTTTCGGCCCCAAGAGCGAAAAGCGCCCCCTGCGCACGGAGACCCTCATGCCCGGATTGCTGCCCGACGTCGACCCCGATGGCCTGCTCGAGTACTCGGTGGTCTACACCGACCGCGCGGTCAACCACATGTCGCGCAAGTTCCAGGGGGTGATGCGGGACATCTCCGGCGTGCTCAAGGAGGTCTACAACGCGCGCTCGGCCGTCGTCGTGCCGGGCAGCGGCACCTATGGCATGGAGGCGGTGGCGCGCCAGTTCGCCACGGACCGCCCGGTGCTGGTGATCCGCAACGGCTGGTTCAGCTACCGCTGGACGCAGATCTTCGACATGGGCCGCATCCCCTCGTCGAGCACGGTGCTCAAGGCGCGCACCGCCGGCACCGGCCGGCAGCAACCGTTCGCGCCGGCGCCGATCGACGAGGTGGTGGCCACCATCCGCCGCGAGAAGCCGGCGGTCGTGTTCGCGCCGCACGTCGAGACCTCCGCCGGCCTGGTGCTGCCCGACGATTACCTGAAGGCCGTGGCCGACGCCGCGCACGAGGTCGGCGGCCTGTTCGTGCTCGACTGCATCGCCTCCGGCGCGCTGTGGGTGGACATGAAGGCCACCGGCGTCGACGTGGTCATCAGCGCGCCGCAAAAGGGCTGGACCGGCTCGCCCTGCTGCGCCTTCGTGATGCTCAGCGAGCGCGCCCGCACCGCGATCGACGCCACCACCAGCACCAGCTTCGCCATCGACCTGCGCAAGTGGCTGCAGATCATGGAGACCTACGAGAGCGGCGCGCACATGTACCACACCACCATGCCGACCGATGCGCTGACGCGCACCCGCGACGTGATGCTGGAGACGAAGGCGCTGGGCTTCGAGAAGCTGCGCGCGGCGCAGCTCGAGCTCGGCCGCAAGGTGCGCGCGGCGCTGGTGCGGCGCGGCTTCCCGAGCGTGGCGGCCGAGGGCTTCCAGGCCGCCGGCGTGGTGGTCAGCTATACCACCGACGACGGCCTGCAAAGCGGCAAGAGTTTCCTCGCCGAAGGCCTGCAGTCGGCCTCGGGCGTGCCGCTGCAGTGCGACGAAGGCCCCGACTTCAAGACCTTCCGCCTCGGCCTGTTCGGCCTGGAGAAGCTGCAGCACATCGACCGCACGGTGCAGAACCTCGAAGCGGCGCTCGACCGCATCGCGGGCGCCGGGCAGCGCGCCGCCGCCTGATCAGTTCTTCAGCCCCTTCGGCAGGGGCAGGCCGCGCGCGCGCATCACCGCGCGGGCGCGGTCCGGGTAGTCGGTGATCAGGCCATCGACGCCCCAGCCGATCAGGCGCTCCATGTCGGAGTTCTCGTTGACCGTCCACGGGATCACCTGCAGGCCGAGCGCGTGGGCCTCGTCGACGAGGCGGGCACTCAGGTCGTAGGCGTTCGGCGACCAGATCGTGCCGCCGGCCGCCTTCACCATCTTCGGCAGCGTGCCGTGCTCGGCCAGGCGAAAGCCGGCGGTCCACGCGCCGTCGGCGATGGTGTCGAAGCGCGGCGTCTGCGCCGACAGGTAGGCAGTGGGCAGGCCCGGCGCGCGCTGCTGCACGCGTTGCAGCGCACGCCAGTCGAAGCCCTGGACCGTGACTCGCCCTTCCATGCCGGCCTGCTTCACCAAGGCCAGCAGCGCATCGACGATCTGTTCGAAAGCCGGCGTTTCCTCGGGCCGGTGCGGATTCATCTTGATCTCGAGGTTGAAGCGCACGCCGTCGGCGCCGAGTTCACGCACCTTCTGGAACAGCGCGGCCAGGGTCGGGATGCGTTGCCCATCCACCGGCTGCTGCAGGGGAAAGCCACGCGCATAGGCCGAGCCGGGTTGCAGCCGGCCGACGTCGTAGGCCTGGATCTGCGCCAGCGTCAGATCGCGCAGCAACGGCCCGGGCGCTTTCACCCATGCGCCCTGCGCATCGCGCGCCAGGTCGGCATGGAGGCGTGGGTCGTGGCTGAGCACCAGGATGCCGTCGGCGCTGAGGTGCAGGTCGGTCTCGAGCGTACCGACGCCGATCTCCAGCGCACGCTCGAAGGCGGCCAGCGTGTTCTCCGGCGCCAGGCCGCGCGCCCCGCGGTGGCCCTGCAGGTCGAAGGCCCAGGCGCCGGCACAAAGCGCGGTAGCCAGCACGGCGACGGTCAGCGAGCGCAGCGACATGCGGGCGATGCTAAGTCAATCGCCGCATGGCCCGGGGGCTTGCGCTCCTGGGTTACCGTCGCACGCTGGATCCACAGGAGTACCCCATGCGCTCGACCTTCGCCGCCCTGTCCGCGGCCTTTGCCACCACGGCCGCCCCGGCCCAGACCGCCGAGCCGCTGTGGGAGATCGGCGCCGGCGCCTTCGCGGTGAGCCAGCAGGCCTACCCGGGCGCGGACGAGCAGGTCAATCGCGGCATCGCCCTGCCCTATGCGCTGTACCGCGGCGAGTTCCTGCGCGTGGACCGCGGCGGCGCCGGGCTGCGCGCGGTGAAGCAGCCGGCCTTCGAGGTGGACATCGGTGTGTCCGGTGCCTTCGGCGCGCGCTCCGACGACATTGAGGCCCGCCGCGGCATGCCCGACCTGGGCACGCTGGTCGAGTTCGGCCCGCGCCTGGTCTGGCGGCTGGACGGCGGCACGCCGACGCCGGGGGCCGGCCGCTGGCGCCTCGAGCTGCCGCTGCGCGGCGTGTTCGACCTCGGCGACGACCTGCAGCACCGCGGCATGAGCTTCGAGCCCGAACTGCAGTACGCGCGGCGCAGCTCGGGCGGCTGGTCGTACAGCGCCAGCGCCGGCCTGGTGTTCGCCGACCGCCGGCTGGCGCGCACCTTCTATGCGGTCGACCCGGTCTACGCCACCGCCGAGCGCCCGGCCTACGCGGCACGTGCCGGGCTGCTCGCCACGCGGCTGGGCCTGACGGTCTCGCACTCGCTCTCGCCCGACTGGCGCTTGTTCGGTTTCGCGCGGCTGGACAGCGTGGCCGGCGCGGCCAACCGCGACAGCCCGCTGGTGCGCCGCAACACCGGCGGCAGCGTGGGCATCGGCGTGGCCTGGACCTGGCTGCGCTCGCAGCAGCCGGCAGCCGACTGAGCCGCTGCTCATGGCACCGCTATGCTTGGCGCCATGAGCAGCGCCTGGTTCGAGGGCTTCACGGCCGGCTTCCACGAGGTCGGCGGCCTGCAGCTGCACGCGCGCATCGGCGGCCGCGCCGACGCGCCGGCGCTGCTGATGCTGCACGGCTTCCCGCAGACGCATGCGATGTGGCACCGCGTCGCGCAGCGGCTGGCGCCGCACTACCGCATCGTGCTGCCCGACCTGCGCGGCTACGGCGACTCCGACAAGCCGCGCGGCGAG